>JANXUX010000180.1 GCA_025351965.1 Actinomycetes bacterium | reverse complement strand
GTCGACCGCTGCGATGGAGCTCAAGGCCGGAGCCAAGCTCGACGTCAAGGCCACGGCTGGCACAGCGATCGACGGCGGACCGACGCTCGAGGTCAAGGCGAGCGGTTCGGCAAAGGTCACCTCGGGCGGCATTCTCGAGCTCAAGGGCTCCATGACCAAGATCAACTGATGGAACGACCGAACGACATGCCGACACAGAGCAGGCAACGATGAGCGACGCAGCAGCCGACTTCGTCGGACGGGGGATCTCGTTCCCGATGCGTGTCGACCAGTCCGGCGCGCTCGCCTTCACGAGCGGCGGCGCGGACATCGACGGCTCACTGCGCATGGTCCTGACGACAGCGCCAGGCGAGCGCTTGATGCGACCCCAGTTCGGCTGCCGGATCTGGGACCTCCTGTTCGAGCCCATCAACGCGAACACCATCGGTCTGATGGCCGAGTGCGTGCGCGACGCCGTCTCCCAGTGGGAACCGCGTGTGGAGCTCGAAGATGTCGTGATCGAACCCGATCCCCGTGACATGTCGCGTGTCATGATCCGTCTCAAGTACCGCGTGCGCGCCACCAACGACCGGCGCAACCTGGTCTATCCGTTCTACGTCATTCCGCAGGAAGGTGAATCATGACCTTGCCGGTCACGAACCTCGACGATCGGTCCTTCCAGGACATCGTCGACGAAGCAAAGCGGTTGATCCCGAAGTACTGCCCGGAATGGACCAACCACAACCTGTCCGACCCGGGCGTGGCGTTGATCGAGCTGTTTGCCTGGATGACGGAGATGACCCTGTTCCGGCTGAACCAGGTCCCGGACGTGTTCTACACGCACATGCTCAACCTGCTCGGTTTCGAGCCGTTCCCGGCGACGGCCGCGCGCGCGGATCTCACGTTCTGGTTGTCGAGTGCCATCGACTCGACTGCCGTGGTGCCCGTCGGGACCCGCGTCAGTACCGTCGGTGAGTACGGCGCGACTCGGGTGTTCACGACGCTCGAGGACCTCTCGATCACTGCCCCGACGACCATCGCCGCGCTGACGTCGGTCGGGAGCGATGTGTACGCCGACGTCTGGGACGACCTACGCATCGAGCGCGGTGCGGTGGCCTGCTTCCGCACGGTCACGCCGGGCGATTGCTTCTACCTCGGCTTCGAACACTCACTGGCCGGTAACGCGATCCGGATGGACATCACGGCCAATGTCGAGGGCATCGGCGTCGTCCCCGACCATGCGCCGCTGCGTTGGGAGATCTGGCAGGGCGAGGCGTGGATCCCCGCCAAGCCGTATCGCGACACCACCGGCGGGCTCAACCGCAACGGCAACATCGTGCTGCTCGTCCCGAACCAGCACGAGCCGCTCATGCTCGGTGGCAAGCGCGCCTACTGGCTGCGGGCCCGGCTGCTCGTCCCCGAGCCCGGCCAGCCGACGTACCGGGCGTCACCGCAGATCCGCAAGATCACCGTGACGTCCATCGGCGGCACCACCATTGCCGAGCACAGCGACATCATCGGTCGCGAGTTGCTCGGACAGAGCACCGGTAAGCCCGATCAGGTGTTCAAGGTCCGCAACACGCCCGTGCTCCCGCGCCTCGCGGGCGAGACGGTGACGATGACCCACGGGGGCGTGATCACCGACTGGACCGAGGTCGACGACTTCGGCCGCTCGACCAAGGACGACCGCCACTTCGTCTGGAACTCGACGACCGGCGAGGTCCACTTCGGTCCGCTGATCCGCTACCCGAACGGGGTCACCCGCCAGCACGGCGCCGTGCCACCCGAAGGTGCCGTCCTCGCCGTCAGCGGCTACCGCACCGGTGGCGGCGTCGTCGGCAACGTCGGCAGCGGTACCTTGCGCGGCCTGCAGACGACCATTCCGTACATCGCCGGTGTCGAGAACATCGCTCCAGCGATCGGCGGTGTCGATGCCGAGACCGTCACGAACGCCAAGCAGCGTGGACCTCAGTCGCTACGCACCGGTGGCCGCGCCGTCACCGCCGAGGACTTCGAGCGGATCGTCGGCGAGTCGGATCCGTCCATTGCCCGGGTCCGTTGCCTGTCCCCGCTCGAGCCCGGTCGACCGATCCGGCTCCTGCTCATCCCGGCCGTCTCGCGGCGTCCGGAGCAGATCCAGCTCGACGACTTCGCGCTGCCTGACGACATGGTCGCCCGCGTTCGCGACCATCTCGACGAGCGCCGGATCCTCGGCAGCACGATTGAAATCGGCACGCCTTACTATCAGGGTGTGACCATCGCGACGCTCATCACGGCTCGACCAGGCCGCCCGGCGTCGCTGATCCGCGACCGTGCCGTTGGGGCGCTGTACAGCTACCTCAACCCGATCACCGGCGGTGCCGACGGCAATGGATGGGGTTTCGACAGCGACCTCAACGCAGCCTCGGTCTTCCAGCTGCTCGAGGCGGTCGAAGGCGTCGAACGCGTCGACGAGGTGCTGTTCTTCGAGTACGACCTGCGCAACCACGAACGCATCGGCTTCGGCAAGGACCTCGTCAAGCTCGACCGCGACTCGCTGTTCCTGTCCGCCAACCACCAGGTCGTGGTCCGATGAGGCGCGACGACTGGTTGCTCCACCAGCTCCCCGTCGGGATGGTCGAGGACGATTTCCTGGCCCGGTTCCTGATGATCTTCCAGACCATCGCCGACACCGAGATGCACCAGATCGACACCCTGGCGCACATGTTCGACCCCACCGTTGCGCCCGACATCATGGTCCGTGCCCTCGGCTCCTGGATCGGGATCGACTGGATCGATTCGTCGCTGCCCGACGATCTGCAGCGACGCATCGTGCGCGAGTACTCCTCGCTCGTGCAGTGGCGTGGCACCCGCCGCGGTCTGCGTCAGCTGCTCGAGCTGATCAGCCTCGAGCCGGCCGTCGTCCACGACAGCGGGGGAGTGTTCCTCGAGAACGACGCACCCCTGCAGCCGCCGCACGTGAAGCTGTACGTGGCCACGTCGGGTTGGGCGACCGAGCCCGACCTGCTCCGCATCGTGCGCGCCGAGCTGCCGGCCAGTGTGACCTTCGAGTTGCATGTCGGCTCTCGTCAGATCTGGCCGCCGCAACCGGACAACGGTGGCGAAGCCGAGATCCAAGTGCTCCAGGTGGTCTCCTGATGGCCGACATCATCTGCCCCCAGTGCGGCCTGATCACGACTCTGCCGGGTATCCAGCGTGCCTCGACCGAGTTCTGCACGCACTGCGACTACCCGCTGTTCTGGGCCCCGACCGCAGTGCCGATGGCGACCCAGTCCGTCGGCAGCGACTCGACCTTGCGTCGTCTCCCGGGCGCCGGTGGCCGGATGCTGATCGGCACCCGTGTCTGCCCGGTCTGTGGCGAGCTCAACTCGATCGTCGAGGACTTCTGCACCCGGTGTGGCAGCGAGATGGATCCCCAGCCGGTGCTCGAGATCGAGATCGAGGAAGAGATCCCGCCGCCGCCTCCGCCGCCCCCGCCGCCGAAGAAGTTCAACTGGATCCCCTGGGCCATTGCCGGCTCGGTCCTGATCCTGCTCATCGTCCTCTCCATCGCCTTCGGCTGAACCGCCCCGGTTTGGGGCGGTCCGCCGCTGGCGGTGGGGCAGCGTCAGCACCCGCTCGACGACTCGCTACGGGTACATGTTCGTCCAGGATGCGCAAGCGCGGCTCTGTGTCGAGCCGCAGGTACTTGGCGGCGGGGTAGGCAACCCGATCAGGGAATGATGACATCGATTGGCGATGCCGGACTGAGCGTGGCCCCTGACAAGCTCGTCGATACCGGAGTTTGACCGGTGGAGGAGTCGACCGCCTTGATGATGTATGCGGTGTTGGGTGTGAGGGAGTTGACCACACCGAAGTCGAAGACGCCCGTCCCAGTGGCTGCATCGACGTCCTTGATGACTCCACTGCCCAAGACGGTGCAGGTGAGGCTGTTCGCCGACAGGCACAGCAGGACATGAGCGGCGATGTGTGGGGTGGCACCCTGCTTGACAACGCCATTGATGTTCGGGATCGCGGTCAACGTGACAGTCACAGGCGTCGGACTGCCCTGCGTGCCCGCAGTCGCGGTCCCGCTCGTGTTGTAGTACCCGGGCCCAGTGGCGGTCCACGTCGGTGCTTGCGTCTCCGGGACCGTCAGGGTGGCCACGCCTGACGACGTGGTGCCGGTCACGGCACCCATGGTCACGGTGACACTGTTGCTGCTCGAGTTCGTCGTGAAGACGTAGCTGGCAGTGCGTTGGGTGAGCACGATCGGCGATGTCGAGAACGTGCCGTCGGCCGCGAGGGTCAGGACCGGTGTAGAGCTGTCATAGCCCGAAACGACAGCCCGGAGGTAGTAGTTACCATTAACGGCGAGCGCATTATTGGGCGGGATCGTGAACGAGCCGGAGGTGCCGCTGACGTTGGCGATGTTGGTACCTGCGGCCGTGGTGCACGACGCCGAGACGGGCCCTGCGCAAAGCAGCACCTGTGCGCCGCCCGACAGGTTGGCCCCGTTTGCGGTGATCGTGCCAGTGATCGTCGGGATCGCAACCATCGTGACCGGGACGTTCGTCCCGTTCGTCGGATCGCCGATCGGGGCCGTGCCCGATGCGGTGTAGTACAGCGATTGTGACGCCGTCCACGTGCGCGACGCATTCTCGAGTTGGGTGAAGGTCGCGGTGGTATTCGAAACCACGCTGGTGACACTGTTCATGATGACCGTGGTGTTGTTGCCGGTGTTCGGCAACCCGGTGAAGTTGTACGTGACGTTCCGCGCCGTCAGCGTGACATCCGCACCGATCACCGGATCGGGCGACGTCGACGTGACGAAGGCAACCGATGTGGCGTTGCTCCCGGCACCGGTTCCATTGAGGACAGCGCTGATCGTCCAGTTGCCGACGTTCGGTACGTCGATCGAGTACGTGCCATCTGCCGCCGTCGTGACCGCAGCGACGGTGAATGACGGCGAGGTCCGCGTGGCGGTGACGGACGCACCTGAAATCCCGGTGGCGCTACCGGCGGTGACCTTGCCGGTCACCGTGACCACACGTGCGACCAGGGCGACGTTGACGCTGGTGACGGTGGACGACGAGCTGGCGGTCACGACGATGTCGGTCGGGTTGGTGCCGGCGCCGACGTTGGAGAGGTAGGCGCTGACCTCCCAGCTGCCCACGTTGACGCCGGTGATGGTGTAGTTGCCCTGGCTGCTCGCCGATACCGGCCCGACGACGGCGCCGGACAGCGTGTTGGTGGCAATCACCTGAGTGTTGTTGACCGAGCTGCCGGAGACCTTGCCGCTGATCGAGATCGACCGAGCGACGAGGACGAAGTTGGGGCCGCTGACGGTGGCGGCGCTGAGATCGGTGACCACCACGGTGGTCGACCCGGTGGCAGTCCCGACGTTGTTGCCGAACGCCGAGAACGTCCACACTCCCGTGTTCAGTGCATTGCCGTTCGCCGAGCTGAACTCGTACGTCCCATCGGACAAGGTGACGGCGGTGAGCGTCGGGTTGTCCGGACTCGTTGCCGTCACCGTGGCGCCACCAACGTTGCCAGTCGGGCTGGTCCGGGTGACCGTCCCGGTGACCGAGACAGTGCGCGGCACGAGGTCGAGGTTGAGACCGGTGATCACGGGATCAGAGATGCTCGTGACGACAACCGGGCTGGCCAATGTCTTCGCGCCGACACCATTCTTGTATCCGCTGATTGTCCATGAACCGACGTTGGGGAGCGTGAGCAGGTAATCGCCCACACTGTTGGCGGTGACGGTCACCGTCTGAGGTGGATTCGCCCTGGTGGCGTTGACCGTCGCCCCTGGAGTCGCCGTGCCCGATGCGACCGTGCCGCCGGCGGTCACGCTGCGAGGAGCGAGGCTGACGTTGACGCCGGTGATGGAGCCACCAATGATCGGAAAGGGCGTTGTATTCGATTGGACCCCGACCGGGACGAGCGCCGTGACGGGCTGGCCCGTCGAGACCCCGACGCCGACGTTGTCCATCTCGGCGCTGATGACCCAGGTGCCGACATCGAGGTTGGGGAAGGTGTAGGCGCCGCCGCTACCGCTCGTGGCGGACACGGTCGCAGGGCTGGCGCCACTCGATGTGTTCCTGGCCACTACCGACGCCCCGTCGACTGTCGTGTTGTCACTCGCCTTCCTGATGGTGCCGCTGATGGTCACCGTTCGAGGGACCAGGGTGAGGTCCGGGCCCGTCGCAGCGCCGGAGTAGGCCACTGGGGCGAGGTCGGTGAACGGGCCGACGGTCGTCGTGGCGATGGCGGCACCCTTGCCGACGAGGAAGGCGCTGATCCGCCACGTGCCGACATCGACCGGTACCGAGTAGGCCCCGCTGGAACCGGCCGTCGCGGTGACGCTGGCGCCGGTGACCACCTCGGTGGCCACGACTGTGGCGCCACCGGCAGCGGCAGTGACGTTGCCCGTCACGGCGATCTGGCGGGGGAGCAGGGTGAGGGCCGTCGGTGTGAGGGTGCTCTGCGACGTGGGCGTGATGGTGATTGTGTCGCCGATGTCGGCACCGCCGTTGGTGGCCGACACCTTGTAGCCGCTGATGATCCAGACGCCGACGTCGAGACCGGTGATCGTGTAGGCGCCACCTGCGGTCGCCGTGACGGTGACAGGTGCGCCACCGCCCGTCGGGGTGGCGTGGACGACCGCGGATCCGGCGGCGACGCCGTTGGCCAGGACGACGCCGGTGACCGTGACGAGCTGGCGGAGGGCGATGGACACGTTGAGCCCACTCGCCGACACCGTGACCGGCGTGACCTGGGTGCGGTAGCCGGTCTCGCTCACCGTGAGGGTACCGGTCGCGCCAACAGGCAGGTTGTTGAACACGTAGTCGGTCGAGTTCCCGTTGTGGGACAGAGTCTGCTCGGGCGGGATTACGCCGGTCAGCGACAGCGTGACCTGCGCAGACTTGGCGTCGTTCGCGTCCTTGTCGGTGGTGACACTGACGACGATGGTGGGCTGAGCCAGCGTGACGGCGTCGGTAGTGACGCCGCCGACGGTTGGGGTGATCGTTGCGGTGGCGCTGTTGTATTTGGCCGCCGCGAAGGTCATCGTGTACGAGACGCCCGAGTCGAGCCCGGTGAACAGGCACGTGATGACCGGTGTCGGCCCGGTGGTCTTGTCGCATGTGCTCGTGACGCTGGGGCTCGCCGGCGCGGCCGTCGCAGTCAGCGCCGATCCGCCCGTGACCGGGACCGAGTTCGGCGAGACGGTCACCGTGACCTGCGCCTGCTTGTTCAGCGCGATCGGGGTCGCGACCGGGTTGACGAGGATGGCGGTACCCAGGCTGGTGACGCTCACGTTGTCGATTTGCACGGGTGTGTAACCGGTGCGCTCGACGAGAACGGAGTAGCTGTCGGGGTAGGCCGCAAGGTTCGACAGGGTGAACACGAACTGGCCGGTGCCGGTCATCGTGACGAGGTTCGGCACCACGATGTTCGGAGTGGCGACCAACGCGCCGCCCTTGAGCAGCTTGACGGTGGTGCTCGAGTCGGTCGGCACCGCTGTGGTCGGCGTGGTCTGCAACACGACGCTGCCGCGGATCTGCGAACTGATCGGGGTCAGCGTGACCGGCACCGTCTGCGTCGTCGCGCCACCGACATCGATGTTCACCGTCGACGACAGTGGGGTGCCCGGGATGGTGTTGTAGAGCGGGTGGTCGATGGTGAGTCGGTAGTTCCGCTCCGGGGGTATCGCCGGGAACGAGTAGGTCGTGCCGGTGTGGCCGGCACCGCCGACGGTGTAGGTGACGGCGCCGTCCGGGGTCATGAGCTTGACCGTGGCATCGGTGACCGGTTGCGCAACCGGGTAGGCGCCGTCCACGGTGAGCGTGATGTCGACGGGCACGTTGGCTGCCCGGTAGATGGTGTCTCCACCGGGGGCGTCGACCAGGTTCGCAACAGAGATGGTGCTGTTGACGGGGGTCGCGTAGCCCGTGATCGCCGGGAAGATCAAGACGTTGTCGCCGCGCGGCACGTTGGAGAACACGAACGTCGGCGTCGCCACGCTCGGGTCGGCGATGGTGGTCTGCTGGGTTTCGCGAGCCCGGTTGGTGATCCCCGGACCGGCGCCGTTCCCGTCGTACGTGCGGGTGATCGTGAGTTGCGCCGCCGGAAGTGTGAGTGGCTTGTTCCGAGAGTTCAGCCCGTGGATCGTGCCGGTGATGGTGTGATCCATCTCGACCAGTTTCGCCGTGAGCGTGGTCGTGCGAGCGGTGTCCGTGCTGCCACGTGGGATCGTCACGTCGACGATGACCGGGTACCTGGTCACACCGGTGAGTGACCCGCGCATCACGATCGTGTAGATGCCTCCGGCCGGCAACCCGCCGATGTTGAAGCCGCCGGTGGAGTCGGTGGTTCCGCGACCGACAGTTCCGAGGCCGGTGAGGTCGTTGAGGTTGTTGACGTACACCGTCGCGTTCGCAACTGGGCCGTTGGCCGAATCCCTCGCGTTCACCTGGATGAACCCGGTTGCCAGCGGCAGCCGAAATGGCGTTGCAGTCAGCGAGTTCACCGAACCACTTCCACTCGTCAACAGGTACACGCCCGCGACGCGATTGGCGGACGCATCGGTCGGCACGGTCGTGGCGGCAGCGAAGTCGGGGTGGGTCACTGTGATGCTGTAGTAGCCGGGCTCACCGACGAACGAGAACGTCGTATGGTCGATGTTGTAGGCGACAGCAACCGGAGCGGCTGGGGGAACGACCGGCGTCTTGTCGGGGAACAGGGCTCGGACAGCAGTGACCGTGCCGAGCGGGAAGAGGAGTTCGGTGCCTCCGCCGAGGGTGAGGGGCAGCTCACCGATGGCCGACCCGACGATGCTGCCGAACGGCTTCAGCATGACGCGGAGCGTGGCGTGATCGCCGGGGCGAACGGGCACTGCGATCGAGGCGGTATTGGTCTTGTCGGTCGCCGGGATGAGAGTGCCAGCAGCGGTGACAACCTGCACCGAGGCGAACTGGGTGTCGTAGCCGGGCATCGCGATCGAGACTTGGTAGTTGGCGGTCGTGGACGTAATCGTGGATGGGGGAGTGGGGGGCGCCGTGTTGACATCGAGGTCCTGGACCAGCGCGTGGCCGGCGGAGTCGAACGTCGGCTGCTGGCTGGCGAGGGTGGATGCCCCGGGATCGCCGGCGGCGCCGGGGTTGGCGACCCGAGTGAACGTCACCGTTGGCTTGACACCGCCGACGTTGATACCAAGGCCGCCGCTGTCGACGATGTCGATCGACAGTTGGGCGAGCTCGGTCAGCTGGAAATCGGCACCGGTCACGGCCGTGTTCGGATCGACGAACTTGGTGATCACCTGGTTGGCCGGGCTGGTGGCCTTGGTGTAGCCGGCGAACACATGGTGGGCCGGCGGGGTGACCGTCACGGTCCAAGTGCCGGCGGCGGCGGCGAAGTTGTATCCGGCGCCGGCCCCGGGCCGGTTGACGGTGGGGGCGGCGACGCCGGTGGGCGGGGTGGTGGAGACACCGACGGCGCTGTACGCGGGCGGAACCTGCACGGAGTTGATCGCGGTCGTGCCGCTGATCGAGCCGGCGACGGGGCGCAGTTCGACGTCGATCGACGGGCTGTTGTCGACGGAGCTGAGGGTGCTCGTCGTCAGCGACACGATCGAGCGGGTGGACTCGTTGATGGTGATCATCATCTTGCCGATGTCGAAGGCTGGGTTGGCCTGGCCGGCGTTGAAGACATAGGTCGCATCGCCGAAGACCTGACCGACGAGCGCCCAGTCACCACCGGCGCTGTTGGTACCGATGATCGGGGTGGTCGTGGTGATCGCGGGTGGGGTTCCGGTCGAGCCTCCGAAGTCGGTGATGACCGTGCCCTCGGTGGACACGCTGACGGTGTTGATCGCATGGTCGCGGCTGGCTGGGTTCGTGTCGCCATTGTCCCGCCAGTAGAGCTTGCCGCCGATGCTTGTTGGGATCTTCGCCATCGCGACGTTGATCTCCTGATTGCTGACCGACCCGGCGATCGGCTCGAGCGGCGAGGCGAGCGAGACGCTGACCGGCTTGTACGCCGGATCGACTGTCGGCGTCGTGGCCGGGGCAACGGGGGGCACCGTGGCCACCACGGTGACGCTGCACATGTTCGTGATGGCGGTGGCGTTCTGCACTGCGGTGGGGGTGAACGTGAACGGGAACGTGCCCGGCGCTGACACGGACTCGACCACCACAGTGGTCTGTGGCGTACCGGTGCCGCACTGCAGCGTCACGTTCGCCGACTTGATCGGCGTGAAGGTGATCGACCCACCGGTGAGCTTGGGCGATGACACGGTGCCGGCGAGGCCGGGGAACGTGTCGACCTTGAGGTCCTTCAATCGGATGGTGCCCTCGTCGGTGGGCGACACGACGAAGCGCATCAACGGCGAGCCGTCCTGGACGATCTGAGGGTTCACCCGGAACCCGGGCGGCGGCAGAGAGACCTCGACCTCGTAGGTGCCTTCGGTGAGCGAGCTCGGCTTTGACTCCCACAAGACGTTGCCGTCGGCGTCGGGGGCCTGGGTGTTCAACACGGTGATCCGCTCGAGCGCATCGCCGTCACGCGTGCCGTCGGCCCTGAGCCGGTAGATCTTGATCTCGTAGTTCTTGAGCTGCTGGGTGGTGTTGAGCGCGTTGACGATCACGCCGGACACCTGGCCGAGCTGCAACATGTGCACCTCGAGCTGACGTTCGCTGAGACCGACCGTCACGCGGCGAATGGCGGTTCGGAAGCCCGGGCGAGTCACCTTGACGGTGTACGTACCGATGGGCACGTTCTCAAAGGCGAAGCTGCCTTGGGTTCCGGCCTCATCGGTGGCCGTGCGCACGATCGCGCCGTCGGAGATCCGTAGGAGTTGCACGGTCGCGCCGTTGATCGCCGTGGTGCCGGAATCGAAGATCGGCACGATGAGCCGGCCGGTCTGGGCCAAAGCAGCGCGGGCCTGGAACTTCATCGCGATCGTGCCGAGGTCGAAGACCTGGCCCGCGGCGACCGTGATCAGCTGCGAGGTGTCGGCGTGGTCGTAGCGGGCGAAGCTGACCAGGTACTCGCCGGGCGGCACGTCGTTGATCCGGAACGTGCCGGCGCTCGGCGCGGCAGCGGTCGTCGAGGTGAAGACGAGATCGTCGTGACGGATCGTGATCCCGACACCGGCGAGGTTGCCGCTCGTGTCGCTCGTGACCAGTCCGACGATGGTTGCGGTGGTGTGGACGAGGTTGAAGTCCATCCCGGCGACGTTGCCGGACAGATCGAGCTGTCGGGTCTGGGTCATGTACCCGTCGGCCGTGACGGCGACGGTGTAGCTGCCCGGGATCGTTAGCTGGGGCAGCAGGAACGAGCCAGCGTCACCCTCGGTGAGGCTGGTGGTGGAGCGGGTCAGATCGCCGCTCGACACGGTGATCGTCGCCCCGCCGAGTGGTGACGTGGCGGAGGTGATGTGGCCGCCGATCGAGCCGACGCCGGCCACCATCGAGATACCGATGTCGCCGCGTTGCTGGCCCGGGGTGAACGGCAGCTGGATGACCTGAGTGCCGAACCCGCGCACGGTGGCCGTCAGGGTGTAGGTGTTCGGCGTGCTGAGACCGGTCACCGACCAGGACCCGACCTTGCCGGCCTCGCTGGAGGACTTCGTGGTGAACGTCAGCTTTCCGTCACTGATCACGATGTCGACCCCGCCGATTGGGCCGTCGGGCCCGTTGATCACCCCGGACGCCGACCCCGACGCCGTCGCGAGGACGACGTCCATCTCGACGGCCTTGCCATCCTCGGTCGGGGTGACGATGAACGACTTGGTGTCGAAACCTGGCTTGGAGAAGGTGAGCATGTAGTTGTCGGGGATCAGCACGTCGGCGAAGGCCCATGCGCCCTTGCCGTCGGTCTGCTGGGTGACGACGGACTCGGTCCGCCGCTCGGTGGATACACCGTTGGACGAGTCGCGGCCATATCGGGCCGGCCAGACCTTGCTGTCCGACGAAATGCCTTGGCCGATCGACCCGCCACGTGACAGCGATGCGGCCGCAGCGGCGGTCGGCTCGACGCCGCCGAGGACGGCCGGGGTCAGCGAGACCGTGACGCCGGCGTCGTCGCCGGTCTCGGCAGCTTTGACGGTGCCACCGATCACGGTCGAGGTGGGCTTGGCGGCTTTCGCCGCTGCGGCGGCCGCGGCGGCCGCAGCCGCAGGTCCGCCGGCTGCAGCACCGTCGGCGCCGGCCTGACCCGGTGCGGCTCCGCTGCCGAGCGGTTCGTCGGGGATGCCGTCGCCGTTGACGTCCTGCACCGCAGTCGTGAGTGACTGCGTCTCGACCTTGTTCGCGTCGCGATGCGTGTACCAATAGACGCCGCCGCCGAGGATCCCGACCCAGAGGCCGAGCAGGGCGAGCATCGCCATGCCGCCGCGGAACTTGCCGGGCAGGAACGGGCGCTGCTGGAACGCCGCGTCGGCATAGATCGGTGCGGACTTGCTCTCGGCGACCACCGTGAGGACGTGATTGATCGACCCGCCCGAGACCCGGCGCGGTCCGCGCACGGTGCCGGGAACGATGACGACATCGCCGGGGTTGAGGCGCAGCTTCCTGCGCCGGAACGCGACTTCGAGATCCTGGCCCTGGGCGCCGAGCTTGAGGTCGACGGCGCGCGGCTCGCGGTTGTCGAGCTCGACGGCGAACCGGGCCTTGCGGCGTCCACGGATCGTGGAGGGGTTGATCCGCATCGAGACGTGCTGGATCGAGGCGACCTCGACCGTCATCCCGGCCAACACCGGCAGTTCGCCGCGCCGGTCGGACATGACCTCCACTGCCAGGGCGTGGCGGCCGACGGCGAACTCACGTGGGACCGCGATGTCGACGTCGAAGGACGCCTCCATACCCGACGGGAGGGCGTCGGAGCCGAGCGGGTACTCGAACTCGTGATCGTCCAGACCCACGACCCGGAGGCGATAGGCGGAGGGGCCGGATGTGTCGTTCAGGACCCGGACGCGACAGGTCGTCGTCTCTCCAGGGGCGGCACTGACGACCGGGTCGAGCAGATCAATCTTCACGAAAAAACCTCGTCAGAACAATACTGGGATGTTGAAAGGAGCGGCGGTCAGCTGGGTGCTCGGTTGTGTCAAGATCAGTTGAGAATCGAGCGCATCGGCGGATGCAGCGGTCTGGTAGACGGCGATGACGAAGTTCTGCGGCGCAGCCAGGGCGGTGAACGTGTAGTTCCCGTTGGCGTCGGTGACGGCCGTCTGGACGGCCGTACTGGGAGCGCCGGGGAAGTCCGGAGGGTTGAACAGACGTACCGTAGCCCCTGGTAGCGGCAGGTATGTCCCGGTGGCCGCATCGAGCAGCCGGACCTGTCCGGTGATCGAGGCCTGGGCCTCGACGCTGATGTCGAGATCCTGATCGGTGTCGGCGACGACGGTGACGAGGCGGACCGCAGCCGATGTGCCCGGCAGGGTCGCCGTGAGCGTGTAGGTACCGGCGGGGACAGTGCTGAACGCGAAACGCCCGACCGGATCGTTCGCCGTGACGAGGGTACGGGAGATGGTGCCGTCGCTCAGTACGACCGATGCACCGGCCAGGGGCGTGCCGTCCGGGCTGTGGACGACGCCGCCGACGTTCGCCGTGCTCCGTCCGAGGGACACATCGACACCCGTCGCGTCAGCGGACGCGTTCGACGGGTCGAGGTCCTGGACGCGGACCTGGCTGACGAGGCCCGCCCCCGAGAACGTGACGGTGTACGTCGCAGGGATCGGCAGGTCGTCGATGAAGTAGGTGCCGACGGCCCCGGAACTCGCTGTGAAGGTGGTGAAGGTCGTCTCGCCGGCGCTGACGGTGACGGTGATGCCTCCGGCTGCGCCGACCCCGTTCTGGCTCACGGTGCCGGCGACGGAACCGGTCGCCTTGGCGAGCGAGATCGTGCCGGAATCGACGGCGGCCGTCGTCAACGGCACCGTACGGGTCTCGGTGGTGTAACCGTCGCGGGTGATGGTCAGGGTGTAGGTCTGCCCGTTCGTGAGGGCGCGGAGCGCGAAGGCGCCGATGTCACCGTCGGTCAGGCTGACCGTGGTGATCTTGTTCGTGCCGTCGGTGGCCTCGATGGTTGCGCCGCCGAGTGGTCCCGTCTGGTCGTTGATCCGCCCGGTGATGGTTCCGTCGCCCTTGCGCAGGACGATGTCGATGTTCTCGACGGTCTGCGCCGGTCCGACGACGACGTCGCGGGTCTCGGTCGCGAAGCCGACCTTGCTGACCACGAGTTGGTAGCTGGCGGGCGACGGCACCTGTTCGAAGATGAACGAGCCGTCAGCACCCACATCGACCGTGCGCACCTCTGCGGCGACGCCCGTCGTGTCTGTCGACGGAACGACCAGCGTTGCCGTGATGTCCGTCAGATCGACTGAGTCGACGGTGCCTTTGACGACCCCGGGGCGGCCACCGAGTTCCACGTCGTCGAGTGCGAGCGTCTTGCCGAGCTCGACGGTGACCTCGGTGGCATCGGCCGCCGTGGCACCCGCTTCGTACCAGGTCTCCTCGAACCCGGCGCCACTGAACCGGATCTTGAACTTGCCGGCGTTCAGCCGACCGAACGTGAACGCGCCGCCATCGCCGGTCGCAGCCGACGCGAGCGGCACCTTGGTGTCATCCGACGCATACAGCTCGGCCTTCACGCCGGCGACGCCTTCACGGGTGCTGAACAGCACGACCTTGCCGGTGACGACGCCAGGGTTGACCGGAGTGGTCTGGCCGCCGGTAGCACCCTTGTCGAGCGCCTCCGAGAGCAGGCCCTTGTCAACGCTGGATTCGTCGACCACGTTGTCGAACACCCGGCTGAGCACGATGGCGAACACGGCAGCCGCCAGCAGCAGACCCATCAGGGACAGCACCCATCGGCCGATGCGCGGCTTCTGCAAGAACGTGCCCACGGCTTCGACGTGAGTGGTGGAGTCGACGGCGAAGGTGAGCGTGCGCACCTTCGGCGCGCCGACCCACGGGCGCTTGCCGCGCACGACGATCTGCACCACCTCCTGATGCCCCGGTGGCAGCAACAGGGCTTCGGGGATGACCCGGATCTCGGCTTTCTCCTCCGGGTCCGACCCCGAGGGGATCGCCTCGATCGTGGTGTTGCCTTCGTTGGTGACGACGAGCCCGAACGTGGCTTCCTTGCCGCCCATGATCATCACCGGGTCGGCGCGCACCGACAGGCGCGGCTGGCCGAGGGCGACGAGCCCGAGCGGTGTCAGACCGAACGCAGCGGGGTCGTTCTCGGAGCGGATGTGGACGCTCAGCTGGCGATGGCCCGCAGGGAACGCGACCGGCAGTGCGATCGTCACCTCGACGTCGCCTGCCTCGCCGGGAAAGAGCGAGAGGCGGTTGGGGGAAGTGCTGACCCAGTTGGGATCCAGCCCGAAGATGCTCACCTGATAGGCGTCGATGAGCGAGGTCGGGTTGGTGATCCGGACCGCGAGGGTGCAGCTCTCACCGGGGCCGACCTGGAGCAGGTTCGGGTTGATGTCGGTGAGCAGGCTCGTCATGACGCCGTCGCCGGGATGTCGATGTTGCGGGTGATCGTCTGGTCGGCCGCAACTGTGACGATCACGACCCGGGTCGCGTACCCGGTCTTGCGGAAGGTGAGCGTGTAGTTGCCCGGCACGACGTCGGCGAACCGGAATGCGCCACCGGGTGACGATGCGCTGGCGGTCGCCCGTGGGGTGCCACCGTCGCTCAGCTCGACGACCACGTCGGCGACCGGCGCACCGTTCGAGGTGACCGAGCCGGTGACGATGGCGGTCGAGCGCGGCAGCACGACATTGATGCCCGTCGCCGAGCCCGAGCTGGCGAGATCGACTCTGACGGTCTGACTGATGTAGCCGGGGTTGGACACCGTCACGGTGTACGTGCCGGGGGTCGGGAGGCCGGCGAAGGCGAACGAGCCCTGCTGCCCGGCCGCACCGGACGCTGTCAGGGTTGCGGTCGTCGCGGTGAACTTGCCATGCACGATGGTGACCGTGGCCCCGCCGACGAGTTGACCGGCCGAATCCGTGACCAGACCCGATGCTGCACCCGTACCGCCGAGCAGCTGCACGTTCACGGTCCGGTTCTCGCCCGGTCCGAGATCGAGCGCAATGGTCTGGTCGGCGTAGCCGTCGAGGTGGAAGGTGAGCACGTTCGTACTGGGGGTCTCGAGTGCATCGAGCACGAACTGTCCGACCGCACCCGCCGTCGGGGTCTTGGTCGCCTTCTCCGTCGCTCCACTCGTCAGCGTCACGTCGACCCCGCCGAGCGGCAGCCCGTCGCTGCCGATGATGGTGCCGGCGATGCGACCGATGGCCGCTCCGAGGGTGACCGTGTTCATCACCTTGCTCTCCCCGGCGGCCAGCGTCTCTTGGAGGTCACGCGGGTTGAATTGGCTGCTCTCGATGTGGACTGCGTAGGTGGCCGGGGTGATCAGGCCGCTGAGCGAGAAGTTGCCCCCGGCGTCGACCGGGGCGGTGACCGGCTCGGGGAGGGGTTCGCCCTCTTTGGGTTTGTCGATGACCTGGGTGACGGTCACGGTGATGGTCGCGGCACTGCCCACGACTTCGGGCGCGACGATCTGCCCGGCGATCGATCCGGGCTTGCCGACGACGACAGCGTCGAGCCCCTCGGACTTGCCTGCCGGGGCGAGCTTGAGCACGCTCGCAGAGGCCGCATCTGCAGCGGCTGGGTACCACAACTCGTCGAAGCCCTGCGCCGAGTAGCGGAGCTTGTAGTTGCCGGGCAGCAGCGATTCGAGTGAGAACGTCCCGTCGTCGCCCGTGCCGGTCGAGGCGACGGACTCGATCGATCCGTCGGGCTTGATCCGGAACGCCTCGACCGTGATCAGCGGTACCGGCAGCCCGCTCGACTGTGCCGTCACGGTGCCCGCCATCGTCGCCGCGACGGCGGCGAGGTTGACGCTCTCGTTGCCGCCCTTGTTGAAGTTCTCCGCTGGTGCCTTGGTGACCGGCGCCGTGTTGCGGAGCGCGCTGACCACGACGAGGAAGACGGTCGCCCACAGCGCGACGATCAGGACGAGCACCAGGATCGTCAGCACGCCGCGCGGCACACGCGGCTTCTGGGTGAACGTCGCCGGCGCCTCGAGCGCGATGTCGTCACCCGTCACGGTGATCTTCAGCGCCCGGGTTGCGGATTGGCCGAAGAACGGCCGCTTGCCGCGCACGTCGATCTGCACCGAATGCGTCTCGCCCGGGGGCACACTGACGGTGGCCGGCGTGGCAATGCTGGTCAACACCCGGGTCTCGTCAAGCGTGCCGATGATCAGCTCGTTGGTGACGTTGCCCTCGTTGGTGATGTCGGCGAAGAAGGTCGCCTCACTGCCGCCGATGACCACGCTCGGATGCATCGCCAGCGATGCCTCCGACAGCGGATCGACCGACAACCAGAACTCGTGGTCGGAGAACCTGTCGACGTCGATGATGGACGTGACGTGCACGCTCACGAGGTACTCGCCGGCGAGGCAGTTCTTGGGGAGATCGATGCGCAGCGACAGCGTCGACGACATCTCCGGGAACAGGCTGATCACGGGGACCACCAGTGAGACCCACGCCGGATCGAGTCCGTTGATGCTCGCCGTCACGCCGTCGATCACGTTCGAGGTGTTCGTGACCTCGACATCCAGGACGACGGCCACGCCGGGGGTGACTCGGAGGTGCGAGGTGGCGACCTCTGTGCGCATCAGTGACCGACCAGGACGCCACCGGTCGCCGGCACCACCGCGGTCTGCGGGGGGTCCGTCTCGAGCACGAGTTCGTCACCGGGTCGGGCGTTGATGAGGAACCGGCCGGAGGCGTTGACCGTGGCGACGGCGTACGGGGACCGGATCGTGACACCGATCGCGGCGGGGTCGGTGCACTCGCCGGCGATGCGCCGCATCGGCGGGTCTGCGGCGCCGGACTCGGTGTCGGTGAGGCCGATCGCGATCTCGCCGACGGCGGCGGCGAGCGGCGCCCCGGCCCCGGTATCGACCACTGCGGTCACCTGCAATTGGAGTGCGGTCTTCATCCGCGACTCGAAGTTGTAGATCCACGTGTCGTCGGACCGGGCGAACGTCAGGAGCGGTGAGGGCAACTCGGCCATCGCCGTCGGCAGGAACTCCGGAGGAAGGATGGGGTAGCCGAGCATCGCGACCATGAGCGCCCCGAGCAGCGTCCGTTCGTCGTCGTAGTCGGTTGTCCACGCGGTGACGACGTAATGCATCTCGATCCGCGGCAACGCCATCCGGCGCATCTGGACGCCGTCGCGCTCGAAGGTCTCGACCCCGGTGACAGACCTGCTCGTGCTGCGCCTGATGTCCCAGAGGTAGATGCTGATGGTGGGTCGGGTGAGCTTGCCCGCCCACTCGTCGGTCGGCGGCTCGAAGGACACGTCTATATCCACCGCACTGAGGGGTACTGTTGCG
>JANXUX010000125.1 GCA_025351965.1 Actinomycetes bacterium | reverse complement strand
GAGGCCGATGTCGTGAACGCCCTCTTCCGTGCTGGGTTCCCACGAGTAGATGCCGCTGCGTGAGTACATCTGCACACCCTCGAGCTCCCAGCCGGCCGTCGCCAGATGGTTGCGGGCTGCCGCGAAGCGAGCGTGGTGATAGGGGCCCCAGTTGCCCCAGACGATCAGTGCCCGCTGGGGCCGGGTGGTGGCGCGCTTCATTGCCCGTGAGCTTGGCATGATCGTCAGTCCGCCAACCGGACCAGAGCGCGGTTGCGCAGCCACATCCGTCGCGTCGCTATACCGAACACGGTTAGTGCGATGCCGTTGGAGACGCCGGCGACGAGCGGCACGGAGGTGTTGCCGATGTGCGGCGCGAGGACCGCAACGGCGGTCAGCCCGCCGACCGAGAGCCCCATCATCGTCCACGCCACGGATCGGTCGAGTCCACGGGCCTGGAGCAGGATCGACAGCGGCTGGACGACGAGCTCGGGGACCGTGACGATGACCAACATGCGCAGGACGTGCACGGCCCCGGCGTATTCGGGCCCGAGCAGAATCCGGACCATCTCCGGGGCGATGACGACGATGACTGCGGCGACCGCAGCGCCGAAGACGAAGATGGCGATGAGCGTGCGCATCAGCTTGATCGCGGCCCGGTCGGTGAGCGCACTCGCCAGCGACGGGAACAAGAAGCCGGAATAGGCGAGCGCGATCAGGCTGATCGGCTGGGTCCACTTCTGGACGGCGCCCAACGCTCCCGCATCCGAGCTGCTCGCCGAGCGCTCGACCACGACCAGGATGAAACCCTGGAGCACGACTGCGACACTGGCGAACCCGAAGCTGGCCGAACCGTGCCACGGGTTCGACTTCACGTCCGCCACCCACGGGAGGATGAACCCACGAAGCCGGCGCAGGGCGAGGGCGGAGCAGAGCACCCAGCTCATCGACGAGGCAATGGCAATGCTCGTCAGCAGCTGCGAATCGGGAACGACGATGACCGTGAGCAGCGTCACCAAGTTGCCGGCGAACACCATCCACTCCGACATCACGGGGGAGACGAGCACGCGGACGGCGCCGAGCGCGCCATGGGCGACGGCCACGGTGAGCGCCTGTGTGCAGAGGAAGAGGATGCACAGAGTCGGAAGGCGCTTGTCGGCGAAGCGCAACGAGACGGCAATGAGCACGAGGATCATCGGCACCTGCAAGGAGGTACGTCGGACCAGCCATGGCAAGAACTTCGACCGGTTCGCGCCCTGGGCGAGATCGATGGTGACGCGCGAGCTGGAGCCGAAGTCGATCAGGCCGCCGACAGCCGTCGACACCCCGTAGAGCGCTGCGAACGCGCCGAACACGCTCGGTGTGGTCCGCCGGGCCAGGAGCAGCAGGGCGAGACCGGTCGTGGCCTGTCCGGCGATGAGTGCCGTGCCTGTGCCGAGCGTCCCGAAGGTCGACCGCCTCCAGCCCGTTCGCTTCGCCGGGCGCGCGCTGGAGTCACTCGTCTCGGGCGCTGATGTCGCGTCCGCAACCATCGACATCAATGTATCGGCTCGGGTCTCCGCGTGCTGCGGATCCCCGAACACGCCCTCACGCCACGTGTTCATCGATTCGCACTCCGAGCGCGAAGCGACGTGGCGACCGTGGTTCGGATCGGTAGTCTCTGACGATGCAGCGGCGACGTGTGCCCGAACGCCAGCTCACGTCGCCGATCCAGCAGGGTCCGCCGCTGCCTCGCAGACCGGATCTTGACACTGCGGAGTTTTGTTGCGCATTGTCGGGCGATCTCCCTGAACGCAACCACACCCGGCCGACACCCGGCTTGTTGTGACGATCTTGACGACCGTGTGCCTCAAGATGCTGGGTCGCGTTCCGATATCTGACTGTGCGCAGTGTGTGGTTCGAGGAGCGGTCAAGCAGATGAGGCCGCCGTGTTCGCCGAGAGCTCGAGTCACGCGGTGGTGTGTTGCCGTGTCCGTAGTGGTCCTGGCCTGCGCCGGAGTTCAGGTCGGACACAACGCTGGGCTCGCCGACTCGTCGACCCCGCGCCCGTTCGACATGCCGAACGCCGTGACGGCACACGCCACGACGAAGAAGGTGTTCGCCCACTACTTCACCCCCTTCGTGATCTCGTTGGACAACAAGCCGGCCGCGACGGACTACTACGCCGAGGGCTACCTCGATCCTGCAGGCGAGAACGGCGCCCACCGCAGCTCGGGCGGCTTCCTGCGCGAGCGTCCGCTGCCACGCCCGGTGAGTACGTCGACGACCTGGGAATTCGACGACATGAAGACTGATGTGCTGCGTGCCTCAGCGGCCGGCATCGACGGGTTCACCGTCGACATGCTCAGCCTGAGCGGGTACAACTGGGACCGAGTCAAGATGCTCATGTCAGCGGCCCACGCCGCAGACCCGGACTTCACGATCATGCTGATGCCCGACACAACGACGACCGTGGTCGACGATCCGCACGCTCTCGCCGTCGCCGTCGCCGGGCTCGCTGCGCAACCCGCCGCATACCACCTCGCCGACGGCCGTCTCGTTGTCTCACCGTTCTTCGCCGAGGGTCGCAGCGCGACCTGGTGGCAGAGCTGGATGGCGACGATGCGCACGGAATTCGGGATCAACGTCGCCTTCGTACCGACGTTCCTCGACTACGCAAACGCGGCGTCGTTCAGCTCGATCTCCTACGGCTATTCGATGTGGGGTGAGCGCAGCCCGAACTCCATCGGCGGTTCCGTCGGCGACGCGCAGAGCGCACACGCCAACCGCAAGATATGGATGCAGCCGATTGCGTTGCAGGACATCCGCCCCACCGCCGGGATCTATACCGAGGCGAACAATACCGAGACCCTCCGTGGTCTCTGGAACATCGCGATCGGTCAGGGTGCGGAGTGGGTGCAGCTCGTCACGTGGAACGACTACTCCGAGGGCACCGAGTTCAGCCCGTCGAGTCACATTGGCTGGAGCCCGCTCGATCTTGTCGCCTACTACGCAACCGCGTTCAAGACCGGGGCACTGCCGCCGATCGTGCGGGACGTGATTTACCTGTCGCACCGCATCCAGCCGGCCGCCGCCCTTCCGACCGGTCCCCAGACCGTGCTGATGCAGCTCCGCCCGGGGAGCAGCCCGGCAAGGGACACGGTCGAGGTCCTCTCGTTCTTGACGGCACCGGCAACGGTGGTGGTCCGGGTCGGGACTGCCAGCTACAGCGTCGCGGCGACGGCAGGCGTGTCGGTCACGTCAGTACCGCTCGGCCTCGGAACGGTGTCGGCCGCCATCACCTACTCCAACGGCGCGAGGCTCTCGGTGACGTCGCCCTTCCCGGTGGTCGCCCGACCGGTCGTCCAGGATCTGCAGTACTTCTTCGTCAGCTCGGCCCGCGATGGCGAGCTCAGCGGTGTCCCCCCGTCGCCGCCGGTGACGACGGTGCCGCCGACGACTGACCCGGTCGCCACTGCGCCCGTCGCGACCGTGCCGCCTGTGACCGTGCCTGCGGTGACGATCCCGGTCCCGTCGGCGGGCGTCTCGGCGTCCGGTGACGTCGCAGTCGCAACGCCACCTGTGCCGGTATGGGCCCGCCCGGTCGGCTGAGTCGGTCGGTCAGCTGCTGATTCGGAGGTCGAGGACCAACGCCGTCCGGACCTACACGGACTCGTCCAGCGCGGCCAGCTCGTCACTGAGGTCAGTCATCATCCGGGCACGATCCGTCGGGCCCTCGAGTCCGTGGCCGAGCGCAGGGTAGGTGCGCAGCCGCATGGTGCCATCGGCGAGCCGCGCTTCCCAGTTCGCCGTCATGCGTCGCCGGAGATAGCTCAGCCCGTCGTCGTGGCTGTCGAAAATGAAGATCAGACGAGCACCGCGGTCGACGACGCGGCGCGCCCACTCGAGCGCCGCACCCCGGAGCGGTAAGCGTCGATAGATGGCGTGGTAGAGCGTTGCGCGGCGGTTCCGTGGCAGCCGGCGGTCGATAGCGCGTTCGAGATGCGTCCGACCGGTGCCGTTGAGGATCGATGCCGGTCGATCCCGGACATATAGATGGACGTTCAGCGCGACGGCTCCGACAACCTCGGGCCGATTCGAGGCCTGCAACGCCGACCATGCCGTCGCGCAGAAGCCGATGATGACGATTCGTCGGCAGCCACGGCGGCTCACTTCGTCGATCGCCTCGTGGATGTCGCTGCTGCCGACTGAGCTGTAGTAGATGCTCCACGGCTGGTCGGGTCGGCGGGGGCTGGTACCGAACCCCGAGATGTCGAGACGGAGGCTCGATCGACCGAGCACCGCTTGCCCGCGCGCGAACTGGACGAAAGATCGCCCAGGCCCCACGGCGGGAACCAGGACACAGACCGCTGCGCCGGGCCGAGCACGGTCCGCATCGGCTGGCTCGGACCACACGCCACACAGCGCCCCTGACCCGACCATCCACAGCGTCTCGCGGATGACCTCGCCCTGGTGTTCCACGAGTCGACTGCTCGGGAAGTCACGCGGGTCCAGCGCTGGAGGCGCCGTTGGACGGGCGGTGCCGGCGGCCTCGCGGACCCAACGCACGACGGTGTCGATGTCGGCCTCGGGAATCGCGGATCCGTCAGTTGCGCGATTCACCCATGCATCGGTCTGTGGGCCGGTGAGCTCGTCGACCGTTGCCCCGATGTCGCGAAGGTGCTTCGCCGCATCGGCGTGGTCGCTCTCCGGAGCATCGATGATGAGCATCGTCGGTGCAGGGGCGGAGGTGATCTTGGCCAGCTCGAGCGTTCGCAGCGAGTGGATCACGTCGGCGGGAATGGTGAAGCCGGCGATCTCGATGTCCGCAGTGGGGTCGGTGGCCATTGCGGTGGAGACCGCCTCGTTCGAGACGTTCTGCAGCAGGCGCAACTCGCGGCCATAGCGCCGGCCCGAGGTGATGGGACTCCAGAGCACCATTGCGTCGACGGGGTGATCCTGCAGAGCAACGACCGACACGAGCGCGCCGGTTCGCACGCCGACCACCACCACGTGCTCGAAGCCGAGGCCGCGTGCGTGATCGACGGCGACCCGGACATCGTCGAGCCAGTGTGCGACGATGCCCTCGGACTCCAGGTTGCCCGTGCTCTGCGCGGTGCCCTCGAGATCGAAGAGGAGCGCGTGCATCCCGACGTTCGTGCACGCTTCGCCGATGGCGGCGAGGCCTGTCGACGTCGTCCGGTCCTCATGGGCGATGCCGGGGACCACCACGACGGCGATGCTCGTTGTCGAGCCGGGCGGGGGCCGGAACCAGGTCGCCGCGACGGCGCCCCCGGGTGCCTCCAACCAGAAGCGGATGCGGTCGTGCGCCGGGCGCATCGTCATGTCGCGGACCGAGGCGTCGGGCCGGCGAGTGGACCGACCGGGTTCGAGCCCGCCGCCGAACGGCCCACCGGCAGACTCCCCTCGGAAGCCTCGTTCTCGATGTCGCGAGGTCGGGTGAAGCGAACAACAGCGAGGAAGCTGACGACCAACGCCATGGCCTGGAGCAGCGATCCGCGCAGCAGGATCATCAGGTAGAACGGCACGAAGGACCCGACGACGGTCAACGGACGGTGTGCCAGGAACCGTTTCACGAGCCGCGTATCGGCACGTCGGATGATTTTTCCAACTGCCGTGAATCCGATCACGACCGGGACAACGCCCCCGATCAGATAGAGCTCGGCCCACAACGGAGCGGACAGGTTCGTGAACGAATAGCCACGGTGCTCGCCGATGTAGATTCCGGTGTCGATCGGTTTGTTCGGCCAGATCGAGCGAGGTACCCAGAACAGCGCTATGCCGAGCGGCTGCTGCAGATACGTGTATCCCTCGGTGTCCGCGATGTGGATCGCGTTGTGGATCTGGGCGAACGAGTCGTAGTCCCCATTGCCCTGGTACTCGTTGGTCAGGGACAGCTTCACGGCCTCCTCGGCCTCTCGCCGGAAGGTGTTCGCGACCGGGAACGCGACGAAGAGTGCGAGCAGGAGACCGACCATGGTCCAGCGCGTTCGCCTGCTGCTCGCGAAACCACCGAACAGCACGACCAAGCTGAGTGCCATCGCGCCGAAGACGTACCGGGCGGTGCTGAGCGGATTGTTGACGACGAGGATGATCGCGCCTGCCAGCAGCACCGCAGCTCGCTCGCCGAGAGACAGCTTCGTGCGCGTACCGTCGGTACGACGGCTGCCGTTGATGACTCGGTGGATCACCACCAGCGCAGGGATCCAGGTGAGCGTGCCGATCACCACGGCGACCGTCGGATCAGGGAAGGCCACCGCCGACAGGCGGTCACGTTCGTCGCGGCTGCTGAAGAAGGAAGCGACACCGATTGCCTTGACGATGTAGGCGGACGCGAGCGTGGACAGTGCCAGCATCGGCACGAGTCGGCTCAGCATCGGCGTGCGTTCGCTGACCGAAGTCGGTCTGCTCAGTGCCGCCGGTGCGGAGCCGTGCACGTCCTCGGTGACTCGGCCGTCGTCGATCATGGCGACTTCGACCGACGAGTTCCGATCCCAGAGGACGCCGATCTCGAATGCGATGATCCCGAGGACAACGATGACTCCCGCCTTGAGATCACCGCTGGGGAGCACGAACGGCGTGGTGCCGGGCATGATGTCGGTGCGCAGTTGCGACGCGGGGGCGATGCCCATGAAGATGTAGCAGAAGAGCCAGAAGATGAACTCGTACAGTCGGGGTACCGCTGCTGCGATGAGCCCGGACAGTCGCCATCCGGCGTACACGGCGATGGCCAGGCACAGGATCCAGACCGATCCCCGATGCGCCTCGTCCCCTGTCGACACGACGATCCAGGGGATGATCACCATCAGCACAGCCATCGCCGCGGCGCGTACCAATCCACGCGATGTCATCGCCGGATCTCCGCGGTCGGCCTCGCCGCGTCGGCTGCTGCGTGGTAGCGGTCCTCCAGCTTGGATGCGACGGTGGGCATGCTCAGGTGCTTGGTGACTGCGGCCCGGCCCGCGGCACCCATTCGGTGGCGCTCATGCGGATCGTCGATCAGTCGCCGTACGGCATCGCAGAGCGCGCCGAGGTCGTCGGCGGCAACGACGATGCCGCACACGTTGTCGCGCACGAACCCGGCCAGACCACACGTCTCGGTGACCACCACGGGGCGCCCGACCGCCAAGGCCTCGAGCACGATCATCGGAAACGGCTCGTCCACGGATGGCAGGACCAACACGTCGCACCGAACGAGCTCTGCTCGGACGCCATCGGGCTCGATGGCTCCGGCGAGCTCGACTCCGGCTGAGGCCGGGCCCAGCACGTCGCGCACAGCGGTCATCTCGCCCTCGTCGGCGCCGACCATCGCGAACTCGCCATCGATGCCTGCAGCGAGCAGCTCGACCGCCATCCGCGCGAAGAGCACGGGCCGTTTGCGGGCGTGCAGGCGGGAGCAGAAGAGCACACGGGCTGTTGCTGCTCCGTGCACCTCGTCCGAGACCTCGACGACGGGAACGCCATTGGGGAGAACGACGAACCGCATCGTGGCACCCGGGAATGTGGCCTCGACATCCGCGCGCTCGCGAGACGTGAGCACGAACACTGATCCCGCTGCTTCCAGGACCCGACGGGTCAGCAGTCGGTCCATCACCGCTGCCGACCGGCGCGACGACTGGTCGATCATCCCGTGGCACTGCACGACCAGGGCGGTGCGCCGCAGGCGAGTGATCGCTGCGGCGGGTAGCGAGACGAGATCCCGTGCGAGGTGCACGTGCACGACATCGAATGTGCGCGAACGTCGCCACACCATCCACAGCAGCCGCGGCGAGACGAGCCCGCTGAAGCCGGCGCCGGGAATCATGCGAAAGGCGTCGTAGCCGTGGACGCCCTGATCAGCGCTGGCCCATCGACCGCGTTCGCGTCGGCGTGGCTGCGCGGCGACCACCTCGACCTGATGCCCACGTCGACGGAGCTCGTCTGCATCGTTGGTCGCCACGCGGAGTGGGCCCCCGAACGGGTTGCCGGGGGCCACCCATGTCACCACGTGCAGAATTCTCAACGCGCTGACCGGTCCGGATCCGGGGCCAGCACCGATTCACTGGGGGATACGTCGCGCCGGACCAGCGCGGTAGCGCCGATCATTGCTTCGTCACCGATCGTGATGCCACGCAGGACGGTGGCCCGTGCGGCCACCCACACGCCGTTGCCGATCACGATCGGGGCGTTGTCGAACTCGAACGTGGGGGAGTGGCGATCATGGCTTCCGGTGCAGAGCAGCACCTGCTGGGAGATGCACGTGTCGTGGCCGATGGTGACCGGCTCGAGGTTGAGGATCCAGGCGCCGACGCCGATCCAGGAGTGGTCGCCGATCTCGAGTTTCCAGGGCCAGTGGATCGTGACGTCGTCGCGGATGTTGACGCCGGCACCGACCTTCGCGCCGAACGCGCGGAGCAGCGCGACGCGCGCCCGAGACGGCATCCAGGCGCGCTTGAAGAGCACCGCCTGGCATGCGACCCAGGCCATCTGCCACATCGCGTTGCGGCCACGGTCGTACCCGCGGCCGGTGAATCCCTGCAGTGAGCGCATGGCCCCAGCTCTCCTTTCCAGGTTCTTGATTCGGTCGGGAGGGGTTCCGACTTGATCCCCGATTGTCGAAACGGCGGCTGGCGGCTATTCCCCACGCTAGCTCGCGACCCCTTGACACCCCGGGGCACCGTCACGCGGTGCTCCATTTTTCAATCTGCTGGCCGTCGACGACGCTGGTGCCGGGAAGCCGATGAACACCAAATTGGGCGGGGGAGACGAGTTTCTGTTGCTCTACCTGCGCTGCGCAGCGACGCTCTGTGCGATCTTGCGAGCGCACTTCGGCGGCCGGGCTGACGATCCTCACCAGCGATCGAGCGCGTCTCGAGCGGGTCACCTCCGTCGCAGGGATCCGCGGGCTCCAGTTCCTCGCCATCGCCGGCAGCCATGACGGTCCGGCCGGGTCCGAATTCCGTCTCGCAATACACAAACTGGACGCCTGGTGTACCTCGCCGGTCTGGCTGACGAATGCGGGTGGTCTTGCTCGACAGCGACATGTTCGCGGCTGCTGATCTGCGGCCGTGGTTCGAAGGGGGCCCAGCAGCGAGCAGAGCTCGGTCTGTACGAGTTCAAGGCCCACGAAGTGCCCGAGTACGGTTCGGCCGTGGTCGCCGGTGATCCGGCCGCGGTTGCCGGGTGCGTCGTGCCGGTCCGGCTCCGCATCTCGCGGGGCTGAGTGGGCCTCGACGACCGCTCTTGGGTGTCGGACGACAACGGGGAAGCGCGCTGGAAACCGAATACACTCGTGGGCCATGCCCATAGCCCTCATCACCGGTGTTGCGGGCCAGGATGGTTCCTACCTGGCCCAGTTGTTGTTGTCGAAGGGGTACGAGGTGCATGGGATCGTGCGTCGTTCGAGCATGTTGAGCCGGGGCCGGCTGGAGCAGATGCACGACGGCACGCACGAAGGGACGTTGCAGTTGCACTACGGCGATTTGGATGATCCGATCGGCCTGGTCCGTCTGATGCAGACGATCGCTCCGGACGAGGTGTACCACCTCGCCGCTCAGAGTCATGTCCAGGTGTCGTTCGACATGCCGGACTACACCGGGAGCGTGACCGGGCTGGGGACGATGCGGTTGTTGGAGGCGATCCGGGTTTCGGGGGTGCCGGCACGGTTCTATCAGGCGTCGTCGTCGGAGATGTTCGGTGCGTCGCCGCCGCCACAGAACGAGGACACCAAGTTCCATCCGCGGAGCCCGTATGGGGTGGCCAAGGTGTATGCGTATTGGGCGACGGTGAACTACCGGGAGTCGTATGGGATGTTTGCGTCGAACGGGATCTTGTTCAATCACGAGAGCCCGCGTCGTGGTGAGAACTTCGTGACCCGCAAGATCACCAAGGGTGTCGCGGCGATCCTGGCCGGCCAGCAGGAGAAGCTGCATTTGGGCAACCTGGATGCGAAGCGCGATTGGGGTTTCGCGGGTGACTACGTGGAGGGGATGTGGCGGATGCTGCAGCACCATCAGCCCGACGATTTCGTGGTCGCGACAGGTGAGGCCCATTCGGTACGAGAGTTCTGTGAGTTGGCGTTCGGTCGTGCCGGGCTCGACTACGAGCAGTACGTCGTGGTCGACGAGCGGTACTTCCGTCCGGCCGAAGTCGATTACCTGTTGGGTGATCCGAGCAAGGCGACGCGTGAGCTCGGGTGGACCCCGGCGACCACGTTCGCCGACCTCGTGTCGATGATGGTCGACGCCGACCGGGCCGTGCTCGGCGCCTGATTTCCGTCAACCTTCTCTCAAGAATTCGTCACGTTCTCTTGAGAGAGTGGTCGTGCGTGCCGTTGTGCACGGGGTGCGGGCGTCGACGGGACGTGCGCGGAATAGGATCTCGCACCGCATGTCACGCTCCTGGCCGTATCTGACTGCCGTCGCAGTCGTGGGCGTTCTCGCCGGCGCCGCGATTGGCGGCAAGCCCGAGGCGCAGGATCCGTTCGTGCTCTCGCCGGAGCAGGTCCCGACCACGACCCTTTCGGCGAGCACCACGGCGCCGTCGTTCGCGACCACGACCACCAACGGCGCGCCGCAGACCACGACGGCCACGACCGTGGGGGACGCGACGGACACGACGGGTGCGGCGACAGCGGGGGAGTCGGCTGCGACCACACGCGTGGTGATCGCCGATGCGACCGGCACGACGACGGCGCTCGCCACGGCGCAGGCGGCACTGACCACCGCCGGATACACCCAGATCGCGACAAGTGCCGTCGCGGTGGTCGAGGCATCGACCACCGTCTACTACCGGTCCGGGTTCGCGGCGCAGGCCGATGCCGTGGCTCAGCTCCTCGGCGCTGACCAGGCCACGCTCGTCCCACTCCTCGACCAGGTCCTGACCCCGATCGATGATCAGGGCGACGTGGTCGTGCTTTTCGGATCGGACGTGGCGTCATGACTGCAACCGACAAGGAGATGAGCCTTCGCGACTTCTGGCGCACGCTGACACGGCGCTCCTGGGTGATCGCCGTCGCATTGGTGGCCACCGTGGCCCCGGCCATCGGTCTGGCGCTGCTCCAGGAGCCTGTGTACGAGGCCAGCGCACGGATGCTGCTCCAGACCACCACCACATCGAGCATCTTCGGCGATTCCGTGCAGACCAACACCAACGACAACTTCGTCAACAACGAGATCCAGGTCGTCGAGGGTGAAGTCGTGTTCCAGCGGGTCAAGAGCGATCTCGGTCTGACCGAGGATCCCCCGCACGCAACGGGCGCCGCCTTCGGCAACACCGACGTCGTCGTCGTCACGGTCCGCAGCGGCGATCCCGTGACCGCTGCAGCGCTCGCCAATGCGTATGTCGATGCGTACATCAACACCAAGCGTTCGCAAGCAATCGCGTCGCTCGTCGCCGCTGGCGAGGAACTCCAGGCCAAGATCACCGATCTCGGCGACCAGATCACCGCACTGGACACCCAGATCAACGCGTCGCCCGATGACGACGACACAACAGCCCAGGCCCAGCGTCGGGTGCTCGTCGACCAGCAGGCGCTGTTCAAACAGCGCATCGACCAGTCCCAGGTCGACGCCGCGCTCACGGGCGGCGGGGCTCAGCTCGTTCGTCCGGCCGAGGAGCCCACCGATCCGTCCGAACCGAACCCGGTTCGTACTGCACTGCTCGCGATCGCGGTCGGGGTGCTGCTCGGCGTCGCCGCGGCGTTCGTCCTCGACTTCATCGACGACTCGGTTCGCGATTCGGCCGAGCTCACAAAGATCGGCAACGGCCTGCCGATCCTCGCCCTCGTGCCGGCGGCCACGGCTCCCGACAAGCGCCCGATCGCGATGAGTAAGCCGAACGATGTGTCGGTCGAGGGTTATCGCACGTTGCGCACGAACCTGCAGTTCATGGGTGCCGAGAAGCTGATGCAGGTGTTCGAGGTCACGAGCAGCCTTCCCGGCGAGGGCAAGACCACCACGGCCGCAAACCTTGCGGTCGTGCTGTCCCAGGCCGGAGCTTCGGTTGTGCTGATCGACGCCGACCTGCGCAAGCCCCGCGTCCACCAGGTCTTCGACATCCAAGAGCGTGAGGGACTCACCGATGCCCTCGTCGGCGCCGAGTACGGCCTCATCGTGCGAAAGATCGACGAGAACCTCTGCGTCATCACCGCCGGTGCACTGCAGCCCAATCCGAGCGAGATGCTCGGTTCGCAGCGCATGCGCGGCGTCATCGAGGAGCTCAAGCTGCGTTTCGACTACGTCATCATCGACT
>JANXUX010000121.1 GCA_025351965.1 Actinomycetes bacterium | reverse complement strand
TGGCTGCGCAAGCTCACGGTCAACGATCCGCAGCGGCAGAAGGACGCGCTCGAGTTCCAGCGCGCGGTCGACAAGCTGTTCAGCTTCGGCGGCTTCCGGGGCGAGAGCGCCGACAGCCCCGTGCACCTCGCCCGCAACTTCCGTCGCCTGGCCGGGTTCGACGACGCGGAGATCGCCGATCTCGTCGACATCGCCGCAGAGGCGTACACAGAGGCCCAGGCCAAAGCACACGAACGTGCCGCCGTGGCGGCTGCCGCCGTCGGCAACTGAGCAGACCGAAGGCGTTGGTTGCTCTGACCGCACTGGCTCTCTACGACCTGCACAAGAACTGGGCCTGGTTCGTGATCATCGGCAACGGGTTCGCCGGGATCTGGTCCCTGCTCGCCCACAAGTACACCGTGCTGCGCACCCGCGCCCTGTGGTGGTTCATCGGTCTCGCCGAGGTCGCGATCTTCGGCCAGGTCGCGATGGGCGTCGCGCTGGTCAACAAGTACAAGTACGTGTTCCCCAAGTTCCATGCGTTCTACGGGTTCGTGGCGATCATCGCCGTGGCCATCATCTACAGCTACCGTCCGCAGTTGAAGGGCAAGACCTACCTGCTCTATGGCGGGGGCAGCCTGTTCCTGATGGGACTCGGCATCCGCGCGATGGTTGTCGGCCAGTAGCTGCGAGGAGAATTCTCGTCCGGCGCGACGGAGATGCCCGCCGAGCTTCGTCGTTGGGGGCATGCATGGGGGAACTGTCCGAGGTGGAACGGTGTTGACCGACGCTGATGTGCTCGAGTTCTACGACCGGGCCAGCGGCGAGGTCTACCGGTACGCGAGCCGCCTGGTCGGTGGCAACCGGTCCCGAGCCGACGACCTGGTCCAGGAGACGTTCCTCACGCTGGTGCGCCAGGTGCGCGGTGGCCGCGAAGAACCGGTCGATGTCGGCTGGGCGATCGCGACCTGCCGGAGCCGCTTCCTCGACCAGATCCGGCACAACGACCTCATCGAGCGGACCCAGCGGCGGGCGTTCGAGCGGCGACGCGGCCCGGATGACGCGCCGAGCCGGGCGACCGAGGCGCTGGGCCGCCTGAACGATGCGCAGCGGGCTGCGCTGGTCCTGCGCTACGTCGACGACCTGCCCGTGGCCGAGGTTGCCACGGCGCTCGGGCGCAGCCTGCACGCCACCGAGTCCCTGCTCGCCCGAGCGCGCGAGGCGCTGCGAACCGAATACACCGGCATGGAAGGAGCGGAGTGATGGACGACGACCAGATCAAGACGATCCTCGACGAGGCCGGCGACGACATCACGGCCGCGCGCCAGGCGGCCATCCGCACGTCCATCGCGTTGGCGCTGCAGACCACTCCGGCGACGACCACGGTCGCGAGCGGGACCATCGAGGTTGAACCGGTCGACCTCGCGGTCGTTCGACCGGCACGGCGCCACCAGCGCCGCTGGGTCGCCGTCATCGGCGCTGGTGCCGTCGCCGCTGCGGCGGTGGCGGTGTTCGTCGTGTCCCGCGATCCCCAGCCCGTGTCGATCAGCGGCACCGTGCCGGACTCGTCCACGGACGTCAGCTCGGCATCAGACGCCACCGCCTCGACGGCGACGAGCTCGAGCCCTGCGCCCGATCCGACCACGACGGAGGCGACGTCGTCGACCACGCCGTCGACCCCTCCAGGGCCGCCGCCAGAGCTGCCTGCCGCAGCGGCCATCCCTGCCGGGGTCGACGTCGTGTCGGCGTCGTTCCCCACGCCGCTCGACGGTTGGCTGGTCGGCACTCTTGGCGATGGCCGGGTCGCGTTCCGTCACACCGTTGACGGCGGCGCGACGTGGAGCGACGTGTCGCCGCCCGCACAGCTGGTCGCGAGCGACTCGGCCAACGTGGGGACCACATTCGAGGTCGCCTTCGCGGATGCGGCGAACGGGTGGCTCGTCGGCTCCGGATCCGAGGTGTCGAACGTGCTTCTGGCAACGCACGACGGTGGTGCGACATGGGCAGACGTCCGGCTGTCCACGACCTCGAGCTTCACTCCGATGACCATCGGCGTCGGGGCGGGGATGGTCCACGTGCTGTCCCTCGACCAGGACGCTGATCGCGTGGCCTACCGGATCTACTCCGCCCCGGTCACCTCCGATGTCTTCACGCCATCGCCCATCTCGATCACACCGGGCGCCGGTCCGGGGTTCCGGGCCCGGATGTCGTTCGGCGGTGCGTCGGGATGGCTCGTGTACAACGACCGGGTGCTCAGCGGTGCGGCTCGGTTCGTGGACGGCGCCTGGACGGATTGGACGGCACCGTGCGACGCTGGCGCAGACGTGGCGTTGGTTGCCGCATCGCCGGACGGGTCATCGGTGGTGGTGGCCTGCGCCACCTCCGGGTTCGCGAGTGCGCCGTATTCGATCCGCATCGAGCGGTCGACCGACGACGGCGCCACGTTCAGCGAGACGGCGTCGGTGCCCGACGGCGCTGCGGTCGGTGACCCCGCACAAGGTGCATCGCTGCCGGCGGTCGCCTTCGTCACGATGCCGTCCGACGACGTGATTGTCGTCGGCTATTACACCTCGAGCAGTCGTGGGGCGATCGCCCGATCGACCAATGGCGGTGCCAGCTGGACGACCACGTACGACCTCGGTCAGGAGGGCTACTCCGCTGAGTTCTACGCATTCGGCGTCACTGCAGCGGCGCACGCCCCGATCGTCGTGGTCACCGGCACTGGGATCGGCATCGTCAGTACCGACGACGGCGCGACGTGGACACCGATGGCCGTCGACACCGCTCAGCCGGTCGGCCTCGCCCAGATCGACCTCGTCACGGGTCGCCTGTTCGGCTTCGACGCCGGCGGTCTGCACGGCACGAACACCCCAACGCCCGAGCAGTTCCTCGCCCGGGCCGTTCCGGTGCTCGGCCAGCCCGATCTCGACACCGGTTGGTACTCGGTGCCAGAGCATCCCTACGCGGACGGGTCGGACTGCTGGGGTCTGGCGACGGCTCGTGTGCTCATCTGGGGCGATCTGTCGCTGTTGTTCATACAGGACGGCACACGACAGATCCTCGCCGACTGGCAGCTCGGTGGTGCGGACTTCCCGGCGCGCGGGATCGACCTCGTCGTCACGCCACCGGTGCCGCATCCGTCCGGCGTGACGACCGTCGGCACGGCCAGCGATCCCGCGGCGAACTTCGGTCTGGGCAGCTCCATCGCGGCGCTGGCCGCCGACTTCCCGCAGTACGCACCCAGGGGCGCCGGGGGACAGGTGAGCGGTTTCGGCGGACTCGGCAACTCGATGTACGTGGCCACCGGCGAGGACGGTGACACCATCACCCGGATCGCCGTCGAGAACGGGTGCTGACCTGGAACTGGGGGTGCGATCGGCCCACCTTCGGGCCGATCACCCACCCAGTTTGCGGGTCAGGCCTTGGCGAGGTTGGCTTCGAGGGTGTCGAGCGCGATGACGAGCTCGTCGGGCATCGCATCGCCGAAGGTCGCGAAGTGGCCACGGATCTGGGGGATCGCTGCCGACCAGCCTTCGGTGTCGACGGAGAGGAGTTGGCTGAGGTCCTCCGGGGCGACGTCGAGGCCATCGATGTCGAGGTCGGCCTGCTCGGGCAGGTAGCCGATGGGCGTCTCGATCGCGTCGGCGGTACCGGCGACACGCTCGAAGACCCACTTGAGCACGCGGCTGTTCTCGCCGTACCCGGGCCACAAGAAGCGGCCGTCGGTGTCACGGCGGAACCAGTTGACGAAGAAGATCTTGGGCAGGTTCGAGGGGTCGGTGCTGCCACCGACCTTGAGCCAATGGGCGAAGTAGTCGCCCATGTTGTAGCCGCAGAACGGCAACATCGCCATCGGATCGAAGCGGAGGTTGCCGACTGCACCGGCCTGAGCAGCGGTGGTCTCCGACGCCATGATCGAGCCGAGGAACACGCCGTGCTGCCAATCGAACGCCTGAGTGACGAGCGGGACCGTGGTGCGGCGACGGCCGCCGAAGAGGATGGCCGAGATCGGCACGCCAGCCGGGTCCTGCCACTCGTCGGCGATCGACGGGCACTGCGACGCCGGTGCGGTGAAACGGGCGTTCGGGTGCGCAGCGGGGGTCTCGACCTCGGGGTTCCAGTCGTTGCCCTTCCAGTCGATGGCTCGAGCCGGCTTGGTATCGCTCATGCCTTCCCACCAGACGTCGCCGTCGGACGTGAGCGCGGTGTTGGTGAAGATGCTGTTGCCCCAGAGGGTTTGCATCGCGTTCGCATTGGTGTCGTAACCGGTGCCGGGGGCGACGCCGAAGAACCCGGCTTCTGGGTTGATCGCGTAGAGACGGCCGTCGGCGCCGAACTTCATCCAGCAGATGTCGTCACCGATGGTTTCGGCCGTCCAACCCGGGATCGTCGGCTGCAGCATGGCGAGGTTCGTCTTGCCGCATGCGGACGGGAACGCCGCGGCGATGTACTTGTGTTCGCCGGCGGGGTTCGTCAGCTTGAGGATGAGCATGTGCTCGGCCAGCCAGCCGTCATCGCGGGCCATCACCGAGGCGATGCGCAGCGCGAAGCACTTCTTGCCGAGCAGCGCGTTGCCGCCGTAGCCGGACCCATAGGACATGATCTCGCGGGTGTCGGGGAAGTGGACGATGTACTTGTTGTCCGGGTTGCACGGCCACGAGCTGTCGGCCTCGCCCGCAGCGAGCGGCGCACCCACCGAATGCACGCACGGTACCCAATCGCCGGTGTCGCCGAGCACGTCCAGCGCGCCCTGGCCCATCCGGGTCATGATGCGCATGTTGACGGCGACGTAGGCCGAGTCGCTGAGCTGCACGCCGATGTGGGCAATCGGCGAACCGAGTGGGCCCATGCTGAACGGCACGACGTACATCGTGCGGCCCTTCATCGCACCCTGATACAGCGACATCATCTCGGCTCGCATCTCGGCGGGCTCACGCCAGTTGTTCGTCGGGCCGGCGTCAGCGGCGTCGGTCGAGCAGATGAACGTGCGATCCTCGACTCGGGCGACGTCGCCCGGGTCGCTGTGTGCCCAGTAGCTGTTCGGGCGCTTGGCCTCGTCGAGTTTCGTGAACGTGCCACCGTCGACGAGTGCTTGACACAGTGTCTCGTACTCGTCTGCGCTTCCGTCGCACCAGTAGATGCTGTCTGGCTGCAGG
>JANXUX010000098.1 GCA_025351965.1 Actinomycetes bacterium | reverse complement strand
CGTGCCACCATCGCCGCCGGCGAAGCGCTTCGAGGGCGCCGACTTGCCGGGCACGGAGTCCGACTCCCAGCGGTTGGACGCCGAGAACGAGAACTTGGCCGGGTTGAACATGCAGTCGATGCGTGTTCCGCCCTCGACGTCGAGATATGCCTTCTGCAGCTGTGCGGGAGGCGCCATCAGAAGTCACCTCGGTAACGGCCACCACGGCGCTCGATGTCACTGATGATCCGGTCCTCGAGCAGTTCCACGATCAGATCGAAGTTGTCACGCAGCATGGCCGTGAACTGCGACGAGTTCATCCCGGGGCTGCCGACGTCTGCCGTCGGCCCGTCGCTGGTCGTGGTGGTCGTCACCTCGTCCGTCACCACGGCACGGCGGACGGTATCCGACGAGTCACGCGAGGGCGTGGACGACCAGCTCGTCGGCGAACCGGCACTCTGTCGCGACGAGCTGTCCAGCTGACGACGGATGGTGCCGGAACTGTCGCGAGCGGCGGACCGGGTGGACTCCTGGGTGATCGACATGCTTCCTCCTCGTACGCTTCCGGACCCCGACGGCGGGGCCAATGAGCGGCGCATCAGCTCACCGATCTCTGTGGCTCGGTGCTCTTCTGCAGTGTGTCGGTCGTCGTCGAAAAACCGCGGTGCGGGTGACGGAGCGGCGACGTGGGTCAGTTCGTGGGCGATGATGCCGCGCATCTCGGCATCGGGAGATGCCAGCCGCTGCGGATCGGCGAGGTGGATGACGTCGCCGGTGGTCGCGGCGACCTTGTTCACCGCGGCGAGGGCGCGTTGTGACGCCTCGCCGGTCGAGACCAGGGGCGTGCGCTTGCCGACGATCAGATCAGCGATCGACGCGAACTGGATCGGGAGCGGCTTGGGCCGCTCCTGGCGGTGTCGGCTGAGCTCGGCCAGGAACCGGTCGGCGAGATCGACCGCAGCGACGCGAGCCGCACCGTTGGTCGGATCGAGCCGACCCTCGGTCGAGCGCTGTACGGGACGAGGAGCGACAGCGAGGTCCGCTGGATCGACGAGCGGCTGCGCCGACTTCTTGGCCCGGCTCGCGCGCGGCTTCTTGGCCGGCTCGCCCTCTCCAGCGGTGACGGCTACTGCTGCGGCTGCTGAGGCTGAGGCTGAGGCTGAGGCTGAGGCTGAGGCTGCAGCTGCAGCGTCGATGAGCGGGTCGACGGAACGTTGCAACGAACGTGGCGCGACCGCTCGGTCGACCCGCTCGCTCAGCGGCTCGGCCGGCGGCGCCGTGCGCGCATCGCCGCGCCACTGCTCCGATGCATCGTGCTGATCGAGCGAGTCGGGGAACATCGTGCGCTGCAGCAGCGCCTGCGACGGTGGTCCTGCGGTGAACGGCAACCGCGCCGCTGCGGCGATGGACGCCTCGGACAAGGTCAGGAGCGAGCGACGCTGGAGGACACCGCGCCCGGTCAACGACGAAAAAAGTGTGCCCGGGTCCGCCGGCACCCAACGCGCTGTGGACTGCTTCGCCGTCGTGCGGCGTCGGACGTCTACCTCGGGAGCGGGGCCGGACGACGGTTGGACCGAAGCCGGCGAGTTCGACGACGCCGCGCCGGTGCCATCGCGGTGAACGGCAGCGGATGAGGTGGTCGGGTCGCCGGCGCGGTCGACGAAGAGTCGCGCCGATGTCACCGAGGCGGCGTCGACATCGACGAGACGGTCCGCGACCTCGATGGCCGATGCCGGCGAATCGAATGGAGCTGTCGCCCGGGTCACCCCGGATGCGCCGGTGCGGGCGTCCGTGACGCCATCAGCGCTGCCGACGGTGTCGGTGGCGGTGGCGGCGGCGGCCTCGGTGGCTGGAGCCGCAACGCGCCGTCGATCGACGCCGGCTGTCACCGAGGTCACCGTCTCAGCTCCGCCGGGGCGGTCGATCCGGCGAGGTGCATCCTGTTCCGCCAGCCGACTCTGCATCGTTCGGCGAATGGTGTCGCTTGTGATCGGTGACGGTTCGCGAACGGCGCGCAGTCCCGACACCTGGATAGGCGCGGGCGCCGCGTCCCGCGACTCCGAGACGTCATCGCCGAGGTGTCCCATCGCAGGAGGTGCGACGACCAGATCGTCGGTCGAGGCGGCGGCGCGTTCGGTGGCGAGCAGTGCTCGTCGGAGCGTCGCTTCGTTGCCGGTCTGGGCGAGTGCGGCGAGACGCGTGTCGCCGGGTCGCGCGCTGGCTTTGGCTCCGATGGCGGTGTCGAGCGCAATCGTCGGCGCGTCGGCGTTGATCTGCTCGGTCGGGCTCGAACCCGGGCTGGCGGTCCCGGTTCCAGCGGCCCGGCTGCTGGTGTCCCCGGCTCTGGCGACGGCGGGTGTGGCTCCGGCGTCGGCGGCCGACGGTGCGATGTCAGCGGCGGCCGTGGCCGGCTGGTCGACCCACTGGACGCCGCGGCCGTCGAGGCTGCGCGCCACGGTGCGCCGGTGGCGCCGCGGTGAGGCAGCAACTCGCTGCAGACCGATCGTGGATGCCGACGAGGTGGGATCGATCCTGAGCGACCTGGCCAGACCGGCGGCCGTCACGGCCATCGCCTGACCGGCGACGACGCTCGGCCGCAGCGATGCGGCCATCGATGTCGCGCCGCGCGCGGTCGTTGCAGCCGTTGTGGACGTTGCAGCCGTTGCGGTCGTCGTGGACGTTGCGGTCGTCGTGGACGTGGCTGACGTTGCAATCGCCGGCGCCGGCGTCGCCGCCAAGGCAGTCGGGGCGCGGCGGACATCGGCGTCGCGAGCGCGTGCGACGGTGAGGGGTTCGGGTAGGTGCGCGCGCAGCTGACGTCGGACCGATGCAAGTGGCAACGCGCGTCGATGAGCCGACTCCGGCTCGGCGGCGATGAACTCGGACTCCCATCCGGCGAAGCTGCGCGGCGGAAGAACGGATTCGTGCTCGACGTCGACGTCGGACGTGACGCGCTGGACGCGCTCCATCACCGCAATCGCGGATGGCGCAGTGGCCACCAGCGGGAGCGCACGGGCGGCACCCTCCAGCGGGTCCCGGGTGATCACGCCAGGGCGATGACCGACCATCGAGCCCTCGGAATTGCCGCTCGACGCCGGTGGCGCAGCGCTGCTGGATCGCGCAGGTGCGGGCCCGACGCCATGGACCTCTGCACCCGCCCCAGCTACATCCACCGTCGATGCAGGCGTACCCGCACGCAGCACCGACTCGACCGCGTCCGGCCCGGCGAATGGCGTCGTGGGCGACGCGGCGAGGCGACGGAGCATGTCGGCCGACACCGGACGGCTGTCCGGCGGACTCGCCGTGCGGACGTCACCGCGAACCGCCAACGCCGACGGGCTGTCGGCCGTGCGAGTGGGGAGCGGGCGTTGGTTGCTCGGTGGCTCCGCGGCGTGCGGTGCGGGTCCGTCGGCCACGACTCGGGCGAGCGTGTTGCCCGGCCGAGCCGGCGTGGTCCGCTCGGCCAAGGATGCGTTCGGTGCGGTACGACTCGGGGCCGGGCGGGGGGAGTCGGCGCGGCTCAACGATGCGGCGAGATCATCAGCAGAGACCGACTGAGCCGGAACCTGTCCGGACTTCTCGAGCAGACGCCGGAGCTGGTCCTCGCGTGACGCAGGTCGCTCGGCCGGCGACCGTCCACTGCGCTGGACCGGAGCGCTGTCGATGACACCTGACGAAACGACTTCCGGTAGCGGCTCCGGCGCGTCGGCGGCCCAACGGTTGTGGGCGACGGAGGTCGTCGGCTGCGGCGCGGCGTCGCGCGCCATTCCGCCTGGCGACGTCTTCGGCCCCGCCCAGGTACGTCCTTTGCGACGCGCCGTGATCGGCAACCCACGGCGGACACGGGCGGGGTGAGCGACGGCCGCAGCGGCCCCGGTCGGTGACGGTGTCGACGCCGCGGCTGCCGCTGCGCCAGCCGGTGCGACGGGCGCCGCCGGCGTGTTCGCCAGGGCCCCGAACGGCGTCGCCCCTGCTGCCGCCTTACGCTGGACGAACTGACGGAGCATGTCGACCTGCATCTCGGCCGTGCGCTGGGCCTGCGGCTTCGGGGCATTCGATGTCGCGGCAGCGACGGCGGCGCGACGACGCGCCGCTGGCTGGAAGTCTTCCTGCTGCTCGTCCGCCTCTGGCCACGGCCAGTAGTCGATCGGGGGACGCGTGGACATCGGCGCATCGCTCGCTTGGGCATCGATGCGGTGGCGGTTCTGTTGGGACAGCGCGAGCCGCATCCCGAAGGTGCGCGTCGAGCGCATCAGCGTGCCGGGTCGGGTGTGCCGGCGGTCCCCGGCCGCGAGGACGAAGTTGGGGCGGAACCGATCCCTGATCGCGCGCCCGAGGCGAGCACCGTCGTCGGTGCGCGGCTCAGGGAGTCTTGGCTCGGAAACCATGATGCGCGATCTCCAACTGCTCCACGGCGGCATTGGCCGACTCGGCGGCAAAATCAGGGCCTGTCCACTTCACCGGGAACGCTTCGATGAACTCCCAGGCGCGCAGCCGGGCCCCTTTCGGACCGAGCAACGTGATCGCTGCGGTCGAGCGGACCAGCTTGTTGCCCGATGCGGCGAACTGCTCGCCGGACGACTTGTTCAACCACGCGAAAAGGTTGTCCGTCTGGGTCACGCCTCGTTTGAGCGTGATGTTCGGCCAACTCATCCGACCGGGTAGCCGGTGCGAGAAGCCGTTCTCACCACCCTCTTCGATGGACTCGACGCTGACCTCGACCTGCAGACCGCTCACTTCCATGAAGTGCCCGATCTTCTGGCCATCGACTTCGAACAAGAAGGTGGACGAGCTGACTCGCTCGGACACAAACGCATCATCGACCACTGCGCACCTCCTCCCATGCTCGTTCGTTCAGGCTGGCCACTCGGCGGATCAGCCGGGCACGATCGGTGTGCTCGAGATCGAGGAGTGACTGCAGGTCCCAGTGGAGGTGATACGCCAGGTAGGCGATCTCGTCCCAGAGGGCGTCTGCGGGATAGAGCTTCACGACCCGCTCGGGCGGGCCACTTCTTCGATTCGATCGCGCCGTCGCGCAGATGTGGCCTTGGCGACGCGATTGGTGTCGTCGTCGACGACTTCGGCGACAACTGGTACGGCGGCGGGCGCTGCAGGCTCGGCCTCCGCGACCGGTACGGGACCGGTCGCGGCGAGCTGCAATGCCTCGACATCGGCAGGACTGCCGAAGTTGATGATGCCGTACAGATCTTGCAAGAAGGCAAGGTCCGCGGCGAACAGGTTCTCGACCTCGCGCACACTGATCTGCGCCAACGTTCCCAATTCGGTGATGACACGGGCCAGCACCAGGATCGTCAGGTAGGGATCATCGGGCCCGGTGACGCGCTGGTCACGCAACGGCTCGATCTCGTCTCGCGCAGTGGCGAGACGCATCGTTCCGTTGCGGTGCAGCGCGCCCTGGGCGTCGACGAACCCCTTCGGCAGGGTGAAGGTGTACTCGGTCTGGAACCCGGCCACTAGGAGTTACTCACGCCCATTCGAGGAACTCGTGCTGGATCGTGAGTTCCTCGACCATCGGGGTGTCCGAGCCGGCCTCGAGGGACGATCCGGTCAGCTTCGAAGGCCACATGTTGAGCAGCGAGAAGCGCGCAACCTCGGTGGCGTTGCGGTCGAAGACAACGATCGCACCCGTCTTGTACGGGGTCGCTTTCGCAGCATCGGCGACTTCCTTGTACCAGTCGTGCAGATCCAGGTCCACCGTGAAGCCGCGCTTGAGCACGACCTCGGAGTACTTGGCCCGGCCGGCGTACTTGGCGATGCCAGGACGACCGGTGGCGAGCACCTGCTTGTACTCCATCACGTTGAACTCGATGCTGAGTCCGGAACACGCCGTGAAGTAGCCGAGGGTGAGACCATCGATCTCGACCGAGAAGTAGTTCCCGGTGAAGGAATCATCGTGCAGTGCCATCGTTCTACTTCTCCCGGACCATGTGCTCGATGACGAGGGTCATCTCTTCGGACATCGGATCATTCGTGCCGACGTCGAGGTCGGAGCACGACCACTTGCTCGGCCAGGCGTTGTTGAAGGTCCAGCGACCGATCTCGGTCAGGTCTCGGTCGTACATGACGAGCGAGCCGTCGACCTTGTAGTCCTTGGATCCGTCGCGGATCTTCTTGGCCCATTCGTACGCCGACTTGTCGGCGGTGAGCAGACGCTTGAGCGTGACCGTGTCGTACTTGGAGGGTCCGGGGCGCTTCTTGGTGACGATCTTGCCGTCCTTCTGGCCTTCGTTGACCTCGATCACCTCGACCTCGAGGTTGAGCCCGGCCGCGCTTGTCCACGTACTCAGCGTCAGGTGGTTCTTGATCTCGATCGCAAACGACGCTGCGTTCATCGGTTCTGATTTGAATCCGAAGTTCATCGTGTTGTCCTTTCGTTCAGGTTGCTAGGTCGCAGGGACATCGGCTCAGGCCGACGTCTCCTTGATCTGAGCGATGCGGAAGATAACGAACTCGGCCGGCTTGACCGGCGCAATGCCGACTTCGACGACCACGCGGCCGAGGTCGATCGACTCCGGCGGGTTGGTCTCGGAGTCGCACTTGACATAGAAGGCCTGCTCGGCTGTGGCGCCGAAGAGCGCACCATCTCGCCAGAGCGTGCGCAGGAACGAACCGATCGTGCGCTTGAGCCCTTCCCAGAGGGTCTGGTCGTTCGGCTCGAACACGGCGAACTGCGTGCCGTTCATGATCGCGGTCTCGATCATGTTGAACAGGCGGCGGACGTTGATGTACGTCCAGTCGGTGTTCGAGGAGAGGGTGCGAGCACCCCACACGCGGATGCCGCGGGTGCCGAACGGACGGATGCAGTTGATGCCGATCGGGTTGAGCAGACCCTGCTCACCCTTGGTGATGTTCATCTCGACGTCGAGCGCGCCGCGCACGACCTCGTTGGCCGGAGCCTTCCAGACACCGCGAGTGTCGTCGGTACGTGCCCAGACGCCGGCCATGTGACCGCTCGGCGGGACCATGATCTCGGTGTCACTGGCGTCGACGGATGCCGGGTTGGAGACCTTGATCCACGGGTAGTAGAACGCCGCGAACTGGCTGTCGTACATCGCGACGTCGGAGCGCCACTCCTTGACCTTCTGCGGCGTCATCCCGGGGGGAGCGTCGAGGACGGCCATCCGGTTGGCCTGGCCCTCGCAGTGGTTGATCAGTGCGAGCTGGACGGACTTCCACATGTTCAGGTCGACGGTTCCGTCTTCCTTGGTGGCGGCCGTGATCAGGTCGGGGACCATCACCATCGTGACGTCCTCGGCGATGACGAGGCCGTTGATGCCCGTGCGGGACGACTCCGAACCGGAGAAGGCACGTCCGGCGACCGGCGAGGTCACGGCTGGCATCGGCTCGATGGCGTAGACGCCGGCCGGGATCGAGGCGAGGTCGTTGACGAGCTGATCGGTATCGATCTTGGTGGCCAGCTTGACCTTCGTCGACTCTTTGTTGACAACGGCCTCGGCCTGACGGGGGCCCTTGCCCAGGGTCAGACCGGGGAAGGTCTCGACGATCTTGCCGGACTCGACCACGTCGATGCGGAACGTCGGCACCGGGTCATCCCCGGCATCCTCGGCGGCATCTTCGGGCGTGACGGCGATCGAAATCGGCGCGTTCGGCTCGACGGTGGTGACTTCGACGGCCGGCCCGAGGCTGCGGTCACCGGAGTGCAGGGCACGAACGCCCGACTCGGTGGCCGGTGTGCTGTTCGGGATGCGCACGATGTAGGCGAGGCCGCCACCGTTGTTGAAGTACCCGTACACGGAGTGCGGGAGCATGATCCCTGGGGCGAAGCCGCCGTACAGGGTCTCGAACTGGGTCCAGTTGGTGACGAGCCGGGGCTTGACGCCTTCCGGGTCGGTCGGGTCGTCCGTAGGAGCCTTCGCCGTGAAGCCGACGAACGCTGCGACGGCGGTTGCTCCGGCCGACAACGTTGCCGAACTGGACGACACTTCCTCTACGTAGACACCAGGTGTCAAATAAGTCGCGGCCACTCTTGTTTCCCCTTCGTTGAGCTCGATGTCAAAAATTCCGTTGACGGCTCCCGCCCGGCAACATGAACAGGCCGGACCGGGTGAAGAAGTGGCACTCGCCACCGCACATTTTGGTCAGGACCGGAGCGAACAGTAGCAACGTTGCACCGTGCATGAAAGCGATCGTCGCAGATCTTCACAAATCAGATGGTCGCGGCGCCGATTGTGTCGATCGCACGACGGTCGTTTCGGTGAGGACGGGTACCGGCAGGCTCAGGGGATCATCTCGGTGGTGGCACCACCGAACGTGATCGTGATCACGCCGCCGTAAGCACACGTGCACATCGACGAGTTGTTCAGCGCCGGCTTGCCGCCGATCAGGACCGTCGGCGAGCCCGGTGCCCATGGCGCTGGCAGCACGGGGATGCAGGCGCCCGGCGTCAAGACTCCCAGTGCCGCAGCCGTCTGCGCCGCCGTGATCGGGTTGGCCAAGCTCATGCACACACCGAACGGTGCGATGTTCACGAACGGGATGTTGTCCATGATCGTCGCCGCTGGTTTGTTCTCCATGTTGACCATGGCCAGGGGCAGAACGCTCAACGTGCTCGGCGCTGCACCCATCGGACAGGCGAGCATCGCACCGGTGACCACTGGGAAGCCCATCGGCGCATCGTACCGTGATTGACTGTGGCCGTGAGCACGGCCGACACATCCTCGACCTCCGCAGAGATCGAGCCGTGGCGCCGATTGGGAGACGCAGCGATCCGTCACCTGCGCGCCACCGGCGACGAGAGTGCGCCGCGTGAGGCCGGTCTCGCCGCGGCTCGCGCCGCGTTCGCGGCGACGCTCGGGGAGCCAACCACCTTCGCGGCCATCGTCGACAACGCGTCCTTGACCGAGGCCGAGGCGCAGGTCCTCGCCATCGCGGTGTCCTGCGAGCTCGATCCACATCTCGCCCGGCTCGTCGCCGAGGTCCACGACGACCTCAACCGTCAGCGCCTGTCGCTGCACATGGTCGACCGTTTGCTGGCCGGGACCGACACCACCGTCGGTGAGGTGCTCGGCGTCGATGCGGCCCTGCGGCGGTGCGGATTCATCGACATCCTCGAGGACGGTCCGTGGGCCCATCACACCGTCGTCGTGCATCCCGGGGTGATCTGGGCGTTCGTGGGCGATGCCGCGATGGACCCGCTGATCTCGAGCACGGCGCGGATCTTCGACGACGCGACGCAGTCGCCCGGTGACGACGATCTGGTGGTCGTCACGGGCGACGACCGCGTCCGGCGGCGCACAGAGGCGATGCACCGGGCCCGAGCCCAGCGCTTCATCGTGCTGTCGCAACCGACAGAACCCGCCGTCTGGGCAGCCGTCGTCCGCGAAGCCACGCTGTCCGGGATGGGCGTGGTCATCGAACTCGACGAGCCGATGACACCTGAAGCGCGACGCACCATCACCCGCACACCACACCTGGCGTGGGCGATCACGTCGCGTCGCCCGATGGCCATCGGCGACATGCCCAACCGGCCATGGTTGGAATTCGTGGCCGAGGGCGGTGAACCGACCGACCAGGAGTGGCAGGACAACATCGGCGATCACGACCGCCGACGCCACCACCTGACGTCCGAGCAACTCGATCTCGTCGGTCGGGTGTTCCGGGCGAGTCACGACGACCTCGACGCAGCGGTCCGCCGTCTGGTCGCCGGACCGCTGGAGCAACTCGCCCAGCGAATCCAACCAACCCGCACCTGGGCCGACATCGTGCTCAGTCCGGACCGCTTCGAACACCTTCGCGGCATCGTCGACCGCTACCGCTTCGCGACCACGGTCTACGACGAGTGGGGCTTCTCGGCCAAGCCGTCGAGAGGACTCGTCGGGCTGTTCTCCGGGCCGTCCGGAACGGGCAAGACGTTGGCCGCCGAGATCATCGCCGGCGAACTCGGCCTCGACGTGTTCAAGCTGAACCTCTCCGCGGTCGTGAGCAAGTACATCGGTGAGACGGAGAAGAACCTCGAGCAGATCTTCGACGCAGCAGGATCGGGCAACGTCGTGCTGTTCTTCGACGAGGCGGACTCGCTGTTCGGCAAGCGCAGCGAGGTCAAGGACGCTCGCGACCGGTATGCCAACATCGAAGTCTCCTACCTGCTCCAGCGGCTCGAACGCTACGACGGCATCGTGCTGCTTGCCACCAACTACGAGAAGAACATCGACGAGGCGTTCCTGCGCCGGATCCACGCCCGCATCGAGTTTCCAGTGCCGGCAGCGCCCGAACGTCGCCAGATCTGGCAGCGCAACTTCCCCGCGACGGCACCGGTCCAGGACGTGGACTTCGAGTTCCTGTCCGAACGGTTCGACATGTCCGGCGGAGCGATCCGCAATGCGGCAATCCACGCCGCCTTCCTCGCTGCGACCAGCGGCTCACCGATCTTTATGGACCACGCCGTGATCGCGATCGCCCGCGAACTGCGCAAGATGGGGCGGCTGCTCAAGCCCGATCTGTTCGGCCCCTACTTCGCCCTCGCCAAAGACGCCGAGTGAGTGTCGTTGCCGACGCAGCGAGCAGTCCGGCAACACCGACGGCGACCGTGACCTGATCGAGCAGACGCACGGCGCGGCCGATGTCGGCCCCCGCTGCTTCGCGACCGTCGCCCAGCACACCGCGGTGCTCGACGACATCTCCGTAGCGGTTGCTGCCACCGAGGCGGATCCCGAGTGAGGCGGCGAAGGCGGACTCAATGACGCCGCCGTTCGGCGACGGGTGCTGCGCAGCGTCTCGACGAACGATGCGCACGACGGCCCGGGCACGTCCTGGTCGCACCGCCGCGACAACGACCGCACCGACGCGGGCGGGGATCCAGTTGGCCAGGTCGTCGAGGCGTGCGCTCGCCCATCCGAATTGTTCGTATCGCGGCGAACGGTGGCCGACCATCGCGTCGAGGGTGTTGATCGCCCGGTAGGCGCACACGCCCGGCGCACCCGCGACCAACGCCCACAGCACGGGTGCGACGACGGCGTCGACGGAGTTCTCGGCGACGGACTCCACGACGGCGCGGGTGATCTCGGACTCGGACAGGTCGGTGGGTGACCGCCCGACCAGCGCCGGCAGTCTGGCGCGTGCCGCCTCGAGGTTGCCGGCCACGAGCAGATCACCGATCGCCGTGGCCTCCCGTCCGAGCATCCGCCCCGCCACGGCGACGTAGGTCGACACCAAGAGGGCCCATCGTCGTCCGAGCATCCGGTCGAGCGCACGGCCGGCGACGACTGCCCCGCCGACGCCGATGGCCCAGTGGGTCATGCCCGCGACGCGACTGTCTCGGTACAGCGCGCGTTCGACGCGCGCCATCCCCTGACCGAAGCCGGCCACCGGATGCACGGCCGGCGGAGGTTCGCCGAAGACGCGATCGGCCACGAGACCGGCGGCGACTGCGCTCGCGCCGCCGATCACGCCGGTGGAGTGCCGGGTGCGAGCAGGCGCCACAGCACCTCGGCCGCTTCGGACAGTGGCTCGCCGGCGCGCTTGATCAACGTCGACGACAGCTGCAGACCGCCTGTCAGCCTGACTTGGATCAGTTGCGCCGCAGCCATGACCCCGAGGCCCGCCATCAAGAGCGCGACGCCGACCCCGTCGGACACCATGTGCAGCGCGATCTGAGCATCGTCGACCACGACCCGGCTGATCTCGGGTGCCTCGCCGAACTCGATATGGAACAGCCGATCACTGGCCGGCGAGCGGGTCAGGATGATGGTCTCGCGGGCCACCTCCTGCGGTGTCAGCTCCCCCTGTGCAGCGAAGGGGTGGTCGTCGCGGCAATAGACGACGACCGGTGCCGTCATCGTGACCACCTCGTGCAGCTGAGGCTCCGGGGACGCGGATCCGGGGATCTGCGCCCCGAGGCCGAGCTCGACCTGGCCCGACCTGACGAGA
>JANXUX010000032.1 GCA_025351965.1 Actinomycetes bacterium | reverse complement strand
CTGGCCACCACTCGCCATGAGCGCGGCTCCGTGACGTCGGTCGGCTAGGCAACGGCAGGTCACAGGGCTGACTTGTGGCATGATTTCTGCCAGAAGTGTTCGGGCGCGGGACAGCGCTCGGCGGGGGAGAACATCATGAAGCGTGTCGCATTGTCGTTGTTGGTCGCTGTCGGCCTGTTGAGCCCGGCGGTCGATCTGACGCCTGCACGAGTCGCTGCGGCCAGCGATGTCGATCTGGCGGTCGACACGATCACCGTCACGCCTGCATCAGTGCTGGCAGGCCAGACCGCTCTCGTGTCGGCGGTCGTGCGCAACGTCGGGCCGAACGACGCGACCGCGTTCACAGATGTGGTGTTCACGCTGCCCGCCGGGGTGACCCTGGCCCCGGGATCGGGCTGCACCGACGCCGCGCCAGCCGTGCAGTGTCTGACGACCAGCACGCTCGCATCGGCCGCCAGCGAGACCATTTCGGTCAGCGTCACCGTCAACGCGGCGCCCGTCGGTTTAATCGGCGTGGCGATGTCCGGCGTCGACAGCGACCCCAATCCGTCGAACAACTCGACGAGCGCATCGATCGGACTCACCCCCGCCACGACGGGTTCAATCACGGGCCACGTCGTGGTCGCCGGCGTGACGGCTCTGACCGGCACCATGACGCTGTTCACGAGCAGTGGCAGCTACGCCGGCAATGCACCGATCAACAGCATCGGCGACTATCGTACGTGGCGTCGATGTCGACGAACGGCACCGGCGACTACACCTTCAGCGGCCTCTTCCCCGGCAGTTACCTCGTGTCCACCAGCCTCGGCTCCGTACCGCTCTACTACCCGGGGGTGAAGACGATCGCATCGGCGACGACGATCACCCTGGCCGCCGGCGAAACCCGGACCGGCATCGACGTCGCCGCGCCGGCCGGGTCGATCAGCGGCTCGATCACCCGCGGCACCTCGCCGGTGCAGGGGGCCACGGTGTACCTCTCGACGGCGTCCGGTTTCTACGGCTTCAACTCGACGATGACCGACTCGGCCGGCCGCTACGTGATCCGCGGGCTGGAGGCGGGCCAGTACTCGCTCCGGGTGACGCCTCCCAATGGCGCGCAGACGGCATACGGCGGCACATTGACCCCATCGGCGCTCGACATCACGGCCGCCCAGCCAGTGCTCACCGGCATCGACATGGTGCTTCCGCCCGGATCCATCTCCGGGACGCTGCTGACCGCCGCCGGTCAGCCCGCTTCGTTCGGGCAGGTCATCGCGCAACGCAATGGTGTGGCCGTCGGCAGCGCCAACGTGTCGTTCGGCCTGTTCACCATCTACGACCTGGAACCCGGTACGTATCAGCTCAGCTCACCGAGCAGCTTCTTCAGCACTCCGGCATTCATCTTCCCGGGCACCTTCACCATCACGACCGCCAACCCCAACCTCACGGGTGTGCAATTGCAGCAAGCCGCCGCCGCGTCAGTGGCCGGGACCCTCCGCACATCGGCCGGCGCGCCGGCAGGCGGCGTCCAAGTGCAGCTCTTCTCCGGCATCAGCCAGCTGACCTCGACGATGACTGCTGCCGACGGGACCTACCGGTTCGACAACGTCACTCCTGGCACATATCGGGTCGGGACCACCCTGTTCGATGCGTTGGGAGGCAACCCGTACTACTACCCAGGCGTTCGCCTCGGTGCCGATGCGACCTCGGTAGCTGTCGTGAGCGGTCAGTCGTCGACCGGCATCGACATCACCTTCCCCGTTCCCGGAACGATCAGCGGGCGCGTCACTGGCTCCGGTGGCGCGGCTGTCGCCGGTGCCACCGTGAAGGCGACCGTGTTGTCCTTCACGTTCGTCCCCCCGGTCGTTGCCACGACGACGACGAACACCAACGGCGACTACACGCTGACGGGTGTGCCGACCGCCGCCAAGGTCGTCGTGCAGTTTGTTCCCCCGACGGGTTCAGCCGTCTCCAGCGAATACTGGCCGAACGCCAGTAGCGATGCGTTGGCTCAGCAGATCGTGCTCACCGGCGGACAGGCGCGGACCAATGTCGATGCGGTTCTCGAGGCGTCGAGCAGCATCAGCGGAACAATCACGGCCAACAACACAGCGCAGTCGGCGACCGTCTGGCTGCTGCAGAACTCCACGATCGTCACCACGACGACCACCACGGCAGGCGCCTACTCGTTCGCCGGACTCACCCCTGGTGACTACATCGTCTTTGCGTCGTCGGACACCGGCAACGTCACCCTTCCCACGCCGTATGTCGGGACGTACTTCGGCGGCGGCCTGACCCACCAGACGGCAACGATCGTGACGCTCGGTGCGGGCCAGTCGCTGAGCGACACGAACATCGCCCTCGCCACGGGTGCCACGATCTCCGGCCGCGTGACCGGCCCATCCGGCGAAGGGCTGGGCAACGTGGGTCTGAACATCTTCCCCGCCACCAGCGGTAGCGACTACGAGCATCGTGTGGTCTTCGCGTTCACCGCGCCAGATGGAACGTACACCGCCCGCGGGTTGCCGCCGGGAGCATTCAAGATCACTTTCAACGCCTTCGGCGGCTTCGCCAACTATGGCAACCTGCAGGAGTACTACCCGGACGCCCACGTGTTCGAGCAGGCGCAAGCTGTCACACTCACTGCCGGCCAGCACCTCACCGGGATCGATGCCCAGATCGATCGCGGGGTCTTCGGCACGATCAACGTGCGCAACGCGATCGGGCCGGTGCTCCGAGGGTACGACACGATGCCGCGTCTCTGCCCGGCGCCGAACGGGGTCGAGACCGGTCAACCAACCGCGATGTGGCCGTGCGGCGAGAACGTCGGCGGCTACCAGATGACGCAGGATCCGAATGGCACTGGATGGGTCGTCGGACCCGTCCCGCCCGGCACGTATGCCGTCAGGGCGCAAGCCGGCAGCGGACAGTTGCTCGGCGAGACCGTGTTCCTCACCATCGCTGCCGGTAATTCATTCACGTGCAATCTCGCCTATCCCGGCGCCGGCACGTCGACGTGCAGCATCGGTGTCCCTGCGCCGACCGGCTCGGTGAGCGGCAAGGTCACGGGCAGCGACGGCCAGCCGCTCGGAGCCGTCACCGTCACCGCGCTGACCAGCGCGAACGTGGCCCAGCGGTCCGCCACCACGACGGATTCCAACGGTAACTACACGCTCCGATTCCTGGAACCGGGCACCGTGCGGCTTCGGATGGAACCGCCGGTCTCCCGGCAGGACCTGATCACCTCCTGGTACGTCACGACCGGTACCGTGTTCACGTTCGGCGACGCCACGCCCGTCGCCGTCGCGGCCGGCACGAACGTTGCCAACCTCGATGCGCGCTTGGTCAAGTCGGCATCAGGCACCGCGACCGTCACGAAGCTCGGAACGCTGTATACGGCCAACCCAACGGTCGTCGGCATGTGTCGAGCTCCTGCGCTGTTCTCGAGCTACACCTGCCCCGACGGATCGCCGGCGTACGGCTCCTATACGAACAACGGCGTCGCCACGGCGGCCAACCTGCCACCCGGGACCTACACCATCCGCGCCGGAGAGAACTTCAACAGCACCTTCGGACCGTCGACGACCATCGCGCTCGCTGCCGGTGAGACGTTCACATGCACCACGCCGTTGGATGCGACTCCCACGTGCACGATCACACCGGCCGTCGTCGACGATGGCGACGGAATCTCTGCCGTGGAAGAGGCAGGCGCACCGGGCGGCGACGGCAACGGGGACGGTGTTCCCGACGCCGCGCAGGCCAACGTGACGTCGCTGATCGATCCGTTGCTGCCAGCGGGCACCAACGGCGCCAACTACGTCACCATCGAGGTTCCGGTCATCGCCAGCGCTCCGGCTGCTCAGCTGACCGCTGTCTCGGTCATCGCGGCGCCAACCGTGGCCCCGCCCGCCGGCGTGACACCGCAGACGAGCTTCGTCAGCTTCTCGGTCGCGAACCTTCCTACGCCGACGCCGACCAACC
>JANXUX010000020.1 GCA_025351965.1 Actinomycetes bacterium | reverse complement strand
CCGCATCAACGCGGCGGCGTAGACGTGCGCGGCGACGTGCTCACCATTGGCGATCCGCGGGCCGACACGTCGGTCGTACTGAGCGGCCGAGGTCGCCAATCGCTCACGGTGGATCGCGAACGCCTCGACCGAGATGATGCTGCCGTCGCGTGTGGCAGCCGTCGCGTCCGACCAGGACGGAAGATCCCGCTCGACGATGCGCACTCCGGCTGCGAGGAGCGCGTCGATCCAGGCGCCGAACCCAGCACCGATGACGGGGTCGAGGTCGGGCTCGATGAGCGCGCGTGGCACGGCGAGCACCAGCCCGGCGAGGTCGACGGTCGAGCCGGCGTGACCATCGCCGCTGATCGCGACATGGACGTCGCGGCACACGACGGCGGATGCGGTGATGACGCCCGGGACGTCGAACGTGGGAGACAGGTAGGCCATCCCGACCTCGCTGTAACGGCCTTTCGACGGCTTGAACCCGGCGACCCCACAGAACGCGGCGGGGATGCGAACGGAGCCGCTCGTATCCGACCCCAGCGAGATGTCGACGAGTCGGCGCGACACGGCAGCTGCGCCGCCCGATGTCGAGCCGCCACTGATCCGGTCGCCGTCGGGATACAACGGAGACGTCGGCGTGCCGTAGGTCGAGTTGAGCCCGAGCGCGCCGTACGCGAATTCGGTCATGTTCGACTGGGCCAGCACGATGGCACCGGCGTCACGAAGCGCCGAGACGAGATCGGCATCGCCGGTGGCGGGTGGTTTCGCGGCGAGTACGGCTGACCCGCAGTGAGTGACCCAACCCGAGACGTCGAAGAGCGCCTTGACAGCGACGACACGGCCGGCGACCGGCCGGGCATCGTCGGCGGCATCGAGTGCCACCGCCTCGGCCGCTGCGGCGTCATCCCGCCTGCTCGACAACAGTGTGTCGGCCGCGACCCCCAGGTCGTCGATGCGTCCGATGCAGGTCCGCAGATGCTCCAGGTGATCCGTCATCCCCGGACTGTAGGCGTCGCGTCAGCACGATCGGGGGTGTTCGCCCCGTTGTGAGCTGACGGCGGCGCCGGCTACCCGGCTACCCGGGAGGGCGGACACCCACCGGGTAGCGTTGGCGACATGGCGAGCCCACACTTCCGCGCCGGAGTCGTCATCGTCGTGCGCGGGCTCGACGACCGGCTGCTGGCCTTCGAACGCAACGACGTGCGCGGTCAATGGCAGTTCCCCCAGGGTGGGGTGGAGCAGGACGAGGAACCGGTCGCGGCAGCCTGGCGCGAGCTCGGCGAGGAGACCGGCCTCGGCCCGGACGACGTCACGGCGGTCGCCGAGTACCCGGGCTGGGTCGTCTACGAGTACCCACCCGAGCTCAAGGCGACCAAGGGGCGGCTCGGCCAGGCCCACCGTTGGTTCCTGTTCGAGGCGATGCGCTCCGACATCACCCCGACTCCTGATGGTCGCGAGTTCGTGGCCTGGCAGTGGGTGACGCGTGAGTGGATGCTCGAGAACGCGGTCGGGTTCCGCAAGGCGGGCTACGAGCTGGTCCTGAACACCATATGAGCGACGACCTGTTCAGCGCGGCAGCCGCAGATCGATTGCGTCAGCAAGCGCCGCTGGCGGCTCGCTTGCGACCGACGAACCTCGACGAGGTCGTCGGCCAGACCCATCTCGTCGGCCCCGGACGGCCGCTACGTCGACTGGTCGAGCAGGACCGACTGACCTCGGCCATCTTCTGGGGTCCACCCGGCACCGGCAAGACCACGCTCGCGCTCGCCATCGCCGGCAGCACCAAGCGAGCATTCGAGCAGCTGTCGGCGGTGACGGCCGGGGTCAAGGACGTGCGTGAGGTCATCGAGCGAGCTCGCCAGCGCCTCGGCGAGCACGGCCGGGGCACGATCTTGTTCCTCGACGAGATCCACCGCTTCTCCAAGTCCCAGCAGGACGCACTGCTCCCGGCGGTCGAGGACGGCACGCTCACCTTGATCGGCGCCACGACCGAGAACCCGTTCTTCGAGGTCAACGCACCGCTACGCAGCCGGAGCACGCTGTTCCGGCTCGAGTCGCTCGAACGCAGCGCCATCGAACAGCTCATCGACCGTGGTCTTGCCGCCGAAGCCGTGACGGCGACAGCGGAGGCCGTCGCGTTGCTGGCCGACCGGTCCGGCGGCGACGGCCGCCAGGTACTGACGGCGCTCGAGGTTGCGTGCACGCTGGCGTATCCCGACCAGATGACCGTCGAACACGTCGAATCTGCGCTCGGTACGAGCGCGTTGCGGTATGGGCGCGACGACCACTACGACGTGATCAGCGCGTTCATCAAGAGCATCCGCGGGAGCGATCCCGATGCCGGGCTGTACTGGCTGGCGCGCATGCTCGAGGCCGGTGAGGACGCCCGTTTCATCGCCCGACGGTTGATCATCCTCGCCAGCGAGGACGTCGGCATGGCCGATCCCCAGGCGCTGGTGGTCGCCGTTGCCGCGGCCCATGCGATCGAGCACGTCGGCCTCCCCGAGGGCCAGCTCAACCTCGCTCAGGCGGTCGTCCACCTCGCCACCGCCCCGAAGAGCAATCGCGCTGCCCTCGGCATCTGGAACGCGCGCACGATGGTCAAGGACGGCGCAGTCGGCGAAGTCCCAGCTCACTTGCGTGACGCGCACTACCAGGGCGCTGCATCACTCGGGCATGGCACGGGGTACGTCTATCCTCATGACGACCCGCGCGGCTGGGCCCCACAGCAGTACGGACCCGCCGAACTCGCTACGGTCACGCTGTACGAGCCCACCGAGCACGGCTTCGAGCGAGAGGTTGCCAGACGCATGAACGAACACTGCGCCGACCGGATGACCGACACCGGCTCGAACGACACCGGGACGAACGACACCGGCTCGACCGACACCGGGACGCCGCAATGACCGCCGGCGATCTGGCGATCGTCGTCGGCACCGTCCTGTGTGCGATCGGGTTCGCAGCCCTCATCGTCGTCCTGATGCGCGTGCTCGACACGCTGCGCTCGCTGCGCGCCGAGGTGGAGTCGTTGCGCAACGAGACCCGCCCGCTCCTGGCCGAGCTGCAGGCGTCGACGAACGACGCACGTGCGACGATGGACGAGGCCCGCCACGATCTCGACCGGTTCGACCGGGTCCTCGGTTCGGCGGAGGCGATCAGCGACGCCGTGTCCGGGAGCGGCCGGGTCGCCCGCGTTGCGTTGTCGACACCGATGATCAAGGCTGCTGGGATCGCCACCGGCACCAGCCGGGTCATCCGCAGGCTGCGTGGCTCGGACCGCACGGCGCTTGCAGCCGCCGACACCACTGCGGTGCCACGCCGATCCACGAATCGCCAGAAGGGTGCGCAACGATGATGAAGCGAGTCTCATGGTTCGTCGGTGGCGCCGTCGCCGGTGTCGCCGGCGCCGGCTACGCCAAGCGCAAGGTCAAAGAGACCGCCGCGCAGCTGGCGCCGGTTCACGTCGCCAAGACCACGATCGCCAAGGCTCGCCATCGCGGCACCGACATCGTCGACGCCGTGCGCGAAGGCCGTGACGCGATGCGCGCCAAGGAAGCCGAGCTGCGCGCCAAGTTGAGCGGCAGCGCGACGTTGGCAGACGAGCTGGATCCGTTGGATCAGGTGCTCGTCGACGGCTCTCCGGTCGAGCCCGGCCAGGTGATCGTGCTGCGCCAGGTCCGCGACGAGCGCTCCGGGCCGCGCCGCAACAGCCGCCGCACCCGTCGCGGGGCATGACCGCACTCGTCGACGACCTCTGCGCCGCACTCGGTGGCGCGGACCGCGTGCGCACCGGCGTAGCCGAACTGAGCCTCTACCGCCGCGATGCCTCGAACTTCGACGGGTCCGCATCGGTCGTCTGCTTCCCCCGCACGACGGCAGAGATCCAGGCGACCGTACGCGCCTGCGTGCGCCACGGTTCGCCGTGGGTGGCACGTGGATCCGGCACCGGCCTGGCCGGCGGGGCAACCCCGCTCGACGGCGCAGTGGTGATCTCGCTGGCGAAGATGAACCGGATCCTCTCCGTCGACGCAGATGCTCGCCGGGCTTGGGTGGAGCCGGGCGTGCTCAACCTCGATCTGACCAAGGCCGTCGCCCGCCTCGGACTCCACTTCGCGCCGGACCCGAGCAGCCAGCAGAGCTGCACCATCGGCGGCAACGTCGCCAACAACTCCGGTGGTCCGCACTGCCTCGCCGATGGAGTGACCTCGGCGCACATCGTCGCGATGGAAGTCGTCCTCCCGGACGGTGACGTGGTCGTGCTCGGGGGCGAGGACCCGGACCCGCTCGGCTTCGACCTGCGCGGTGCGTTCGTCGGCAGTGAGGGGATGTTCGGGATCGCGTCGAAGATCTGCGTGCGGCTGACCCAGAACGCGCCGGCCGTGCGGACGATGCTGCTCGACTACACGACGGTCGAGGACGGCGCCGAGACCGTCAGCGCCGTCATTGCCGACGGCATGGTGCCGGCTGCGCTGGAGATGATGGACGCGCTCTGCACCCAGGCGGTCGAGGAGTACATCCATGCCGGGCTCCCGATGGATGCCGCCGCGATCCTGCTGGTCGAGGTCGCCGGCTTGCCCCATGGGTTGGAGCACGAGGTCGAGCGGATCATCGCGATCGGCCGGGCACACGGGGCGCGCACTGTGCGCGTCGCCCAGGACGAGGCCGAACGGGCGTTGTTGTGGAAGGGCCGCAAGACGGCTTTCGGCGCCATCGCGCGGATCAAGCCGAACTACTACCTCCACGACACGGTGGTGCCCCGCCGGATGCTGCCCGCCGTGCTCGAGCAGGTCTACGAGATCGCCTCCCGGCACGATCTGCTCGTCATGAACGTCTTCCACGCCGGTGACGGCAATCTGCATCCACTGCTGGTGTTCGACAAGCGCGAACCCGGGGTGATGGAGCGTGTCCATGCGGCCGGCGAGGAGATCGTGCGCGCGTCGGTGGCTGCCGGGGGCGTGCTCAGCGGCGAGCACGGAATCGGGCTGGAGAAGCGCGACTACATGCCGCTGATGTTCGCGCCGGCGGACCTCGCTGCGCAGGCGTCGATGCGTGCGGCCTTCGACCCGAGCGGCCTCGCCAACCCGACCAAGGTCCTGCCCAGCCCGGCATCGTGCGGCGACGTTCATCACGTCCCCGAGGGCGCATGGATCTGAGCGACTTCGCGGCAGAGGTCGGTGACGCGGGGCCGGTCACGATCACCGGTCTCGGTACCCGTGGTGGGGCCGTCGACGGGATCCGCTGTGTCACCGCACCGACCGGCATCGAGTGGATCCAGGCCGACGAGATGATCGTGTCCTGTGGTGCCGGCACTCCGGTAGCCGAGCTGGATGCTGCGCTCGCCGAGGTCCGCCAATCCGTCGCGCTGGCGTTGACCGGCACGGTCGGCGGGGCCCTCAGTGTCGGGCTGAGCGGCATCCGCCGCCTCGGAGACGGCCCGGTCCGTGACGTGCTCCTGCAGACGCACTACGTGTCCGCCGCTGGTGAGGTGGTCAAGGCCGGAGGTCCGACGGTCAAGAACGTGTCGGGGTTCGACCTGTGCCGGCTGCTGGTCGGTTCGCGGGGCACGCTGGGATTCCTCGGCGACGTCATCTTGCGCACCCGTCCAGTGCCCGACGCTTCGCAGTGGTTCCGCTGCGAGGGCGAACCGTGGGCCGTCTTCGCCACGCTGTACCGGCCGGTTTCGGTGCTGTGGGACGGAGAGTCGACGTGGGCGCTGCTCGAGGGGCATCCGCTCGACGTCGCCGAGCAGGCCGCACTGGTCGGCATGCACGCCGTCGACGGCCCGCCCCAACTCCCGACGGGCGGCCGCTGGTCGCTTGCTCCCGGCGAGCTGCGATCGTTGGCCGAACGCTCGACCGCAGGTCGGTTCGTGGCCGAGATCGGCGTGGGCGTCGTCCATCACCAGACCCCTGCGCCGCAGCGGACGCTGCAACCGCCGATCGCTGCGCTGCACCGACGGCTGAAGCACGAGCTGGACCCCGCTGACCGGCTGAACCCGGGCATCAGCATGGGGGCCGTCGCTGGTGTTTGAGGCGGCGCCGCTGGTCGTCGAGGCGCCATCTGACGTCACCACCCTTGTCGACGCTGCCGAGCGTGCGTGCGCCGCATGGGGCCTTCCGGCACCTGCGTTGGTCCGTGTCGGGTCGAACGGTGTGTTCACCGCAGGCGACGTGATCTTGCGCGTCGGGGTAGCGACCGCACCGATGGGCGTGGCGCTCGCGTTCGCCGAGCGGGTGTCGGCACTGGGAGTGCGCGCGGCGCGCCCCGCGCGGCGTGATTGGCTCGAGTTTCCCGGAAATTTGTCCGTCACCGCATGGCAGCGGATCGACTTCGACGCGGGCGCGGCCGTCGATTGGGAACGCGTCGGAGCGATGATCCAGGTCGTGCACTCGATCGATCCCGGTACGGTCGATCACCCGCTGCCGTTCTGCGGCGACTTCCCGTGGTGGGATCTCGGACGACTGCTCGGGGCTGCGTCGCACGATCCGGACGCGCATCGATTGTTGACCGAGGTGGTCGAGCGGCATCGTTGGTGGTACGCGTCCGCTCGCGGCGGTGCGCTGACGCTGTGCCATGGCGACGTGCACCCGGGCAACGTCCTGGTCGCGACAGACGGTCCGGTGCTCATCGACTGGGACCTGCTGTGCGTCGGTCCGCCCGAGTTCGACCACGCCGCGCTTGCGACCCAGACCGAGCGATGGGGCGGCGCACCGGGCATCTACGAGGCGTTCGCTACAGGATGCGGGGACTTCATCGACCCGGCGATGCTCGACGCGATCTCCGAGCTGCGACTGGTCGCGGCGACGCTGATGCGCCTCCGCCGTGCCCAGAGCGACCCGGCCGCGGCCCCGGAAGCCGAACGCCGGATGCGCTACTGGCACGGCGATCCCGCTGCCCCGGTGTGGCAGGCGCAATAGGTCGTCGCCGACGAACCCGGTGCTACAGGAAGCGGCGGACGAGCTTGAACTTCCAGCCCTTGTAGGGCGGGTACATCAGCGGTGGGTCAGGCCGGGTCGGCTTGCGCAGCACGGCCTTGCGATGCGTGAACGTGTCGAAGCCTGCCTTGCCGTGATAGGAGCCCATCCCGCTGGGGCCGACGCCGCCGAACGGCAGCTCGCCGATCGCGACGTGGAGGACAGCGTGGTTCACACAGACGCCACCAGCGCTGGTGTTGGCGATGACGCGATCGATCACGTCGTCGTTGCTGCTGAACACGTACAGCGCGAGCGGCTTGTCGCGCTCGTTGACGAACGCGATCGCTTCATCGATGTCGGTCACGGTCAGGACGGGCAAGATCGGACCAAAGATCTCGTGCTGCATGAGCGCAGCGCCGGGCTGCACACCGGACAGGACCGTCGGGGGCAGATAGCGCGTCTCGCGGTCGCCGTGGCCACCGCAGATCGTCGACTCGTAACCCCCGTCGTCGAGCAGGCCGGTCAGCCGGTCCCAGTGTTTGGTGTTGACGATGCGGCCGTAGTCCGGTGATGACTTCGGGTCGTCTCCGTAGAAGTCGTGGACGGCACGCAGCATCGCCCCCATGAACGCGTCCTCGACCGTGGCGTCGACGAGCACGTAGTCAGGGGCCACGCAGGTCTGGCCGGCGTTGAGGAACTTGGCCCACGTGATCCGGCGGGCGATGACATCGAGATCGGCATCGGCGGCCACGATGGCCGGGCTCTTGCCGCCGAGCTCGAGCGTGACCGGGGTCAGGTGCTTCGCAGCTGCGGCCATGACAATGCGTCCGACGGTGCCGTTGCCGGTGTAGAAAATGTGATCGAACTGCTCGGTGAGCAGTGCTGTCGTCTCCTCGACGCCACCGTTGACGAGTGTGACCGCCGATGCGTCGAGGTACTGCGGCACGATCTCGCCGAGCAGCGTTGCGGTGGCGGCGGCGACCTCGGAGGGCTTGAGCACGACCGTGTTGCCGGCAGCGAGCGCTGGCACGAGGGGCGCGAGCAGGAGCTGGATCGGGTAGTTCCACGGAGCGATGATCAGCACGACGCCCAGCGGCTCGGGCACGATCTCGGCCGCACCCGGCTTGATCGCGAGCTGGACCTTCACACGCTCCGGGGCGCACCACGCGTCGAGGTTCTTGAGGGTGGCCTTGATCTCGCCGAGTACCAGGCCGACCTCGGCCGCGTACGCCTCCATCGGTGGCTTGCCGAGGTCGACGGCCATCGCGCGCAGGATCGGCTCCTCCTGCTCGGTCAACATCCGTTGCAGCTGGCGCAGTTGCGTGCGCCGGGATTCGATCGTGCGCAGCACGCCAGCACGCTGTGAGGTTCGGAGTGCGTCGACGATCTCCGGGATCGTCGCGCTCGCAGGGGCCGAGGCGTCAGTCATGACCACAGGCTAGGCGGTGCGCCTGGGGCTCACTGCGGCTGGCAGGTCGGGCAGAAGTAGCAGGGCCGACCGGCGAGGGCGACGGTCTGGATCGCTGTCCCGCAGCGCAGACAGCGGTCACGGTGATACACGTACGTCGCCTCACCGCGGCGGATCCGGCGGCCTCTGGGCAGATCGAGGTCGCGGGCCTCGACGGTCACGATGCGGTTGTCCTTGACACCCTTGCGCAGCATCGCGACCATCGTCGTCCACAACGCCATCAGCTCGACCGGGTCCGTTCCGGTGCCGGTGCGCAGCGGATGGATGCCATTGACGAACAGTGCCTCGGCTCGGTACACGTTACCGATCCCGCAGAGCACCTTCTGATCGAGCAGGATCGCGCCCAGCGGCTGCTTGGACTTGGCCATCTTGTCGATCGCGACCTGCGGCTTGGCGTCGCGGCGCAGGGGGTCGGGCCCGAGCCGGGCGAGGATCTTGGCCCGGTCGTCGGGTGTTCCGATCGTGCAGTCCGTCGGGCCGGCCAGATCGATCGTTGCGGCGTCGGTGCGCATCCGCATCCGCACCAGGCCCACAGGATCCGGTGCATCGGGACCTTTGGCGACACGGAACTTGCCGAACAGCCCGAGGTGCACGTGGCCGACATCGCCGTTCGCCCACCAGTAGAAGAGGTGCTTACCGTATGCCTCGATCTTGTCGAGGACCTGTCCGTCGACCCGCGCTGCGTCTGCCTCGAAGCGGCCCTGCGGGGACGAAACCCGGACCGGCATGCCGACCAGCAGGGGTGTGTGGTCGTTGGCGATGCGGTGGATCGTGTGGCCTTCAGGCATGGGAGCCGACCGTACCGGTGTCGGCGATGCGACCCCTATTCCATCGCGACGTTGGTGACGTCAGGTTGCGATGGCGACATCACCGAGGTCGATGCCGAGCATCGCCGCAACGCGCTGCGCCTGGCCCGCCACCGATGGGTCGTCCTCTGCGGCGAGGCGGAGCTCGGCGGTGACATCGACGACAGTGCCGTCGACCTGCACCCCGGCGAAGGCCGCGAACGGAAGCAAGTCCTCGAGCGATCGCATCCGGACCATCGCCGACCGACTCTGGTGGAGATCCTTGAGCAATACCGGGTATCCGGTGGCCACACCGAGCTGAGCGAGGTAGCCGGCAGCTCGTGAGTCGGCGACGCTGCGGGATTCGGGGTCGGACAGCTGCGCGGTGAACAACTCGACCGCTGTGTCGGGCTCGCCCAGCAGCGCCAGCGACATGACGGCTTCGACGAACGTGTGCGCCAGCGGGCCCAGACGCTCGGACCGATCGACCGACGACACGAGCGCGTCGACGGCAGTGCGGATCGTTGCGTCGACGGTCTGGTCGTCGGTGGTGCACCGACCTGCGACGAACGCGGCCACAGTGGTGCGGCCGTCGGCCGCCGGCCCGCCCAGCGCATCGAGCAGCACATCGGCTGTGAGGGGCGCCGCCTCGGCTTCGTCGTCGGCCGGATCGATGTGCTCGTCGGGATCGTCGCCCTGCAGCTGCTCGACGGCGGCCTCGTACCGCTGAGCTTCGCGATCGAGAACAGCGCGTGTGCGCCCGGACAGACCGTGCACGTCGAGCCGGATCCGGCAGATGGCAGTGCTCACAGTGAGGCGCCGGCCGTCACCGGTGTCGGCGCGGTCACAGAGGGGGTGGCGGTCGCCGTTGCGGCCGTGGGCTTGGGCTTGGCAGCGTCGGCAAGGCCCTGGCCGTGGGCGCGCACCCCGCTGGCGAGGTCAGCGTACGGCTGCTTACCGTCGCCGAAGGCTCGGATCTCACCGGGGAAGTTGAGGTAGTCGCTCTTGCCCATCCCGGCACGGAAGTAGAACGTACGGCCGGCGATGACTTCTTGCAGGCCCGCATGTACGGCCGCATCGACCTTTGTCTTGACCGCGGCGGGGTCCTTCTTGTCGTCCTCGCTCAAGGTGATGGGGTTCTTCGACAGGTAGTCGGTCAGGACGCCCGCACCTTCGCGGTTGATGTAACCCGCTGCATCGTTGGCGTGGTAGAGCTCGTGGCGACCGGTCAGAGCAGCGGACCAGTACTTCTTTCGTCGGGCTCGCCACGACTTGCCGTCGAGCTTCGGGTTGAGGTCGTCGGCGATCTCGGTGAAGTTGTCCTTGGTCACCACCGGTGCTGTCGGAGATGGGACGTCTGTCCGGCCACCTGCGTCGACGCCCCAGAACAATTGCCCGTTGATCGTGCAGTCGATGTAGACCTTGTCGTCCTTCAGCTCCCACGTGGTGCCCTCGATGGTGATCGTGGTGCGCATCGATCCGAACGAGGTGGCTGTGTACCCGGCGACCGACGTCTTGGTCGCAATGGCTCGGCCGACGGCTGCGTCGGTGTCGGAGGCTTCGACAAGCCCGCGCTTCTCGCTGACGCGAGTGGAGGTACCGATGCGAGCCGTGATCGGGGCCGTCGTCCGCCCCCGACGCGATCCGGACTGCCGTGTCGAGCCGGAACGATGCGAACCGCCGCGCCCTGCGTGCGTCTGGTCCTCTTCCAGTACGCCACCGCCGGTCGTGTCCTCCGGCACCGCTGCCACCTTCACGGTCGGCAGCTCCCCGGCCATCTCGACAGGCGCCTCCTCGTCGGGACTGCTCGCTGCCGGGGCCGCTGCGGGGGCGGTGGAACCGACTTCGTCCATCTCGCGTTGCACGGGTGACGCACCCTGCTGGACCGTGTGGGCCACCTCGTGCGCCACGAGCCGCAGACCGGCATCGGTGTCGGTAGAGGGTGCCCCGTCGCCAAGAAAGACGTCGTTGCCGAGCGTGAAGGCCCGGGCACCCATCTCGGCGTTGAGGGCTGAGGACTCTGCGCCGCTGTGCAACCGCACATTCGACACATCGGCGCCCATGGCCTCGCCGATCGAACGCTGGAGCCCAGCGACGAGCGGCGTGCCGCCGGATCGGGCCCGTTGCAGCCGTTGTTCGGTGTCGCTGTCCAAGGGACCGCCCGCAGCTCCAACCTGTGGCGAACGCATCGACCGGCGCACGCGAGGCGTCGACGAGAGCGTGCGTACGCCGCCGTCGCGGCGGAGTGAGCGCATCACCTGGTCGGCCATTTCGTCGGCCTCGCGTTCGTGTGGATCGCTTGCACTTCCGACGACGAGTTTGGCCTGACCGATCACGGGCACTGCGGCGCGAGTTGCGGCACGGCCCGATTTCTGATTCGCTCGGACCGGCTCACCATCGGCGGCTGTCGCCTTGCTCACATACTCGGTCATCCGCGAACGATAGCACTCGACGTCACGTGTCCGCCCCGACCCGGCGGACGGGTGCGCACCAGGCCAGGAACAGTTTCCTTGACCGCGGTCGGCAACGCTGGCCCACCTGTCGCCGGGGCGGCACGGCGGGTGTCATGCTGTGCGGCATGGGGTTCGATGTGAGTGTCGATGCGGTGCTGTTGTCTTCGCCGAAGGGTCACGTCCTCGACGTGCTGGCTGATCACTTCGAGGCGATCGTTCATGCGCCCGGCTCGAAAAACCTCACGGTGACCGAGCATGTGTCGGTGAACGACGAGGACGACGCCAAAGCATTCGTGCAGTCGCTCGTGGCCGAAGCGCTTCCGGAGGGCGCCAAGATCGTGGCCGTCCGCGCCGTCGCTGATCCCGTCGGCTGAGCCGAACCCTCGTGACGCCCGACGCACTACGGTGTGGGCGTCATGAAGCTCACGATCACCGACGTCGATCTGGCCAGCTGCGTCGGCTGCGGGTTGTGCCTGCCGCACTGCCCGACCTACCGGGTGACCGGTGAGGAAGCGCTGTCGCCGCGGGGGCGGATCGCGGCGATGCGTACTGTTGCCTGGGAGGGTGCGCCGGTCGACGACCAGTTCATCGGCTTCATGGACACGTGCGTACAGTGCCGTGGCTGCGAGCCGGCGTGCCCGTCCGGTGTCCCGTACGGCCGGTTGATCGAGGGCACCCGGTCGAGTCTCGCCGCCGAACATCGCACCACGCCGAGGTGGCAACGGGCTGCGTTCGCCGTGCTCGGTCATCACCGAATGCTCCTCGTCGGGTCGACCGTGCTCGCCGTGGCTCAGCGGGCGCGGCTCGTGCCGCAGCGGCTCGGCCTCGGTCGGCTGCCGATCCGTCGGGGTCCCGCGTTGGTCGCGTCCGCAGCACCTGCATCGACGGCGGATGCCTGGATCTTCACCGGGTGCGTCATGGACGCCTGGCAACGTGGCACTCATCGCGCCACGCAGCGCGTCGTCGAGTCCACCGGCGCGACATGTGCGATGGCTGGGCGCGGCGGCGACTGCTGCGGTGCTCTCCACGTCCATGCGGGGCTGCACGACGCAGCGGCCCGATTCGCCGAGCGGACGATCGCGAGCATGCCCGGGGATGCCCCGGTGCTGGTCAACTCCGCCGGGTGCGGCGCGGCGATGAAGGACTACGGGCAGCTCCTCGACACCGCTGCTGCGAGGTCGTTCTCGGCGCGGGTGTGTGACGTGCACGAATGGCTCGCCGAGCGCATCGACGACCTGCCTGCGCCGGATGCGTCGCGAGCTCGACCGTCGGTCATCGTTCAGGATCCCTGCCATCTGCGTCACGTTCAGAAGGCCCATCTCCCGGTCCGCTCTGTACTCGGTCGGTACGCCGACATCGTCGAGTTGGATGACGACGGGCTGTGTTGCGGAGCCGGCGGGGCCTATTCGGCGCTGCAGCCCGAGCTCGCCGGCGACATCCGTGAGCGCAAGCTCGGAGCGATCGAGCGGGCCAAGGCGGATTCGGATGCAACGGTGGTCGCCAGCGCGAATCCCGGATGCTCGATGCATCTCGCCGCCGGTGGAGCGACCGTTCGCCATCCGATGGACATCGTCGACGAGCTGATGCCGGCACCGCGATGAGCGAGGGCGTCGACGGTCTGGTCGAACGCCTCGACGCAATCTCCGAGGAGATCGCCGAGGCCGCGCTCGCCGATCTGAAAGGTGCGGTTCGTCGGGGCGATCAGAAGCGGTCGTCGACCGAGCGCACGCTCACCCAGGCCCGTCGTGCGGTGGAGAAGGCGGCGCACCTGCTCCGTTCGCTCGACGAAGGTGGCCAGAGCGGCGACGTCGCCCGCGAATCAGACGACTTCGACTGACTCGCCGACAGCGACGGGCCCGCCGGTGATGACCGTGGCGTACACGCCGACATTCTGGTCGAGGTCGCGCACTACGTGGCGCAGGACCTCACGATCGACGGCCAGCTCGGGCGCGAACTCGCGGGTGATCGCGACACATCGCGGACACGGCGCGCCGATCTGCAGAACGGCACCGCCGATGCGCAACTGGCGTCCGGCCCACTCGAATTCCGGGTGGCCGTCGGCGTCGCCGGTGTCGATCACCATCGATGGTCGGAACCGACGTTCGTCGATTGCGGACGCCGGCAGTGCTGCACGCAGGCTGCGGACGGCGCTGGTCGACATCAACATCAGCGGGTAGCAGTCGAAGTAATTGCCCGGCGGGTACTCGAACTCGATCATCTCCGGCGGGAACACCGAGAAGTCGGGGAGTGGCTCATCCTCGAGGCGGCCGAAGATGGAGCGCATCTCGACCATGATGTCGTCGCTGTCGGGCCGACCCCTGCGGTAGAAGTCGGTGTTGTCGGCGGGCTGCTTGGCCCACATCGACACCGGATGACCAACGGCAGCGGTCAGCTGTTCGTTCACCGTCGGATCATCGGTGGCCACCGTCGAACCGTCTGGCAACGTGATCACCGCGCTGCTGCTGTCGGCCCGCATCTCGGCGCCGAGACGAGACAGACCGCTCAGCTTTCGGGCGCTGGCGATGGCGTTGCGCTGCTCGTCGCGTAGGGCCCACAGCCGGTCGCCGACGATGCCGTTCGACGCGAGCTCGGCGGACTGGACACGCCCGCCCAGCATCGACTTCACCGGATAGGTCCAGATCTGATCGATCTTCATCGGGTCGCCTCCTGGGTGAACATGTTCAGTCTGTCGATCATCAGGCGGAGATCGCCGAACCCGTGCTTCGCGAACGCGAACGCAATCCGAGAGAACTCGACTCGGTCGTTCTCTTTGACCTCGATCGGCATCGGATCCACGCGCACGATCTCGCCGTGCGTGCACAGGTGGCCGAAGGTTGCATTGAGCTCGGCCAGCTGGGCGTCGTCGGGGTCGTGCTGGATCCGGATCACGAGCTGATCGCCGACGTAGCGCAGGCTGTCGTAGTTGGCGTAGAAGCGGTTGATCTCGGCCACTGCGGCTGCGCAGGTGTCGGTGATCGAGTACAGCTTGGTGTCCGCCGCAGCGACCAGGCCACGGGCGACGAGCTGGGTGTCGATCAGCTCGGCGACGCTCTCCCAATACGGGTCGCCGGGTGTGTCGAGGAAGACGATCGGCACCGGCACGCCCTTGCCCGTCTGGGTCAGGGTGAGCAGCTCGAACATCTCGTCGAGCGTGCCGAAGCCGCCGGGCAGGCAGATGAACGCGCTGCTCTCCTTGATCAGCATCAACTTGCGGGTGAAGAAGTACTTCATACTGACGTACTTCGCGTCCCCCGCAATCACGGGGTTGGCGCTCTGCTCGAACGGCAGCCGGATCGCCACGCCGATGCTCTGGTCACGGCCGGCCCCTTCCATGGCCGCCTGCATGATTCCCGGGCCTGCGCCGGTGACGACCATCCAGTCGTTCATCGCCAGTTGCTTGGCGACTTCACGGGCCTGGGCGTAGAGCGGGTCGACGATCGTCGTGCGCGCCGAGCCGAAGATGGTCACCTTGCGGCGCCCCCGGTACGGGGCGAACACCTCGAACGCGTCGCGCATCTCGACGACCGCCGAGGTCGCGATCTTGAGATCGAGGGTTGCCGGTCGATCAGCGATCAAGCCGGCCGAAGCGGTCAGCAGATCCGCGGCGAGCCGCCGGTTCTGCGTGGGAGCGAGGACGTCGAGCAGCTGTTGTACAACGGCCGCCACGTCCGCAGAGAGCTCTGGAGTCACGGCTGCACCCTACGCGTTGCTCGGATGAACGCCGGGTGTCCGCCGACTCGTCGCCGACGGGTAGGACTTTCGAAAATTCTTCGACGAGAGCGTCATCGAGGGCTCAATGCGGACTCTTGGTCTGCGACGGCTCGCTTCCCTGGGGCCGTTCCTCTCGAGCGGGAACCCACTGGCCACCTGCTTGCCATTGGGGCTCACAACCGGTTGGTGTCTGCGGATGGCGCCAACCACGCCGAAAATCGTGAGTGGTGCCTGGCGGAAGGCACCACTCACGATTCTCAACACCTCAGGTCGGCATCGGTGCGTCGGACGGGCCGTACTGCTCAGGCGACGGGCAGCAGCGCCCAGTCGAGGACCTGGCCGACGTCGTCGGCGATGTGGAACGTCATCGCGTCACGCACCCGCTGCGGTACGTCATCGATGTCGTCCTCGTTGCGCCTCGGCAGGATGACCTCGGTGACGCCCGAACGGTGGGCGGCGAGGACCTTCTGCTTGACGCCGCCGATCGGCAGCACCTTGCCCTGGAGTGTGACCTCGCCCGTCATCGCGATCTCCGGGCGCACGTGGCGGCCGGTGAGGGCCGAGACGAGTGCGGTCGTCATCGTGATGCCGGCCGACGGACCATCCTTGGGGATACCACCGGCAGGAACGTGGATGTGGATCCGCTTCTGTAGCGCGGACTCGTCGAGGCCGAGCTGCTCGAGGTGCGAACGCACCCACGAGAGCGCGATCTGCGCCGATTCCTTCATCACGTCGCCGAGCTGACCGGTGAGGGTCAGTCCGGGTTCTCCGGGGCCGGCCGAGACCTCGATGAACAGCACGTCGCCGCCGGCTCCGGTCACCGCGAGGCCGGTGGCCACGCCCGGGTTGTCCCGCACGCGGTCGGCCACTTCGTGATGCACTTTCGGTCGGCGCAGGTAGCCGGTCAGATCCGTCTCGTCGACAACGACCGGGGTCTCGGTCGCCGTGGCGATCTTGGCCGCCACCTTGCGGAGCAGCGTCCCGAGCTCACGCTCCAGTGAGCGCACGCCCGCTTCATGGGTGTAACCGCTGATGACGCCACGCAGGGCCTCGTCGGTGATGGTGATCTCGGAGGCACGCAATCCGTTGCGCTCGATCTGGCGTGGCAGCAGGTGGTGCTTGGCGATGACCACCTTCTCGTCCTCGGTGTAGCCGTCGAGGACGACCACTTCCATCCGGTCGAGCAATGGTGCTGGGATCGTCTCCAGCGAGTTCGCCGTCGCCAGGAACACCACGTCGCTGAGGTCCAGCTCGACCTCGAGGTAGTGGTCGCGGAACGTGTGGTTCTGCGCCGGGTCGAGCACCTCGAGCAGTGCCGCTGTCGGGTCTCCTGACCAGCCGCCGGCCGACATCTTGTCGACCTCGTCGAGCAGGATGACCGGGTTCATCGACTTGGCCTCACCGATGGCCCGCACGATGCGGCCAGGTTGGGCGCCGACGTACGTGCGCCGGTGACCACGGATCTCCGCCTCGTCGCGGACGCCGCCGAGAGCGACACGGACGAAGGTGCGGCCCATTGCCCGTGCGACGGACTCGCCGAGTGACGTCTTGCCGACCCCAGGGGGTCCGGCGAGCAGGATGATCGCGCCGTCGTTGCGACGGGTTGCGCCGGCCGCTGAGGTGTTGACGCCTGGCGTGTCAGTGGCTTCTGCCGACTTGGCCGCCCGCTCGCTGCGCAGCTTGCGCACCGCGAGGAACTCGACGATGCGGTCCTTGACATCGTCGAGGCCGGCGTGGTCGGCATCGAGCACCTCACGAGCGGCGACGATGTCGACCTGCTCGTCGCTGCGCACTGCCCACGGCAGTTCGAAGACCCGGTCGAGCCAGCTGCGGATCCAGCTCTGCTCAGGGCTCTGACCGCTGGTGCGTTCGAGGCGCTCCAGCTCGCGCAGTACGGCGGTGCGGACGCCGTCGGGCACGCGGTTGCCGAGGCCGTCGAGCTTGGCCCGGTAGTCCTGCGCCGCTGCGTCTTCCTCGCCGAGCTCCTTGCGGATCGCGGCCATCTGCTGGCGGAGCAGGTACTCGCGCTGGGTCTTCTCCATGCCCTCGGTGACGTCGTCGCGGATCTTCGCGCTGACGTTCAACTCACCGAGGTAGTCCTTGGCCCAGGCCACGACGAACTCCAGCCGGGCGCCGAGCTCGGTGAGCTCGAGCACGGTCAGGCGCTGATCGGCGCTGGCGTCGGACCAGCTGGTCACCGCATCGGCCAGCTCACCGGGGTGCGTCGTGGTGCGCAGGATCTCCGGCAGGCGGCGCGACCGTCGGGCCTCGGCGATGCCTTCCGACAGCGCACGCAGTTCACGGCCGAGGGCCTCGATGCGTGGCGACGGCCGGGCCTCGGTCAGCGGCTCGACGTGCATCCACCGGCCGCTGCGCTCGCTAACGACCTCGTCGAGGACGAGTGCTCGCTGCAGCGTGCGCACGATGATGACGCGGGTGCCGTTCGGCAACTCCGCGGTCTGCTCGATGGACCCGATCACGCCGACGGTCGTGGTCCGGCCGTCGACCTGGGGGAGCAGGAGGATCTGAGCGCCGGCAGGGTTGCCGGCCTCCATCGCCGCAGATGCGGCGGACTTCGCCTCGGGGGAATCGAGGGTGATGGTGACCACCGTGCCGGGAAACGCAACGGCTTCAGGCAGTGGCAGAACGGGGAGTGTGGTAGCGGTGATTGCTTGATCAGCCATGGGCGGCACGCTACAGACTTGCGATTCGAAAGCAACTGAATGTTGAGTCGGTGTGACTCAAGGCTGCTGAGTCACTCCGTTGGAATACATCGCAGCCCAGTTGTGTTCTGCGCCGATGTCGTCATCGGACGGCAGGCGCACTGTCCGGATGTGGAACGGCGTGAAGGTCGAGTCCGATGAGGTCACGGAAGTCGTCCGGATTGACGGTGTACAGAGGGAGGCCGTGGGCGATCGCGACTGCCGCAATGAGCGTGTCGTAGGCCCGTGCGGCCGGTTTGTGGCCGGCCGCTCGCAGTCCCGCGAGTTCGGCAGCAAGATGAGACTATGGCGGATATTCGGGTGGTGGAACACCCCTCTGGCACTATCCGACATGTGGGCGACGGGACGGACTACTTGACACGAGCGGTCAAACGGATCTGCCCGCTGGCGGCCATCTGGACGTGCCCATTGATGGCCATCTGAACGCCGAGGGTGGTCGGCCGAGAGTGCCTTCGGGGTCGCCCTGATCGGCACCTATGGGGACACTCGCCTCATGCCAAGATCGCTGGCTTTGTGTGTCCTTCTCCGCGACATCGCCAGCGACGTGTCGGTACTGCGACGTTCGATGAGCGCTCGCAAGTTCGACGGCGGCATCGGGCGTGTCGTCACAGAGGCGATCGCTGCGTCACCATTTCAACCGGCGCGCGAGGCTGTTGTCGTGGCCGGACCTGAGATCTGCGGGGCGTGTCAAGCACACCAGCCAGCCGACGCACCGCCCCACATCGACGGCGACGCCGTCTGATCGCTCGTGGCCGCCGGCCAAGCGTTCGTCAGGCGCCAGGCAGTTCGGGTCGGGGTCAGGGCTCGAGCCGGGTCACGGTGGTGACTCGGTCGATGGCTTTGTCGAACGAGGCAATCGAGCCGACGCCGGCGCTCTCGGCGCACGCCACGAGGTAGGCCTCGGCGAAGTCCAGCCGATCGACCTCGTAGACCTCGATGGCTCCAAGCAGGAGCGCAGGGTCGACCGTGATCATCGATCGCATGGCGATGAGCGGCCGCATCGCGGTGGCGACCTCGTCTCGGGGGGCCTTGTAGAACGACTCGAGGACGTACACGGTCTCGGCGACGATCAGGTCGGCGAGGTACAACTCGGGCTCGCCGGCGAGAAATGCGGTGGCTCGCCTGGCCATTGCCGGTGGTTCACCTGTGAGGTGCCTGACGAGGACGTGCGTGTCGACGAATGCCGTCATCGGCGTGCGTCCGCACGAGCCGAGCGTGTCTTGCGGATGACGTCGTCCCATGCTGCGTTGCGTTGGGCTGCGGGGACCTTGATCGTTCCGGCCAACGACAGGAAGTCCGGGGTGCGCGCGAGGACGGCACGATTGCCCTCCACCCGGAACACCACGTTGTCCCCTTCACCGATGCCGAGCGCGTCACGCTCAGTCTTCGCGGCCGCTCGTAATGCCCTGTATGGCGCTCGAGCGCAAGGCACTGGTGAGCGCAGATCAACTCATCTGCACTGCCCCATGACGCCGGACTGATGACGCGGGTGGACCGGCCGGGCGCCCGGCAGTGACCACGGCGGCTCGACTCGGACTTCGTGGTGTGCGCGGAGATCGGCTACGCCGAAGCGCGAGATGCGCTCGCGTCGGCTCATCGTGCTGGCCGCCTCGACGCCCACGGACTCTCGACCGCGAAGGCGGAACTCGACACGCTCTGGGCTCAGCTCGACGTGGTACCGGTCACTACCGAACTCGTGCGCGTCGCCGGAGATCTGGCCGAAGTCGAAGCACTGCGCGGCTACGACGCCGTTCACCTCGCGGCAGCGCTCGCCAGCAAGGCCAGTGTTGTCGCCACCGCCGATGCCCAGCTTCTTGTAGCCGCGCAACGCCGCCAGTTCGACGTGTCCAACCCCCTCCAACCTCGCGACGACGCCTGAGTCCACGACCAGAGAAAGCGGCGCAGGCCCTTTCTCGCGAGTGCCACCTACCGCCGGTTCCACGTCGTTGTTATGCGCTCGCTGTGAGTCCTCGACGGGTAGCGCGGAACGGCAGTTCTGGACGCTGTCGCATCGCCCGGTCGTCGTGGACAAACGCACAGTGCCATCGGCTCGATGGACCATGGTCGAGCGCGTACCGGCATCTGTAGACGTCAGGTGCCGGAGGGGGATGCGCCGGGCCGGGTCAGCGATGCCGCTATCAACGGAGACGTCGGCGCAGGTGACCGCGGTTCACGCGCATCAGCGAACGGAGGCGTCGATGGCGGTGGATCAAAGCGCGGTCGAAGAAAGCGATCGAGTCGCCCGCGAGTTCCTGGAACGCTGCAGTTCAGCCAGGCCAAGGGATAGAAGATGAACGGCAGCCGCACGATCCGCACGAACCACAGTCCGCGCCAACCGCTGAGCTGAATCACTCCGACGCCGCGATGTGCTGGGTCCACGATCCAAGTCTCGCACGAGCGCGCAGCACGAGCGACTCCGCACACGCGCCTCGGGCGACAGCAGTGCCGAACGGCAGATCGGTGCTACCGATCGGCCTGACTACGAGAACCGAGTTGTGTGGCGATGGCAATTACGCTCCCTACCGCAGCACCGACGATGTTGGCGACGAGATCACTGACGTCAGCGACTCCCAGACGCGTTGCTCGCTGCACGACTTCGATCAGGAACGAGAAGACGGTCATGAAGACGACCGTGATCCACGCCCGGCGAACGGTCGCCGTGAGGAGGCATCCGGCAGGAACGAACAGCAGTGCGTTCAGTGCCCAGGTCCGGTCCGGTTCGAGAACGTGTCTCCAGGTTGCGCCGTCGAACAGCCAGCTGAGCACCAGGTCTGATCGGCCCCAGTCAGTCAGCTTGAGCATCCGCCCACCGATGGTGACCGCGAGGATGGCCCCAATGGATGCGATGGTGAACGTCAGAAGCCACCACGGACGTTCGACCCTGCGGGACAACACCAGTCCCAGCGCCGGGGCTATCACGACGAACGGAAGAAACGCGAGTAGCGAGTACCCGTCGATCGTCTGAGTCACGTCCGAGCACGGTAGCCGCCGGGCCTGTCGCCCGTCTGCGAGCGGGCAGTGCAGCTAGCGCCGATTGCCCGGTAGTTGCCCCCGATGCAAGCGCGATCGACGACGCAGAACAACGTGCGCCGGGCGGCAGTTCCGCGCTGTCAGCCAGGCGTTCGCACGACGACACCGGGGAGGTCATCGAAGCCGGTGAGATCCGCAGTGACGACGATTCGGGCGGTCGCCAGTGCCGTAGCGGCGATGATCAGATCATGCGCGCCTCTGGGTCGGCCGGCGCGCCGGACGGCTGCGAGCAGTGTGGTGTGGGCCCGGGCGACGTCGATGTCGTACGCGATGACGGGGAGCACCTCAAGCAGGTCCTCGACGAACGCTCGGCGATTCAGCTTTCGCCGCCCCGTTGCGAGCTCGACTCCGACACCGAGCTCTGCTACTGTGATCGCCGCGATCGCCGGCTCGTCGTCGTCGGCGATCAAGCGATCGAGATCGAGCTTCCGTCGCTCGACGGCGATCAGCACGCTCGTGTCGAGCAGGAGGGCGGTCAGAACCGCTCCTCGGTGACGAGTTGCGATCGGAGTTCGGCCATTTCTTCGCTCCAGGCGGGATCGATGCGGTGCCGTCTGAGGACGTCCTTTGCACGCGCTCCGGACGCAACCCGCGCAGGTTCGAGTTGAGCAATCACCTTCCCTCGACGAACGATGACGAACGTCTCGCCACGGTGCTCGACGGCATCGAGCAGGTCCGCGAAGCTCCGGGACGCTTCCGTTGCGGTGATCTCAGGCATGAAGTCAGATTATCTGAGATGACCATGTGTCGCAACGCGACTCACCCAAATCGGCAGATCGGAGCGGGTCACGCTGCACGGATTGTCAGATGGCGCTCACCATTGATTGTGTTCTCATCGACTGCGTCGACCTCGACGCTATGACGGCCTTCTGGTGCGAGGCGCTCGGCCTCGAGCACGTGTGGACCGGACCGTCCGGGGGACATCTGCTCGCAGCGACAGACGGGTCCGGCCGTCGGCTTGGCCTGATGCCCGGCCAAGACGGCAAGACCACGAAGAACCGAGTCCACTTCGACCTTCGTCCCGATGATCAGCACGCAGAAGTCGAGCGACTTCACAGTCTCGGGGCGCGACGAATGACATTGGACAAACTGATGTCACATGGATCGTGATGGCGGACCCTGAGGGGAACGAGTTCTGTGTGTGTTGCGCTCGCTCGAACAGAAGGCGAGGGAGCAAGCCGGTCGAGACCGGTGACCGCCGTCAGCGGAAGCACTTCTGACCTCGAATGCGGCGGGTCCACATGTCGCGCCGAATGCCCGACATGGCGCGCAGACGCGAGCGCGGTCAACGGCGCGGAACAACGAGCGCCGAGCGGCAGTTCGGCGCGATGGCGTCCGGTCAGAACACCAAGATGTCCACGTCGCACCGGATGCCGGGTGCCTTCGCCAGCCGGCGGTCGGCCGACACGAGCGGGCACGCCAGGCCTTCGGCCAGGGCGACGTAGGTCGCGTCATATGGAGTCACGTTCGAGCGGAGCTCGTACGCCCGGATCATCAGCGGAGCTGTCGGGAAACGGACGATCGGTAGCGAGACAAGGTCAATCACGGCTGATCGGAACCGTCGCGCCGTAAGGTCACCGGCGCGCCAGCGTCTACGGAGGACCGAAACGGTCTCGACGTCCACGAGGTCGGGCGCACACCATTGCGCTGCGGTGGCAACGCGATCGCGTGCGGCTCGTCCGGCGGGCCCGTCATCGCCCACGACGTTGGCGAGCACCGAAGCGTCAATGACGATCAACGAGGCCCGCGTTCTTCGTCAAGGTCTGCGACGGCACGATCGAGGCCGACTCGGCCACCGTGTCGGCGGGAGATGCGCGCGAGCATGTCGTTCATTGTTGGCATCGAGGCCACGCGGGTGAGTTCAGCGGCGAGATACTGCTGGAGGGATTGCCCGGCGGCCTCGGCACGGCGTTGAAGACTTGCGTGCAC
>JANXUX010000440.1 GCA_025351965.1 Actinomycetes bacterium | reverse complement strand
GTGGCCACTCTGTTCGCCGCCGATCGCGTAGTTGCCCTGGCCGAGGGCCTCGAGCACATACCGGTCGCCAACCCCGGTCGTGACGACCTCGATCCCGGCTGCGCGCATTGCGTGATGGAACCCGAGGTTGCTCATCACGGTGACCACGACCGCGTCGGCGGTGAGTGCACCCTCGCCCTGGAGTTGCAGCGCGGCCAGCGCGATCAACCGGTCACCGTCGATCACCGTGCCGAGGCCGTCGATGGCAATGACCCGGTCGCCGTCGCCGTCGAACGCGAGACCGACGTCAGCCCCGGCGGCGACGACTGCAGCGGCCAACGATGCAGTGTGGGTCGCGCCGCACGCAGCGTTGATGTTCGTGCCATCGGGAGTGTCGTGGATGACCGTCACGTCGGCGCCGAGTGCGCGCACCGCCTCCGGTGCCGCTGCGCTCATCGCCCCGTTCGCGCAGTCGAGGACCACCCGCAGACCGGCGAGGGCACCGTCCGGGAACAGCCCGACGAGGTGCTGCACGTAGTGGCGTAGCACCGACTCGCTCATGTCGACCGGCGTCGCCGCGACCGGACCACCGGGCGAGGCCGGACCACCGGGCCAGGCCGGCGTCGTGTCCGACGTCAGGCCGAGCTCCAGTTGGTGCTCGATCTGGCGTTCGACGTCATCGCTCAGCTTCAGCCCACCGGGGGCGAAGATCTTCACGCCGTTGTCCGAGTACGGGTTGTGCGAGGCGGTGATCATCGCCGCCGGTGCCACGTGCGTCGCCGAGTACAGCGCAAGCGCGGGAGTCGGCAGCACCCCGCACAGCACGACGATCGCACCTTGCGAACGCAGACCACGCACGAGCGCGGCCTCCAGTTCGGGGCCGGACTCGCGCGTGTCGCGACCGATGAGCCAAGTACCTGTGCCGAGCACCCGCGCCGCAGCGGCGCCGAGTGACTCGACGTATTCCGAGGTCAGTTCCGTGAGCGCGACGCCACGGACACCGTCGGTGCCGAACCGCAGCAGATCAGCACCCAGCGATCAACGCTTGGTGTACTGAGGAGCCTTACGAGCCTTCTTGAGGCCGTACTTCTTGCTTTCCTTGCGACGGCTGTCGCGGGTGAGCAAGCCGGCCTTCTTCAGCGCAGCGCGCAGCTCCGGGTCCAGCTCGATGAGCGAGCGGGCGATGCCCATGCGAAGCGCACCGGCCTGGCCACTGATGCCTCCACCGAAGATCGTCGCATCGACGTCGTAGGTCTCTTCGAGGCTGGTCAGGCGCAGCGGCTCGGTCACGATCATCCGGGCCATCGCGGTCGGGAAGTAGTTCTCGAACGTGCGACCGTTGACGGTGACGACTCCGGTGCCCGGACGCAGGCGAACGCGAGCAACAGACTCCTTGCGGCGGCCAGTTGTTTGCGTGAGCGGCTTAGTTGCCATGGGAATTCACTCTTTCCAGATTCTTCGACCGGACGCTCAGCGGGCCTTGGCCGCTGAGAGGTCCATGACAACGGGGGACTGCGCGGCGTGCGGGTGCTCGGCACCGGCATACACCTTCAACTTGGTGATCATCTGACGGCCGAGCGGACCGTGCGGGAGCATCCCGCGAATGCTGTCGCGCACTGCCTCTTCGGGCTTGCGGCCGAGCAGGCTCGAGTACGTCTCGCTCTTGATCCCGCCGGGGTAGCCGGTGTGGTGGTACATCGTCTTCTTGTTCGCCTTGTCGGACGTGAGCACGACCTTGGCGGCGTTGATGACGATGACGTGGTCGCCGCTGTCGATGTGCGGGGCGAAGGTCGTCTTGTGCTTGCCACGCAGCACGCGGGCTGCTTCGGTGCAGAGACGGCCGAGCACCAGACCCTCGGCATCAATGACATGCCAGGCGCGGATGATCTCACTTGCTTTGGGTGTGTACGTACGCATCATCGATACTTTCTACGGAAACGGGTCCGTGCAGCGGCGCCGATCGGCTGCCACCGGGAACCCGACAAGGATAGGGGCGTCGTGCCCCGATCGACAATCAAGCGCCCGCGAAATTCGCGACACGTCACGGTCGGCACGAGCACGCGTGCTGGCAGCATGGTGCCATGACGACGACGCTGGTGGGTGAGATGGTCGCAGCGGGCGGAGGTGTCGTGTCCGACGTGCTCACGTTCTCGACCGCAGTGATGTTCATCACCTACGGGCTGTGGCGGTTCCGGGCGTACCGTCGTCGCTACTGGCCGGGTAACCGACCTCCCAGAGGGTGAGTCCGCGGGCCGGCGCCAACGTCGGGATCAGCGACCGGTCGCGCGATCGCATGATCGGGCGGATGTCACCGGCATGGCGTTTACCGACCCCGACGTCGATCATCAGCGCAACGATGGACCTGACCATCTGGTGACAGAACGCATTGGCGCGGATCTCGAAGCGAAGCACACCCGGCGTGTCGGCGGTGCCGACATCGGACCATTTCGCCATCATGACGCGCCGACGCATCGAGGGGTCACCCTGGCCGGGCTGCCGGTCGGGCAGCCGACAGAAGGCGGTGAAGTCGTGCTCGCCGATCAGCGGGTCACACGCGAGTCGCATCGCCGGCAGCGACAGTGGCCGCCACACGTGCCACGCCGAACGGACCAGGAACGGGTTCGGGGCGGGCGTGTTGACGACGGTGTAGCGGTAGTGGCGCCATTCGGCGCTGAACCGCGCACTGAAGTCGTCGTCGGCCCACTCCCCGCTGCGGATGACGACCGTGGGGCCGCACATACTGTTGACCCGGCGGATCACGTCGTCGAGGCGCGCAGATGCCGGGAGGTCGCAGCTGACGACCTGACCCCAGGCGTGCACCCCTGCGTCGGTACGACCCGCGCCGACGATCTGCACCGCCCGGCGACTGATGGTCGACAGCGCCTCGGTGAGCACGCCGGCGACGGTGACGACATCACGATTGACGGCGAACCCCGCATAGGCGGCGCCGTCGTAGGCCACAACGAAACGAACCCGCCGCACGGCGACGGGTTCGTTCACGATTGTCGCGTCCGTGTCCGGAACGCCGGTCATCGGACTCAGACGAGTTCGATGCGCGCCATCTGGGCCTTGTCGCCCTGGCGCGGTCCGAGCTTGAGGATGCGCAGGTAACCACCGTTGCGCTCGGAATACCGAGGAGCCACTTCGTCGACGAGCTTGGCGGTCATCTCACGGTCGCCCAGGTAGCCCTGGATCTGACGGATGCGATGGACGCGCATGGGGTCGTCCTCGGTGGCCTTTTTGGCCTTGGTGATCAACTTCTCCGCGATCGGGCGCAACGCCTTGGCCTTGGCCTCGGTCGTGGTGATGCCTTCTGCGGCGATGAGCGATGCGGCCAAGTTGGCCATCATCAGTTTCTGGTGTTGCGAGCTGCCACCGAAGTTGCGCGCTCTGCGGGGTGTTGCCGGCATGGTCTGTCCGTTTCCGTAATTCTCGGGAAGTTCTTCGTCAGCCGCGCAGCGTCAAGCCGCGCTCGTCGAGCTTCTGCTTGACCTCGTCGAGGCTCTTCTGACCGAAGTTGGTGATGTTCAGAAGGTCGTCTTCGGTCTTGGTGAGCAGCTCGCCAATGGAATTGATCTGGGCCCGCTTGAGGCAGTTGCGCGGGCGCTCCGACAGATCCAGGTCCTCGATCGGGAGGTCGAGGTCCGGCGAGGTGGCGCTGCTGGCAGCGACCTCCCCGAGCTCGAGGCCCTGCGGCTCGTCACTCAGGCTGGCGACAAGATCGACGAGCGAGCGCAGCGTGGCGCCGGCCGAAGCCAAAGCGTCGCGGGGAGCAATCGACCCATCGGTCTCGATGTCGATGATCAGACGGTCGTAGTTCGTGCTCTGCTCGACGCGGGTCGGCTCGATCTCGAACATGACCCGGCGCACCGGCGAGAAGATCGCGTCGATCGGGATGACCCCGATGGTGCGGCTCTCGTTCTCACGATGGCTGCTCAGGTAGCCACGACCGCGCTCGACGGTGAGGTCGATGGCCAGGCGGCCCTTCGCGTTCAGCGAGGCGATGTGCAACTCCGGGTTGAGGATCTCCACGTCGGCTGGGCACCTGATGTCGCCAGCGCTGATCTCGGCGGGACCGCGGACATCGAGGCGGATGATCACGGCCTCGTCGCTCAAGCTCGTCAGGACGATGTCCTTGAGGTTGAGGATGATGTCGGTGATGTCCTCGCTGATACCGGCGATGGTGTCGAACTCGTGCAGGGCGTCGTCGAAGCGGACGGCCGTGACGGCTGCACCGGGGATCGACGAGAGCAGGACTCGCCTGAGCGAGTTCCCGATCGTGTGGCCGAAGCCGGGCTCGAGCGGGCCGACGGAGAAACGCTGACGGTTGGTTGATTCTTCGCCGATTGCCTCGACGGTTGGGCGCTGAATGACGAGCATGGAGGCCTCTGTCCCTTCTGGTGGACGTGGTCTGGAAAGGTCGGTCGGGGGTCGGTTACTTGGAGTACAGCTCGACGATGAGCTGCTCGCGGACTGGCACGTCGATGTGCTCGCGCTGGGGGAGGTCGCGGACCGTGACCTGCTTGCCACCGTCACCGAGCTCGAGCCAACCAACGACCTTGCGATCGATGACGTCGATGTTGTGCTGGACGACGATCATGTTGCGGGCCTTCTCGTGCAGGCTGACGACGTCACCCTTGGAGACGCGGGCGCTGGCGATGTCGACGCGCTTGCCGTTGACGAGGATCTTGCCGTGGCTCACGAACTGGCGGGCCTGCGGACGGGTCTCGGCCCAGCCGGCACGGTAGACCACGTTGTCGAGGCGAGTCTCGAGCAGACGCAACAGGTTCTCACCCGTCGGGCCCTGGAGACGGTTGGCCTCTTCGTACATACGGCGGAACTGACGCTCGAGGACGCCGTAGATGTACTTCGCCTTCTGCTTTTCCTGCAGTTGGGCGAGGTACTCGCTGCCAGCGTTGCGGCGGCGGGTACGACCGTGCTGGCCGGGCGGGAACGGACGACGCTCGAGCGCCTTACGTCCTTTTTCGTTCTCGAAGATGTTGGTGGCGAGGCGGCGCGAGACGCGCACCTTCGGTCCGGTGTAACGAGCCATGACTCAGTTCCTCTTACGCTTGGGCTGGCTGCAGCCGTTGTGTGCCAGCGGGGTGACGTCCTTGATGGAGGTCACTTCGAGGCCGGTGTTCTGGATGGAGCGGACGGCGGTGTCGCGACCCGAACCCGGGCCCTTGACCTGCACCTCGACACGGCGCAGGCCGTGCTCCATCGCAGCACGGGCGGCCTTGTCGGCAGCCATCTGTGCGGCGAACGGGGTGCTCTTGCGGGAGCCCTTGAAACCAACACCGCCTGACGAGGCCCACGAGATGACGTTGCCGTCGGTGTCGGTGACACTGACGATGGTGTTGTTGAACGAGCTCTTGATGTGGACGACACCGACGGTGACATTCTTGCGCTCGCGCTTGCGGGGACGACGTCCACCTGGCTTTGGCTTTGCCATCGCTACTTCCTCACGGCCTTCTTCTTGTTGGCAACGGTCTTCTTCGGGCCCTTGCGGGTGCGAGCGTTGGTGTGGGTGCGCTGCCCACGGACCGGGAGGCCCTTGCGATGACGGATGCCCTGGAGGCAGCCGATCTCGATCTTGCGCTTGATGTCCTGCTGCACTTCGCGGCGCAGGTCACCTTCGACGGTCAGTTTCTCGACCTCGACACGGAGGCGGTTGACTTCGTCCTCGGTCAGGCTGCGGACGCGGGTGTTGGGATCCAGGCCGGCGTCGGCGCAGATCTTCTGGGCTGTCGGCTTGCCGATGCCATAGATGTAGGTGAGTGAGATCTCCAACCGCTTTTCGCGGGGGATGTCGACACCGGAAATTCGAGCCATCTTGTTCTAATTCCTCTTCTTCAGCCCTGGCGCTGCTTGTGACGGGGGTTCTCGCAGATCACCATGACGCGGCCATGCCGGCGGATGACTTTGCACTTCTCGCAGATTTTCTTGACACTCGGACGGACCTTCATGGGACCTGTGCTTTCTGAACTCTTGGGCTTCGACTGTGAAGCAGCGCTACGTCACTTGTAGCGGTAGGTGATCCGACCTCGGGTGAGGTCGTAG
>JANXUX010000382.1 GCA_025351965.1 Actinomycetes bacterium | reverse complement strand
GCCTCGTTGCCCATCGTGCGCATGCCCTGGCGGGTGGCGACGTCGCGGACCTCGTGTGGCGTCGCCCGGTCGACGATGAGCTGGCGGATCTCGTCGGTCACCTCGAGCACCTCGTAGACGCCGACGCGGTCGCGGTAGCCGGTGTCGCTGCAGTAGTTGCAGCCGGCGCCGCGGAAGAACTTTTCCTTCGCCAACCCGCCGAGCCGCTCGTAGGAGCGCATTTCCGCGGGCGATGGGTCGTAGGGAACCATGCACGACGGGCAGATCTGGCGGACGAGTCGTTGGCCGACGACACCGACGATGGACGACGAGACCAGGAACGGCTCGATGCCCATGTCGAGCAGTCGGAACAGGGCCGAGCTGGCGTCGGTTGCGTGCAGTGATGACATCACCATGTGTCCGGTCAGGGCTGACTGCACGGCGATACGTGCCGTCTCCTCGTCACGGACCTCACCGACGAGGATGACGTCCGGGTCCTGACGGAGGATGGATTTCAGCCCGCTCGCGAACGTGACATCGGCCTGCGGGTTGATCTGCATCTGGTTCACCGCCGGGAACACGTACTCGACCGGGTCCTCGATGGTCATCACGTTGAGCTCGGCCCGACTGATCTCGGCGAGGGTCGCGTAGAGGGTCGTCGTCTTGCCCGAGCCGGTCGGGCCACTGCAGAGGATCATCCCGTACGGTTTGTGCACGATCGAGAGGTAGCGCTCCTGGCTCTCGGCCGGCATTCCGAGTTCGGACAACGCCTTCATCGAGCGCGACTTGTCGAGCAGGCGCAGTACGGCGGTCTCGCCCCAGATGGTCGCGCCGGTCGCGACACGGATGTCGACCCCGGTGCCGTCGATGACCATCGTGAACTGACCGTCCTGCGGGCGACGCCGTTCGACGATGTCCATCTCGGCCATGATCTTGATCCGGCTGACGAGCTCGGGACCCGTCGATGCCGGCAAATCGAGCACCTCGCGCAACGCGCCATCGATCCGGTAGCGAATGCGCACCCGGCCGGCCGTCGGCTCGACGTGGATGTCCGATGCGCGGTCGCGCAGACCCTGGGTCACGATCTTGTCGACGAGCCGGATGATCGGTGCATCGCCGCCGCCGCCGCCGACGACGATGTCGGCATCGATCTGGGGCGTGGCCGACGCCCAGAGATCCTTCACCGAGTCGTCGCCGTGAGACAGCACGCGATAGTTGGTGTTCAACGCCATCGTGACGTCGGCCGGGGGAGCCAGGTAGACGTTCACGGAGTTCACGGGCAACGAAGCAAGTGCCTCGCGCACTGCGGCGCTGGAGCCGTCGGCGACTGCCGCGTCCAGCACTCCGTCGATCAGACGCAGCGGGACGATGTTGAACTCCCGTGCGATTGTTTCCGGCACCACTGCGAGTGCATCCTCCGTCGGTCGCTCGCGGCGGAGATCGACCGTGGGGAGCCCGAGCTGGGTGGCGAGGGCACGGGTCAACGACCGGGCATCGACCAGGCCCTGTTCGACGAGGATCGCGCCGAGTTGGCGGCCGGATTCCATCTGCAGGTTCAGGGCTGCGGCGAGCTGCTCCGGAGACAACGCCTGCTCGGACAGCAAGACGTCGCCGAGACGCACGCGCTCGTCACGCGAGATCATCGGCGTGACCTCGGCGGCGGGCGCCTCGAAGACGACTTGCTGTTTGGGCTGGCGACGTTTCATGGCTGGCGAATCCCTCGGCAACAGGGGCTTTCTGTCGTCCTACCCAGGGTTTTCGCCACAACCGACGAACTTCTTGAGGAATATCAGAGATACCCGTGAGCGCGCAACAGGTGGTGCGAATTCGCAAGGACTCGTCTTCGCGCGTTCAAGAACTGCTCAAGTCGGCGCACATCCGAGCCGACAGAGAAGACTGTGAACGGACCGCCTCAACACAGCTCGAGCAGCGCTGTCGTCGATCGGGTCGTGCTGTGAGGTGGGGCCCTGGAACAGCTGTGACAGCGCAGCCCATCGCCTCGCTCGAGGTGCCGCGCGATGCCACCGATGCGGCGAGCAGAGGCGCTGGGACAGGTGGATCCTGGTTCCGTGAGCAGTTCAGCTTCAGTATCGGCCAGTCCGTCAAGGGCGATGTCCTGATGGCGTTCTCGCGGCAGATGGCGTCGTTCCTGGAGGCAGGCATCCCCGTCCTGGAGTCGCTGGAGATCGTCGGGGAAGAGACCTCGTCGGAGCCGATGCGCACGGTCATCGCCGAGATCAAGGAATCGATTCAGCGTGGGTTGAGCTTCGCCGACGCGGTTGCGGTGCATCCCAAGGTGTTCCCGTCGTTCTACCGGGCGATGCTCGTGTCCGCCGAGTACACGGGCCGTCTCGACAGCGTCCTCAACCAGCTCGCCGCATACCTCGAACGCGATCTCGGGGCGCGCCGCCAGGTCAAGAGCGCGCTCACCTATCCGATCATCGTGCTCTGTGTGGCCGTCGTGGCCATGATCGTCATGTCGGTCTTCGTCCTGCCCAAGTTCAGTGGGCTGTACCGCAGCCTCGGCGCCAAGCTGCCCCTGCCGACGAGGATGCTGCTCGGCATCACCGACTTCCTCACCACCGGCTGGCCGATCCTCCTCGGCGTCGTCGGTTTCGTTTGGCTGGCGACGTACGTCCTGTTCGGCGGCGCTCGCGGCAAGCCCCGCCGCGACCGGATGACGATGCGCGTTCCCGTCATCGGCAACCTGTTCCACCTGATCTCACTCGAGCGTTTCTGTCGGGTGCTCGCTGCGTTGGCCACCGCCGGTGTGCCGTTGCCGGACGCCATCGACGTTTCCGCCGACAGCACCGACAACTCGATCTTCATCACCAAGCTGGCGGTCGTGCGGGACGTGTTGATCCGCGGTGGCGGACTCTCCGCACCGATCATCGATTCGGGCATCTTTCCGGTCGCGGCACGTCAGATGATCCGAGTCGGCGAACGCACCGGCGCACTCGGCCAGCAGCTCTCCAAGGCATCGAACTACTACGAACGCGAAGTCACGTTCCAGCTGAAGCGGGCCACGGACATGTTCGAGCCGATGGTGATCCTGCTCGTCGGGCTCATCGTCGGGTTCGTCGCGGTGGCTCAGGTGGCCGCGATGTACAGCATCTTCAGCCAGGTCAAGGGCTGACCACCGGCTCCGGGGCCGGAGGGCCTGCATCATCTTGGCCACCGAGGACGGCGTGGCGAGAACCCAACAACATGAAACGAAACGAGGGACAGCAATGAACAACATCAACAACGAGCTGGACACGGCGAGTGACGGCACGGGTCGGAGAGATCGTGGCTTCACGCTCGTCGAGATCCTCATCGCGATCGTGCTCGTCGGCGTGCTCTCGGCCGTGGTGGTCGTCGGCATCAGCAGCTTGACCAAGCAGGGCTCGGCCTCGGCATGCACGGCTTCCCTCGACGCCGCCAAGGCCGGCACGGTCGTGTACTACGCATCGCACCAGAACGCGTATCCCGCGTCGTTCACCGAATTGACGACGGGAACCGCCAACCTCCCGGCTGCGTTGACCCTGTCGTCCGGCGTGGTGATCAACCCGGCCGACAACCGCAAGATCGCCCAGGGCACTTCCTGGACATTGACGATGACCAACAACGTCAACGCAGCACCGACGTTCGCCTGCAGCTGACAGGCGCGACCCACTCGGGTCCGGACCGGTGGCTGGGACGGCCGCTGGTTCCGGGCCCGTACGTCTGGGTGCGACCGACGAATCAACCGAGAGGCAGACATGCGCGAACCGAGGGACCGGGGCGAGACGCTGATCGAGATCGTGATCACCGTCGTGATCACCTCGATCACCATCACTGCGCTCGTTTCCAGCTTGGCCACGACCGGGTCGGCCGGGGTCGCCCAGCGGAACCGCGCGGCCGCCGACACGGTCATGCGCAACTACGCCGAAGCGACCAAGCAGGGTGCTCGCTCCTGCGTCGTCGGTGGCGCCTATTCCGTCGACTACGCGGTACCCGACGGGTACACCGCAGTCGCCGAGCCGGCGGGTGACGTCTGCCCCGATGCATCCTCGGTGAAGCGGATCACGTTGACCGTGACCGACCCGACAGGCGTCGCCGACTCGATGCAGATCGCGATCCGTACACCATGAGCTGCGCACGCCATGAGCTCCGCACATCCTGACCGCCGGGCCGCCCGGCCGCTCGAGCAGCGCGACAGCGGCGCGGCACTGTTGCTGGCGATCGGCTTCGTGCTCATGATCGGTGCGATCAGCGCCGGGCTCGCCAGCCTCGTGACCTCCGGGGTGAACAACCAGATCTCCCTCGCTGTGCTCCGCGACCGACAGTACGCGGCCGACGGCGCGATCGAAAGTGCCATCACCGAAGTGCGCAATTCTGTCCCGTCGTCGTCCAACTGCTCGGCCGACGGCGGCGGCGCGACGAAGGTCGAGCTCAACGGCATCGTGATCCGCGTCGACTGGCAGAACGCCTGCGGTGTCACCCGATCGGCCGATGGCCTGGTGGTGGCTCGACGCGATGTCGTTTTCGGAGCGTGCGTCGACGGCGGCACCCCGTGCGCCGCTGCCGACATCTTGATCCGGGCCGAGGTCAACTTCGAGCAGGACGCCAAGGGCGCGGTCACCCACACCTACGTGCAGTCGTGGAGCGTGCACCAGTGAGCGGGGACCTTGCGCGTCATGATCGCTTGCAGCCACGCTCCGGCCGCAGTGATCGCGACGCAGGGTTCACGCTCGTCGAGTTGCTGATCGCGATCGTGCTCAGCGGCATCATCGCCGGTGTCACCGTTGGTGCGATGGCAACCTCGATGAACGTCGCCACGTCGACGTCGCAGGAGGTGGCCGACTCCACCGACGCCGGACTGATCTCTGCATTCCTGTTCCGCGACGCGCAGGCCTCGGGCGCAACCGACCCTGCAACTGCGACGGTGGATGCCACGGTCGGGGTCGCCACGGCGGCATCGATCTCCGACCCAGTCGCCCGCTGGGGCGGTTGTATGCAGGCCGGCGCGTTCGTGGCCCGGTTCAGCTGGATCGACGTTTCGTCGGCCACTGACCGGCACACGACCACGGCCACCTACGCGCTCGACGGTGAGCAGCAGCTGACCCGGCGACTTTGCGCGAACGGCGTCGCCTCGGACCTGGTCCTGGGCCACCATCTCACCGCGGCCGACGCACGGTGCCTGCCCGACGCAGCATGCACCGACCTCGCCGGCACGGTCGCGCTGACGCTCAGCGGTTCCGGCACCCGCGCCCCGTTCACGTACACACTGAACGCCTCACTCCGTGTCGACGCCCCGCAGCAACCACGCGCAGGGTCGACGACGCCCGTCTCACTGCTCGCCATGGGCGACCCCGGCTCCAAGGCGCCGTGCCCGAACCTGACGCTCGGCAGAGCTCCGGTCACCGTGGTCGGCGATGCCGTGATCGGCACGGACTGCGGTCCTGATCCGATCGCCGGCGAACAGAAGCTGCTCCGTGTGACCGGCACGCTCAGCTCCGTGCGTGGCGTTCGAGATCCGTTCGCCACCATCGCCGCGCCCGCACAGGCATGCGACCAGGGCAAGAATCCGTCGCCCGTCGGCACCCAGGTCAACAAGACGCGCATCACGACGTATCCGTCTGCGGTGGCCGTCAGCGGCCCGGTCGAGTTCGAGCCGGGGACGTACGTGTTCTGCAACGGTCTCACCATCGATGTCGGCGCCACCGTTGTCGGCAAGGACGTGTTCCTCGTGGTCGCCGGCGGCACGTTCAGTGTCAGTGATCAAGCCACGGTGCACCTCGCCGCCGACCGGTCAGGCGATCACGCCAATCTGTTGGTCTGGGTCGCGACGAGTCAGACGGTGTCCATCGCGGCCGGAACCGTGTCGGGCACGTTGGACGGCTACGTCTACGCGCCGACCTCGCAGGTGGTGTTCGGCGGAAACGGCCCATTGAACATCGGCGGGGTGGTGGCTCAAGGTGTGACCATGGGCGGTACTGGCGCGCTCAGGTTCGGCCTGCCCGTGGTCACGATGTCCGTTGCTCCGTCGGCGCTGCCGAACGGCCAGGTCGGGGTCGCCTACCCCTCCACGACGCTGACCGCATCGGGCGGCACATCTCCGTACCGTTGGTCGGCGACAGGCCTCCCCGAGGGTGTCGTCCTCGATGCCGACACTGGCGTGGTGTCCGGTAGCCCGAAGAGTTCTGGCGCCTTCGGCGTCGTGGTGACCGTGCTCGATGCGACGTCCGCGTCGACATCGGTTTGGTCTGCGCTCACGATCACTCCGTCGCTGCGCATCAGCGGACCGGGCTCGCTGCCGCCCGGCGAGGTCGGCGTTGCGCTGACCCAGACCACCATGACCGCGACCGGGGGCACCCCTCGGTTGGCATGGACCGCCACCGGTCTCGCGGCTGGTCTCTCGATCGACCCGGCATCGGGCTCGATCACCGGAACGCCGAAGACCGCAGGCTCGTTCTCCGCCGTCGTGTCGGTCACCGACGCCGTCGGCGCCGTGGCGTCGGCGACGTATGCACAGTCGATCAGCGCAGCTTTGGCGATCGCAACGAAGTCGCTTCCGACCGGGCAATCCGGAGTCAGCTACCCGGCGACCACGATGCAGTCGTCCGGGGGAGCCCCTGCGTACACGTGGACCGCCACCGGTCTCCCCGACGGTGTGAAGATGTCCCCGTCGGGTTCGTTGTCCGGAACGCCGGTCTCGGGTGGATCGTTCGCCGTCGTGGTCCGAGTCGCCGATGGGTTCAGCGCCATGGCGAGTGCCGGGTACACACTCGTCGTGAACAAGCCTCTGGCCGTCGGTACGACGGCGCTTCCGGCAGGGCAGGTCGGTGCGGCGTACCCGGCAACGACACTGTCGCCATCAGGCGGAACGGCGCCGTACACCTGGTCGGCCACCGGGCTGCCGGCCGGCCTCGTGCTCGACCCCGCATCTGCGCTCGTCTCCGGTACACCGACGGCTGCCGGTACCGCCGACGTGGCGGTGACCGTGGTCGACGCAACGGGCGCGACGTCGTCGGCGAAGTATTCCCTCGTGGTCACTGCTGCTCCGACCATCACCGGGCCACCGACGGTCCCGAACGGCCAGGTCGGTTCGAAGTACGCATCCACCACGATCGTCGGTGCGGGTGGCACGACCCCCTACCTCTGGAGCGCCACGGGTCTGCCCCCTGGTCTGTCCCTCGACAGCGCGACCGGCGTGCTGTCGGGTTTGCCGACCACGGCGGGCACGTTCCCCCTCAAGATCACCATGACCGACGCAGTCGCGGCCAGCGCGACCATCGGTTACACGGTGTCCGTCGCGTCCTCACTGGCGATCACCACAGCGACACTGCCGGCTTCGCAGGTCGGTTCCACCTACGCGGCGCAACTCACCGTCGCCGGTGGCAGCAGCCCCTACACCTGGTCGGCAACGGGCCTTCCGCCCGGTCTCGAGCTCAGCCTCGACGGCGTGATCTCGGGTACGACCAAGACCGCCGGCAGCTACTCGATCGGGCTCACGGTCACCGACGCCGCAAAGGTCGCGGCGACCCGAAATTACACGGTCACGGTCAGTTCCGTGCCCGCGGGCTGTCCCGCGGCGCCGTCCGGCTGGCGGGCCGAGTACTTCGCCAACAATTCGCTGACCGCCCCGGCCAAGCTGTGCCGCAACGACGCCGACATCACGTTCGACTGGGGCACGGGAGCGCCCGCATCCGGTCTCCCGGTCGACAACTTCTCCGTGCGATGGACGCGAACACAGGACTTCGCTGCCGGCACCTACGTGTTCTCGCTGGGCTCCGACGACGGCGGTCGGCTCTACATCGACGGGGTCCTCGTGCTGGATCGTTGGGTCGACCAGGCCTACCCCAACCCGGTTCCGACCACCTCGCAGAAGTTGACGGGGGGTAGCCACGACATCGTGATGGAGTACTACGAGCGTGGCGGCTACGCCGCCGCGACCCTGTCGTGGGCGCAGTACGTGCCGGTGACCTGTCCGTCGAACCCGTCCGGCTGGGTCGGTCAGTACTACGCCAACAACTCGCTCGCCAGCTCGCCCGTGGTGTGCCGCGATGACACGGTGATCAACTTCGACTGGGCAGGTGGGTCGCCGGCCCCGAACGTGCCGGTCGACAACTTCTCCGCACGGTGGACCCGCACCTCCATGTTCAAGGCCGGCACCTTCACGTTCACCCTGGGCAGCGACGATGGCGGCCGGCTGTACATCGACGGCGCACTCGTGCTCGACAAGTGGGTCGATCAGGGCTATCCGTCACCGCAACCGTCGGTGACCAAGGCACTGACTGCGGGAGCGCACACGCTCGTCGTCGAGTACTACGAACGCGGTGGCCTGGCTCGCGCCACGTTCGTACAGAGCCCGTGAGGAGCGCTGCACCGATCACTCCGCGTCCGAGTGAGTGATGCCGAACGCCTCACCGTCGAACCGGTCGATCACGGTGAATGCCTCGACCGGGCGCCGCTTCAACCGTGTCGGCTGGTGTACCGGGTGGCCGATGAAGATCGTGCCGGCGATCGCGAAGCCCGGCGGCAGGCGCAGGAGTGCTGCCGCTTCCGGTTCCGCGCGTGCCAGCAACGTGGTGAGGACGCCCCCGAGGCCGCGGCTGCGCGCCGCCAGCAACAGGTTCCAGCAGAACGGGTAGATGGACCCGCCCCCGGTGATGGGCTTGCGGTCGAGGTCCTTGTCCATCATCGAGATGAGCGACAGATCGGCCGCGACGACGAGCACTACGGGCACCTCGGCGATCCGGTCGATGAGGTCGTTGGGCGTCTTGCCCGGTGTCACAGTCGTCAGCTCGTACTGCGACGGCGCAATGCTCGTGAACGGCGTGTTCCCGGTCGATGCGATGGCGATGTAGTCGTCCCAGACGCCACGCATCAGGCCGCCGATCGCCTCGCGGGTGGCGATGTCCTGCACGACGACGACCCGCCAGCCCTGGCGGTTGCCGCCGCTCGGTGCGAAGCGGGCGTCGTCGAGCAGCGCGTACAGAATCTCGTCATCGACCGGCTCGTCAGTGAACTGGCGCACCGATCCTGTGCCGCGGATCGCGCTGCGCAGGTCCATCTCAGGGTTCGGTTCAGTGCCCATCAGCCGGCCGGGAGGTCGACGGAGGCGGGCGGGGGGATGTAGATGTCGGAAGTGTCCGGCGGGATGTACGGCAGATCGATCGATGCCGAGGTGCCGTCAGCGGGGCAGGCCTGTTCGATCGTGGTCGCGCTCAACAGGATCTGCTTCGGCTGCGGAACCAGGGCTCTCACGCACACGTACTCGGCGGTGCTCGCCGTGTTCGGGGCCACGATCATGACGAGGGTCTCGGGCGCGACGCCGGCTTGGGTGCGCACGGTCCAGTCAGCGGGTACCTCGGTGCATTCGGTGGGCGAGCAGTACCCGAACGGCAGGTCGATGACGTCGCCCGTGCAGCCGCTGCCGGGCGCTGGCTCGCCGACTGCGATCGCCAGCTGCAGCTCGGCGAAGGGGCGCCAGGTCCCGGTCGTGGTGCAGTCGAATGCACCAGGTGAATCAAGGGCTCGGCGCAGGGTTCCGATCGCGGCAGCGCCGACGTCGAGCGTCGAGTCCGTGCCGATGCCGCTGGTGATCATCGACGGCTCGCCGGATGCATCGGTGATGCCCGTGACGGTCGCCGGACTCTCGATCGCACCGGGGCCGACCGTGGTGGCGGTGCCCGACGACGAGTTGTCGCCGCCGGTCGCAACCACGATCACGATGATCGCGACCACGGCTGCGGCAACCCCTGCGATGACGCCCAGTCGGGCTCGAGAACTCGGGGGTACGGGCATCTCCGTACGCTAGCTTCGGGCGATGCCGAGACGGGGGCAACGGCTGGGTGGACGGATCGTGGTGACGGTGTCGCTGCTCGGTCTGCTGACGACGTGGGCACTCGCGACTGCTCGCTACGGCGGTCCCGATGAACCGGGCCACGTGCTGCGTTCGGCATCGGTTGCGAGCGGCCAACTCCTGGGCGACCCGGTGTCCGGACTCGTCGACGGGTTCCGCGGGGTGACCGTTCCTGCGGCGCTCGCGACCGGCGACCCGCGATGCTTCCGCCACGATCGACGTCTTCCGGCGACCTGTGCGACAGCCGACTCCGACGCGGCAGGCACACGGGTCGCGGCCAGCTCGGTTGGTTCGTACCCACCCTGGTACTACGCGCTGGTGGGCGTGCCGGTGCGCGTCCTGGGCGAGCCGTCGGAGGTCATCTGGTACCGGCTCGTCGCCGCAGCGTGGTGCGCCATCGTGCTCGGACTGTGCCTGGGCCGGGCAGGGCGCACCGGGGCGACTGTGGTCATTGCCGCGATCTCCCCGGCGATGTGGTTCCTGTTCGGCGTCGTCAACCCCAACTCGCTGGAGATCGCGCTCGTGCTCCTTGCGTGGATCGGTGTGGAACGGTTCCGCGCCGCGTTCGTGCCGACAGTTGCGGCGATGTGGTGGATCGGTGGGCCGCTCGGGATCGCGATTGCGATCCGCCCGGTGGCCGTCGTCGCCGCGCTCACCATCAGTGTCACGCTGGCCGTCCTCGCGAGGGGCCGCGGTGTGGAACGACGGCATTGGCTCGCATTCGCTGCCGCGCCGGGAGCGGCCGTTTTGGCGTCGATCACATGGTCGGTGTGGAGCGCGACGTCGGTCAGTGATGTCCGTGCGGCCAGCCCGATGCCAGTTCTCGGGCGCGTCGTCGAGGCATTTGCGGGCTCCGGTGACACGCTGCGTGAGTTGGCCGGATCAATGGGTTGGCTCGAGTTCTCCGCACCCTGGCCGGCGCAAGCGGTCTGGTGGGGGGCCGTTGGAATCGGCGGTGTCGTCACCTGGCATCGTCGCGGCAGTCTGCGCGCGGCCTGGGTGGTGATCGCGTTCTCGGTCGTCGCGGTGCCGATCGTGTTCGAGTCGGTGCTGGCCGGCCGTGTCGGCTTCATCTGGCAGGGTCGGTACTCGATTCCGACGGCGCTCGGCCTGATCGTGGTCGGCTCGACCGCGTGGAGCGCGCCGCTGGGCCGGCGGGGTCGGCTCCCAGTCATGCTCTGTGCACTGTGCCTTGCCGAATTCTTGACATTCTGGTCCACGCTGCGCCGATATGCGGTGGGAACTCGCGGATCGTGGCTCTTCGACGACATCGCCTGGCACCCCCCGATATCACCGTTCGTGCTGCTCTTGGCCAATGCGTCCCTCGTGAGCTGGGTTTTCATCTCGGCCCAGGCCGTCACCGAGCCGTTCATGTCACCGCACATCATCAACGTTGATGATGTGTTGTCGCGAGACATCGTGGACGGGGGTGTCGCGAGTGATCGCGGACAGGTCATTGTTTCAGTCTTTGTTGG
>JANXUX010000353.1 GCA_025351965.1 Actinomycetes bacterium | reverse complement strand
ACCGGCACCTACAACCGCTACGCGTTCAGCTACGGGGACATCCAGTTCAACGACTACCCGAAGCTCAGCGTGTGGCCGGACGGCTATTACATCAGCTACAACATTTTCAACAACGGCACGACGTTCGCCGGGAGCAAGGTGTGTGCCCTCGACCGGGCGAAGATGCTCGCCGGCGCGGCGGCGACCCAGCAGTGCTTCCAGCTCAGCACGAGCTTCGGCGGTCTGCTCCCCTCCGACCTCGACGGCACGACCGCGCCGCCGGCAGGCTCACCGAACTACTTCATGAACTTCGGCGCGAACTCGCTCAACCTCTGGCAGTTCCACGTCGACTTCGTCAACTCGACCAACTCGACCTTCACCGGCCCGGCCTCCATCCCCGTCGCGTCGTTCAGCGCCGCCTGCTCCGGGGGCGGAACCTGCATTCCTCAGGCCGGCACCACGCAGCGGCTCGACTCTTTGGCCGACCGGCTGATGTATCGCCTCGCGTACCGCAACTTCGGTGATCACGAGGCGCTGCTCGTCAACCACTCGGTCACGGCCGGCACCAGCGTCGGCATCCGCTGGTACGAGATCCGCAGCCCTGGCGGTACGCCCACCGTCTACCAGCAAGGCACCTATGCGCCCGACGCGACCTTCCGTTGGATGGGCAGCATCGCCATGGACAAGGTGGGCAACATCGCCCTCGGCTACAGCGCCTCGAGCAGCACGCTCAGCCCGAGCATCCGCTACACGGGGCGGGCGCCTACGGACGCGCTCGGCACGATGCAAGCCGAGACCGTCATCCAGGCGGGCGGGGGCTCGCAGCTCAGCAACCTGAGTCGATGGGGCGACTACAGCGCGATGACCGTCGACCCGGTCGACGACTGCACGTTCTTCTACACGACCGAGTACCTGAAGGCGAGCGGAACGTTCAACTGGAGCACACGGATCGCGTCGTTCAAGTTCCCCTCCTGCAACACCTCGCCGCCGGTGTTCACGACCATCACGGTCTCGCCGGCCAGCGCCTCGATCGCCACGGGCAGGACCCAGCTGTTCACTGCCACAGGCCGTGATCAGTTCGGCCAGCCGATGAGCCCGCAACCGACGTTCACCTGGACGGTGAGCGGCGGTGGCACGATCGACGGCTCGGGCCTGTTCACCGCCGGCAACACGGCAGGCGGACCGTTCACCGTGACCGCAGTCAGCGGAAGCGTGAGCGTGAGCGGCACAGCCAGCGTCACGGTGACGAGGCGGAAGAAATAGCCGTACCGTGAATGGCCGTGCTCAGTGAGCGCGATAGGGGTAGCTCCCCGAGACTGAGACGAAGAAGGAAGCGTCCGGACACTCGTGATGCGCGGTCACCAGCACGAAATGTTGTCTTCTTGACATCGCAGTGGACGCAGAGGGACTCGAACCCCCGACCAGCGGCTTGTAAAGCCGACGCTCTACCAACTGAGCTATGCGTCCGTGAACGGATGCAAGATCCTACTGGCACCCGCGGTGGAGCGAACCGACATCCGCCACACGAGCGACGCCGAGCACTACGGTTCGCGGTGATGGCGTTGCGTCCGGGTGACTCCGGCGGGGACGAAGTCCTCCGCCGATACCTCGTGGAGCTCAGCGCGCATCCTCTCCTCACCAGCGAGGAGGAAGGGACCTTGTCCCATGCCATGGCGGGCGAGAATCGACATGCTGCGGCCGCCGCCAAGCAGCGGTTCATCCAGGCCAACCTTCGCTTGGTCGTCAGCGTCGCCAAGCGTTTCGAAGGGCGTGGCGTCGCCCTCCTCGATCTGATCCAGGAAGGCAACGTCGGCCTGATCCGGGCCGTCGAGAAGTTCGACCACACGCGCGGCTTCAAGTTCAGCACGTACGCGACCTGGTGGATCCGCCAAGCCATCGGGCGTGCTGTCAACGACACCTCGCGCACCATCCGGGTGCCGGCGCATATCCGCGAGCAATACAGCCTGATCGACCAGAGCACCCAGAAACTCTGGGACGAACTCGATCGACGGCCGACCGAGAACGAGGTTGCCCACGACGCCGGCATCCGCGCCGACCGGGTGATGCTCGCTCGTCAGCACCGCACACCGATGGTTTCACTGTCGGCCCCGTTGAGCGGTGACGGCGACGCCGTGATCGGCGACACGGTCGAGGACACCGAATCCGCCAGCCCGTACGAGGCCACCGCAGCGGCGCTCGAGCACCACGCTCTTCACGTCCAGCTGGCCCGACTGAGTGAACGTGAGCGAACGGTGCTGCGCGCCAGGTTCGGGTTGGAGGACGCACCGCAGACGCTGTCCGAGCTCGGCGAATCGATGCACCTCACCAAAGAGGGCGTACGTCAGATCGAGGCACGAGCGCTCGGCAAGCTCCGCCATCCGAGCCTGACCCGGCTCTGGGACACCGCGCAGCGCCAGCCCCGCCCCGCCTGACGACACCTCTGCCCGGTCAGCGCCAGACGTTCAGGCGAATCGCTGGCGTGCCGCGACGAGGTCGGCGAGCAGTGCCGGTGTGGCGGCCCCGACGGGCGTGCGCTTGACCGCTGGATCACGCACGAGTAGGTCGCGACCCAGACCGTCGACGACCGTGGCGCCGGCCTCGGTACAGATCAGCACGGCCGCGGCGTAGTCCCACACGCCGTGGGCGTCCACGCTGCAGTCGACGAACCCGTCGAGAGCGCCGGCAGCAACGAGGCAGAGGTCGAGTGCGGACGCCCCGAATGCCCGGAACTGATTCCACCCCATGTGTGCCGGCGGGAGGCCGCTGAGCCCGATGAACGCATCGCCGAGGAGCTCGCAGCGCGATGCGTGCAGACGGGTCTCTCCGAGCCAAGCACCCTCGCCGCGCACCGCCGTATAGGTCGCGCCCGTGGCCTGGTTGCGGACCAGCCCGACTGCGAGGCCGTCGTCGTCGACCAGGCACAGCGATGTCGCGAACCACGGCACACCGTGGCTGGCGTTGGTCGATCCGTCGAGCGGATCGACGATGACCAACGAGTTGCCCTCGCGGATCGTCAACCCACTCTCCTCGGACAACACGCTCAAGCCCGCTTCGGCGAGCGCGGCCAGCACGATCACGTCGGCGACGACGTCCACGCTGTACTGGCCGTCACGCACACCGGACAGGCCCCAGTCGGCGTTGGCGTGCAATGCAGCTCCGACATCGTCGGCGATAGCTGCGAACAGAGTCACCACGTCTCGGAACATCGGGAGGACGATAGTGCGTGCCCGTCACGGCATCGGCTCAACGCCGCGCGGAATTCACCCGCGTGGCAACCGCTCGACGACGGACGCCTCGACATGGATGCTGTGGATCGGCGACGTCAACGCGAGCGCAGACGTGGTCCGCACGATTCCGGACACCGCGAGGACTCGTTCGAGCACGTCGTGGAGATGTTCGTTCGTGCGCGCGACGATCCGGCAGAGCAGATCGCCCGGACCCGTGATCTTGTGCGTCTCGAGGACCTCTGCGATCTCGCCGAGGCCGGTGATGACCGAAGCATCCTGCCCTTGGGCGATCTCGAGGGTCGTGAAGGCGAGCACCCGATAGCCGAGGGCGGTCAGATCCACGACCGGCTGATAGCCCGTGATGACCAGCCCTGCATGCAGGCGGTCGAGGCGCGCTTGGACCGTGTTGCGAGCCTGGCCGCTGCGCCGAGACAGCTCGAGGACGTTCGGTCGCGTCACCGAGGGCAGCGACGAGATGAAGGCGTGATCGTCGAGCATCATCTGAGCAGTTTGGCCGAAAATGACAGATCATCGCAACAAAGTGCGCAGCCGATGCGCGCTCGATTGCGCACGTAGCCGTGCGGTGTTGAAATCCGGTCATGAACACATCCCTGTCGATCGACTCACCGACTGCACCGGCGGCTGCGCTCCTCGGATGGGACTGTGTGGAGTTCTGGGTCGGGAACGCGCGCACCACCGCCGGCTTCCTGATGTCTGCTTTCGGATTCACCTGCACCGCCCTCGCCGGACCGGAGACCGGGATGGTTGCCAAGTCGAGCTACGTGCTCGAGCAGGGCGACATCCGTCTCGTCATCAGCGGTGCGCTGTCCACCGACTCACCGATCGCTGCCCACGTCCACAAGCACGGCGACGGCGTCCACGACCTCGCGTGGCGTGTCGACGATGCAGCGGCAGCGTTCTACGCATCGACGGCGAGGGGGGCGACGGGAGTGCGCGAGCCGTGGACCGAGCGCGACGACGACGGCGTGCTGGAGCTCGCCCAGGTCGCCGCGTTCGGCGACACCGTGCACACGTTCGTCAATCGCAGCAACTACAGCGGGACCCGCCTGGAACCCGGCTACAGCACGGAGAACCTGCCCAACTCCACCATTGGCCCGACTGTCGGCCTGACGGGGATCGATCACATCGTCGGCAACGTCGAGCAGGGCATGCTCGACGACTGGGTCGGTTTCTACCGCGAGGTCTTCGGATTCGCCCAGCTCCAACAGTTCGACGGTGCCCAGATCCGCACCGAGTACTCGGCGCTCGCGTCGACGGTCGTGTGGGACGGCTCCAACATCGTGATGCCGATCAACGAACCAGCCGACGGGCTCAAGAAGAGCCAGATCCAGGAGTACATCGAGCACTACGACGGACCTGGCGTGCAGCACATCGCATTGCGGACCGACGACATCGTTGCGTCCGTGCAGGCACTGCGTGACCGCGGAGTTCGCTTCATGCGCGTCCCAGACTCGTACTACGACGAGGCCATGGCCCGTCTCACCGGGTTCGACCTGCCGTGGAACGAGCTGCGCCGGCTGAACATCCTCGCGGACAGAGATAGCGACGGGTACCTGTTGCAGATCTTCACAGAGACGATCACCGATCGTCCGTCCGTGTTCTTCGAGATCATCGAACGGCACGGTGCGCAGGGTTTCGGTGAAGGCAACTTCAAGGCCCTCTTCGAGGCGATCGAGCGCGACCAGGACCGTCGTGGCAACCTCTGACACGTCGAGCTCGTGATGACGTGGGTCAGGGTCCCGCCCGGATCGGACTTCTCCTTCGACAACCTGCCGTTCGGCATCGTCCGACCGCTCCGACCCGCTGGGATGTCGCCGCGAGCCGTCATACGCATCGGCGATCATGCGCTCGATCTCGTTGCGGCAGGCATCGCGCCGGCGCTCACCTCGCAGCCGACCCTGAACCAACTGATGGCATCGAGGGCCGGCCGCGACGTCCGCTCGCGCGCAGCCGATGTGCTCAGCGGTCCCGAGCGTGCTGATTGGCTGCACGCGCTCGCCGATGTCGAGGTTCTGCTCCCGATCTCGATCGGCGACTACGTCGACTTCTACTCGTCGATCCACCACGCCACCAACCTCGGCCGCATCATGCGGCCCAATGCCGAGCCGCTGCTCGCCAACTGGCGTCAGCTTCCGGTCGGCTACCACGGTCGCGCCGGGACGGTCGCCGTCAGTGGCACCCCGGTGACTCGGCCGGAAGGCCTCGTCCCCGGCGCCGACGGCGTCGGTCAGCTGATGCCGACCGCTGCGCTCGACTTCGAGCTGGAGGTCGGGTTCCTCGTCGGCGGGCCACGAGCAACCCGAATCTCGCCGGACGAGGCCGACGAGCACGTGTTCGGAGCCGTGCTCCTCAACGACTGGTCGGCACGTGACATCCAGGGATTCGAGTCCCAGCCTCTCGGACCCAACCTGGCCAAGAGCTTCATGACCAGCATCTCACCGTGGGTGGTCACCATCGAGGCGCTGCGGCCATTCCTGGTCGACCCTCCCGCCCAGCAACCAGAGCCAGACCCCTACCTGCACGCGAGACGGCCCTGGGCGCTGGACATGCACCTTGACGTCGAGCTGAACGGCACGCGCATCACCGAAACCGACTTCGCCGGGATGTACTGGACGTTCGCCCAGCAGTTGGCGCACATCACCGTGAACGGCGCGACCACCGGCGCCGGCGACCTGTTCGGGTCAGGCACCGTCAGCGGACCGACGGCCAGCGAACGCGGCAGCATGATCGAGCTCACCTGGCGAGGAACTCAACCAATCACACTCGCCGACGGCTCGACTCGCGCCTTCCTCGACGATGGCGACACCGTCACGATGCGCGGCTACTGCAGCACCGGCTCCCGAGACGACGACAGCAGCGGGCGCGTCGGGTTCGGTGAAGTGACCGGAACCGTGCTGGCCACGCCATCACGCAATCCCCCACGGCCCGACGCGAGCGTCGGCCACACCGAGCCAGGAGGATGACATGCCCCACTACCGCAGCGTCGGCTGCGTGCCGCGCAAGCGTCACACCATCCACACCGTCGATGGAAGGCTCACCCACGAGGAGTTGATGGGTGCCGATGGCTTCGCCGGCGCGTCCGCGCTGCTGTACCACCGGCACTCACCGAGCGCCATCGTTCGCATCGAGCCAGTGGAGTCGGCTGCCGTCGTCCATCACCCGAATCAGCCGCTCCGGCCGCATCATCTTCGTACACACTCCTTGACCACCAGCGCCGGCCGAGGGGACTGCGTGATCGACCGCCAACCGCTGCTCGGCAACGACGACGTCTCGATCGCCCACGTCGTCGGTTCGGGCACGAGCACCCTCTACCGCAACACCATCGGCGACGAGCTGATCTACGTGCAATCCGGAGTCGCCGTCTTGGAGAGTGTGTTCGGCCGCCTCGCTGTCACCGCTGGCGACTACGTCGTCGTACCGATGTGCACCACACATCGATGGGTCGTCGACTCGTCGGCACCGGCCGAGCTGCTCGTGATCAGCGCTCGACGACACATCGACGTACCGTCTCGCTACACCAGCTCCGGCGGGCAGCTCCTGGAGGGATCACCGTTCAGCGAACGTGACCAGCGCGGTCCGGGCGACGAGCCGCTCATCGTCGAGGGCGCCGATGTCGAAGTCATCGTCCGGACCCGCGCCGGACTGTCGGTGCACGTGCACGCGACTCACCCGTTCGACGTCGTTGGCTGGGACGGCTGCCTGTACCCGTGGGCGCTCGACATCAACGACTTCGAACCGATCGTCGGCCGGATCCATCAGCCTCCACCGGTGCACCAGACGTTCGCTGCGACGGGTTTCGTGGTCTGCAGCTTCGTGCCGCGCCTGCTCGACTTCGACCCAGAAGCCGTGAAGGTCCCGTACCACCACGCGAACGTCGACACCGACGAAGTGCTCTTCTACTCGGCGGGCGACTTCATCAGCCGTTCCGGTTCCGGCATCGGGGTCGGCTCGATCAGTCTGCATCCGGCTGGCTTCGTCCACGGCCCGCAACCCGGGAGCCGAGAGCGGAGCGTCGGTGCCGACCGCACCGCGGAGACAGCCGTGATGATCGACGTCTTCAGCCCGCTCGGCCTCACCGATGCTGCACTCGCGATCAGCGATCCCGACTATCCCTGGTCCTGGTCGCGACCGCACTGAGGCGCCGCAGGCACAGTCCACTCAGTCCGTACCGAAGCTGGCGAAGTACGCCAGCATCAGATCCTCGGCAACATCGAAGGAGGGCGACGCGAACAGCACGTCCTGGAACCTGGTGATGTCGTAGTCGGATTGCCCCATCACGGAGATGTCGAACGGGCGCAGCGTGCTCGTACGGAACTCCTGGATCTCGCCGAACGAACTGAGCAGGCCGGCACCATAGGTCCGCAGTCGAGCGTGTTCCCAGGCGACTCCGAACTCGATCGTGAACCAGAACACACGACTGAACTCGTCGAGCTGGGCATCACTCACGGCACGTCGGCTCGCCCGACCCGCGGCCTCGTAGAGGGTTGCCAGTCGGGGCGAGCCGAGCGCGTTCGCATGTCCGATCATCTCGTGGATGATGTCGGGCTCGGGCGTATAGAACGGCACAGAAGGATGGCGGACGTACTGGGTCGACAAGAAGGTGCGCTCGCTCAAGGCGCCGTAGAAGGTCCGTGTCGGTACCAACCCCGGTACGGCGCGGATCTGCCAACCCGTCAGGCTCTCGAGCCGTTCCGACACCCACGCGAGTTGGGGCACGCGATCCAACGGCAGATCGAGGGCGGCGGCGCCGACCCGATATTCGTCGGTCGCGAGCTCTGCGTGCAGGATCGACAGGGCCTCACTCACCGTCCGCCAGACAGAGTCCTCCTCAGCGGTGTAGGCGACGAACGGCGCGACGGCGCACGACTGGTCGGCGGACACCGCAGCGATCGCGGCCCGGCGCTGCAGGTAGACCGGGTCGGACACGCCCGGATGGTGGGCCGGAACGGCGATCTCTTCCGGCGAGCTCATCGGGTCGTACCCCGCGACACGAACAGCAGGGCAGGTTCTTCGAGCAGCGTCTTGACCCGTTGGATGAATGTTGCTGCGTCCCAACCGTCGACGACGCGATGGTCGAAGCTCGACGACAGGTTCATCATCCGACGCGGCTGGAAGGACGTGCCGTCCCACACCGGGCGCGTCTGCATCTTGTTGATGCCGACGATGGCGACTTCAGGGTGGTTGATGATCGGCGTCGTGACCAGGCCGCCGAGCGCACCCAGCGATGTGATCGTGATCGTCGATCCGGTGAGCTCCTTGCGCTTCGCGCTCCCGTCGCGGGCTGCGGCGGTGACGCGGGTGAGCTCAGCGGCCGTCTCCCAGAGATCGAGCGACTCGGCGTCGCGGATCACGGGCACGATCAAGCCGGTCGGTGTCTGGGTCGCAATGCCGACGTGGACCGCTCCGTAGGTCGTCAACACCTCCGGTCGGGCCTCGTCGTCGAATGTGGCGTTGAGATGTGGCTGGTCGGCGACGCCGAGAACGATCGCCCGGACGACGAATGGGATCGCCGTCGGGCGCGCCCGGTCCGGATGCTCCGTCGCCAACGAAGCACGGAGGTGCTCGAGTGCCGTCATGTCGATCTCGTCGACGTAGGTGATGTGCGGAATGCGCAACGCTGCGGTCATCCGTTCAGCGACTTTGCGGCGCATCCCGATCACGGGGATCTCGGTCGTCGCAGCTCTGGCGGTCGTGCGCTCGCTCGACGATGGAATTCTGGTAGCGCCGATGAGGTACCGGTCGAGATCCTCGTGGGTGATCCGCCCCGACGGATCGGAGGGATCGATCCGGTCGAGATCGATCGCAAGCGTCCGGGCACGGTCGCGTACTGCTGGCGCGGCCGTCGGCTGCGCGCCACGGGCGACGGCGTTCGGCGACGTCGGCACTGATGGGGGCGACTCGGTGGCGATCGGCTCGGTGGCGCTCGGCCCGGTGGTGCTCGGTTCTGTGGTGTCGATACCGACGAAGTCGCTGCCGACCGCGAGCACGTCGCCGGGCTCGCCCCGGATGAACGAGACGGTACCGGCCACGGGTGCGTAGATCTCGACCGTCGCCTTGTCCGTGAGGACCTCGGCGACCACGGTGTCGGACGTGACGACATCTCCGACGCCGACGTGCCATGCAACCAGTTCGGCCTCGGCAATTCCCTCGCCGACATCAGGAAGGCGAATGGTGCGGACAGTCATACGAATCCTCTCATCGGGCATCAAGGGTCGCCCGCATCGCGGCGCCGAGGCGCGCCGGGCCCGGGAAGTAGTTCCATTCGTGGGCGTGCGGGTAGGGCGTGTCCCAGCCGGTGACGCGTACGACCGGCGCCTCCAACGACCACAGCGCGTGTTCTTGCACCAGCGCAGACAGCTCCGCCCCGAACCCGGACGTGAGCGTTGCCTCGTGGGCGACGATGCAGCGCCCGGTCTTGCGCACGGACTCGACGATCGTGGCGAGATCGAGCGGCACGAGGCTGCGCAGGTCGATGATCTCGGCGTCGATCCCGGTCTCCTCCGCTGCGGCCTGGGCGACGTGGACGAGCGTGCCGTAGGTCAACACCGTGAGATCGTTCCCGGCTCGGTGGATCCGGGCAGTGCCCAGCGCAACTGTGTAGTGACCGTCTGGGACCTCCCCCAACGGATGGGCCGACCATGGCACGATCGGACGTTCGTGGTGCCCGTCGAAGGGTCCGTTGTAGAGGCGCTTCGGTTCGAGGAAGATCACCGGGTCATCGTCTTCGATCGAGGCGATCAGCAGGCCCTTGGCATCGTAGGGATTGGAGGGGATGACGGTCTTCAGACCGGCGACGTGGGTGAAGATCGCCTCGGGACTCTGCGAGTGCGTCTGACCGCCGAAGATGCCACCACCGGTCGGCATCCGGATCGTGATCGGCGCAGTGAAGTCCCCCGCCGAACGATGGCGCAGTCGAGCTGCCTCGGACACGATCTGGTCGTACGCCGGGTAGACGTAGTCGGCGAACTGGATCTCGACGCAGGGCCGCAACCCGTACGCTCCCATCCCGATCGCTGCGCCGACGATGGCACTCTCGTTGATGGGTGAGTCGAAGCAGCGATGCTTCCCGAATCGCTGCTGCAGGCCATGCGTGCAGCGAAACACCCCGCCGAAGTAGCCGACGTCTTGGCCGAAGACAACGACCTTCTCGTCGCGTTCCATGGCAACGATGTGTGCGTCACGGATTGCTTCGACCATCGTCATCCGCGCCATGTCAGTAGCCGGCCTGTTCGCGTTGGCGGCGGAGATGATCCGGCATCGAGGCGAACACGTCGTCGAACATCGAGGACGGCGCGGAGTGCTCACTGCGCAAGGTGCCGTGCCGCTCAGCTTCCTCCGCGGCAGCCCGCACGACGGCGTCGACCGCGTCAGCGCACTGCTGGTGCCGTTCGTCGCTCCACTCACCGATTCGGATCAGGTGGTTCTTCAACCGCTCGATCGGGTCACCGAGAGGCCACGTCGACGGTTCGTCTTGCGGACGGTACGCGGTGGGATCGTCCGACGTGGAGTGAGCGCCGACGCGATAGGTGACCCACTCGATCAGTGTCGGACCGTGATTGGCGCGGGCGCGTTGGGCGGCCCACGACGAGACAGCGTGGACGGCGAGATAATCGTTGCCATCGACACGGAGCGCCGCGATGCCGAATCCGTGGCCACGGCTCGCAAACGTCGCCGAGTCACCACGGGCGAAGCCTTGGAACGTGGAGATCGCCCACTGGTTGTTGACGATGTTGAGGATCACCGGGGCGTGGTAGGTCGACGCGAACACCATCGCCGAGTGGAAGTCGGACTCGGCTGTCGCGCCGTCTCCGATCCATGCAGAAGCGATCCGGGTGTCACTCGACAACGCTGATGCCATCGCCCAACCCACTGCCTGGATGAACTGTGTACCGAGATTGCCCGAGATCGAGAAGAAGCCCGCTGCCTGCGACGAGTACATCACCGGGAGCTGCCTGCCCCTGAGTGGATCGTGGCTGTTCGAGTAGATCTGGTTGACCATGTCGACGAGCGGATAGCCGGCTGTGATCAGCAGGCCCTGCTGCCGATAGGTCGGGAAACACATGTCGCGCGGATCGAGGGCCCGACGGTGCGCACACGACACCGCCTCCTCGCCGAGGGACTGCATGTAGAACGACGTGTTCCCCTGGCGATGGGCGCGCAGCATCCGAGCATCGAACGCACGCACGGTCAACATGTCGCGCAGACCAGCACGGAGCTCGTCGGCACCGAGCGTGCCTGCCCACGGGCCAACCGCCTCACCACGCACGTCGAGGACGCGGATCATGTCGGCACCGAGATCGATGATGTCCGCGGCCGCAACGTCGATGGGTGGGCGCCGCACCTCGCCGGCCCGGTCGATGTGCAGATCGCGGAACGCTGGTGGGTCACCCGGACGGGCGACTGGTTCCGGGATGCGCAGCCGAAGTGGCTCGCCGCCGGCTTCTGGGATGTGATCTGACATCGGCACCCTCACCTCGATCGGCAAGCAAACAGCACGCTCAGATGCAACGTAACCGATCGCAGCGACCCGCCGGCCGCAGACATCATCGGGCACGTGACAGAGTTGTACCGCCGGGAAGCCCCCGACCCAGCCCGACCGACCAGTACAGGAGCTCACGATGCCACGACTTCGCCAGGTCAGCCGGAACGAGACCGACGATGCGTTGACGCTGCGGATGTACGACCAGTTGTTCGGTGATCGGGACCCGGTCGCCGAACCCGGCACCGCCACCGGCACGCCAGGCGACTGGTGGACCGTGTTCGCGCTGTCACCCGATGTGCTCCGCCACGCAGTCCAAGGCATCGCGTTGTACCGCAGCCCGGACCGGCTCGTTCCATCCGTGCTCCGCGAGCTCGGCCAGACGCGTGCGGGCTGGCTCCGCGGCAGCCAGTTCGTCTTCTCCCAGCATTGCAAGTCCTGTCGTACACTCGGCATGAGCGAGGCCAAGATCGCTGCGATCGCAAACTGGTCGATCTCAGCGGAGTTCGACGACCAGGAGCGGGTGGTGTTGGCCTACACCGACCAACTCGTCGGCGAGAACGGCCGAGTGTCGGACGAGTTGTTCGAGCGACTGCAGTCGTATCTGTCCGATGAGCAGATCCTCGAGTTGACCTACGTGACCGCGCTGTACGAGATGCACGCGATCATGAGCCGCGCCTTACGGCTGGAATTCGACGACCG
>JANXUX010000326.1 GCA_025351965.1 Actinomycetes bacterium | reverse complement strand
TACCCCACCGAGACGAGGGCGGACATGATGACCAACAATCGATTTGGTTTCGCGCAACGTTCTCTTCGACCACCGAGGCTCCTTGGCAGCGATCCACGCGTCGAGCACCGTCGCGAATGATGCCTGAGCACCGAACGCCGGACCGGCCTGCGCCGAGGCGACCAACTCCCGTAACGCCTTGGCAGCCCCTGTTTTCGAAGCTCGCACGGTGCGTGTCCGGTAACGGACCTTGCCTGTTAACGCGTCAACACCGGCGTAGGCACGCAACTCCCACGAACCCGGCGTCCTTTGCCGCATCGACCCCGCCGGTTGAATCGCTCGCCCACGCTTTCCCATAGCAAAACATCGGGCAGGAATCTGAACACCTTGAACGACGACTCGCTACGCGAAGGCCATGGGCACGCAATGGGCATCTCATGGGCACGACAGCCCGAAAACGCAAGTCAGCGGCCCTTGTAGGGCCGCTGACCGGGTGTTTCTTGGAGCGGATGACGAGATTCGAACTCGCGACCCTCACCTTGGCAAAAGGTTGTGGTCACCGTCCGTACAGTCCGTCTACTGCGCTGTAGTACTCCACAGTCCGGAAAACCGTCCGGGAAATCCGTCTGTTCCGTCTAGTTCGTATACCGGTCTACCATCGCACGCGCGCTATCCGGGCCTGCGGCATGCGACCCGGATGTCATCGAGTGACCAGCGTCCTTGAACGGTCCGTTGGGTGCCCATCTCTCTACATGCGACTGCAAATTTGGCTTCGGCGCGTAGGTTGACGTGGTGCCACGGCTCAGCGAGTTCTATGGAATTGTCATCTACATGTACTTCAGCGACCACAACCCTCCCCACTTCCACGCGATCTACGCAGAGCACGAAGCGATCATCGGCGTTGACGACGGGTCGATCATCCGCGGCGGCCTACCGAAGACTGCTGCGGGCCTCGTGGAGCAGTGGCGCACACTTCACGAAACCGAACTTCACCGAAACTGGCTCCTCGCACAGACGCCAGCACCGCTGTCGAGCATCGAGCCTCTGCAGTAGGATGGCAGACATGGAGGTTCTCGTTCGCGTCACTGAGGTCAAGCATCTCGGCGCCCGCCTACTTCGCGTGGTCTTCGCTGACGGCCTAGTCCGAGAGATCGACTTCGCAGGAGCGCTCCCCGGCATCCTGTCAACTATCGATAACGACACTGCTTTCAGCCAAGTCACCGTCGACGCCACCGCCGGGACCGTCTGCTGGTCAAACGGAATCGACCTTGACCCTGATGTTCTACACGGCGATCAGGAACCCGCCAGCGGACACGCGCCGACCGTTGTGCGCGAATACCGCCTCCAACAGACCGCCTGAACGCCTCTCGCATCGCGAGACGAGGGATGCACCTGACAGTGGCACCAACCTCATCGTTGGCCGGCCCGCGAACGTTCAGCTTGCGCGTAACAGGGTGCTGAGCATCTCTGCCGCGGCCCGGTCCCATGCTGGCATCGACGCTGCGTACACGTTCAAAGTTGTCGACGAGCGCGCATGCCCCAAACGCGCCGACACGACCGGCAGACCAACACCAGACGCCAGCAACTGTGTCGCTACGAAATGACGCAGATCATGCAAACGGAAATGTTCGACACCAGCCTGACCCAACGCAACAGCGAACCGCTTTGTCACCCAGTTCGGCTTCCACGACACCATCACGTCCGCCGTCGAGAACAACGGACAACCCGCCACCGGAACTCCCCTGGCGGCTGCACGCTCCGAGCACTGCTCGCGATGCGTTCGCAACAGCTCGACTGTTTCGGTATCGAGATCCACACAGTTGGCGTTCTTCGTCTTACGGTCCTGCAGCACTGGGCCACCAGCCGCGTCGATCAACCCGCGCACGAGCCGGACCCTTCCGTGAGCAAGGTCAACATCTGCCCATGACAGCCCGAGGATCTCGCCGCGCCGGGCGCCGGTGGTCGCAGCGAGACGCACGAACATCATCAACATCGGATCGTTCCGGGCTAACGATTCCAACACCTTGGTCACCGCCGCAGGTGTGGGCGATCTACGAAAGTCGCGTTCTGTGATCAACGAGACTCGCGGTCGTGGGGTCGGGTTGCTTCCTGTCTCGGGAGGTTAGCGGTGGGTCAGGTGCGGCGCCGTTTGGTCGGGTCGGTCGTT
>JANXUX010000320.1 GCA_025351965.1 Actinomycetes bacterium | reverse complement strand
TCAACAACGCCAAGGACATCGGGGAGCTCCGGTCGATCGCCGACATCCTCGGACACAGTCCGGAGATGTTGATGACGGTCTACGCACACGCGCTCCCCCAGAGCCGGCGGGCGATCGTGGACCGCATCTCGCACACGCCGGCGTAGGCCCCCTGCTGCGCTTGCGCAGCTTCTCCCTCTGTATCTCCTCGAAGGCGAGATCGGTCCCCGTTCGCAAACGAACCGACGCCGGTTGTGGATGCACTGCGTCACGAAACCCGATTTCGCGAGGCATGTGTTCGTAGGAGGTGCGCTGTGCCCGAACCCATCGATGAATGGAGCGCGATGCCGCTCCTGATGACCGTCGAAGAGGCCGCTCGCGTGTTGCGCGGTGGCCGCTCGAAGGCGTACGCCATGGCGGCGCAGTACACCAAGAGCGGCGGGCTCGAAGGCCTGCCGGTCCTGCGAATGGGCGACCTGCTTCGCGTACCTCGACCCGCACTGTGCGAGTACGTCAACACCGGTCGAGTAGTTCAGCTGATCCATCAGCCCGGCGACGGCCGAGCGTTTGCTGGAAGGGACGCTTCACAGGCTGAATCGGCTTCGGTTCGATGGAGGCTCTGCGGATCCCAGGCCGATTCAGACACCCCGAGCGGACACGTCGGTATGAGCGGTTGGCGGGTGCGACCGGGTGGCCGTTGCCGCTGGTCCTGCTATACCGGTGCGCGTCATCTGGCTATGGTCAGGTCGGTGGAGGCGGGCGATCACGGTCATTTGTCGGGGGCGGTGACCAGGTCGGTGGCGATTTTGTTGACGGATATGGTCGGGTCGACATCGATGTGGCAGCGGCATTCGGAGTCGATGCCGTTCGTGTTGACCCGTCATCATCAGCTGGTCGAAGGCGCAGTCGTGGCTCATGATGGGTGGCTGCCTGTGGATCAGGGCGAGGGCGATGCTCGTTTGGGCGTGTTCGAGGGAGCCGGTGCGTTGACTCGGGCGGCACGCGCGGCGGTCGCGGCTCGGGCGGCTCTCGCCGAGGAGCGCTGGCCTGGAGGGGTTCAGGTTCGGATTCGGGCGGCGGTCGACGCGGGTGAGGTGCTGGTGCACAACGGCAACGTGTTCGGGACGGTGGTCAACCGCTGTGCGCGATTGCGTGGCCTCGCCCACCCGGGTCAGACGTTGGCCGGTGGCGTCGGGGATGCGGAGGCGGTCGATGTGTGCTGGACCCGGCTCGGTGCTCACCGTTTGCGTGATGTGCCGGACCCGGTGGAGGTGCACCAGGTCGATCTGTTGGGCGGCGGGGTCGAGCGGTTTCCGCCGCTGTCGTCGGCGTTGACGGCGAAGGCTCCACCGGTCATCGACGGGTTCACCGGTCGGTCGGCGACTCTCGACCGTCTCGCTGCCTCGATGGGGGTGGGGCGTGTGGTTTCGCTGACGGCCCCTGGCGGCACGGGCAAGACGACGGTCGCGGTGGCGGCGGCACATCGAGCAATCGCTGGCTTTCCCGGTGGTGTCGTGTTTGTCGATCTTGCTGCGGTGACCGAGGGCGCCGATGTGGGCACGGCGGTGGCGTTGGCGGCCGGGTGCCTCGATTCGGGCACGCCGCCGTGGGACAGCATCCTCGGGGCCAGCCAGGCAGGGTCGATGTTGCTGGTACTCGACAACTGCGAGCAGATCTCCGGCCTCGGACGTGTACTCGACGAACAGCGACGTGAGCTGACCAACGTGGCATGGCTCGTCACCAGCCGGATACCGGTGGGTGTCCCCGGGGAGACGGTGATCGCGTTGGAGCCGTTGTCGACACCGTCCGGGCTGGTGAACGACGAGCAGGCGCTGACAGCATCGCCGGCTGGTGCACTCATTCTGCAGCGGGCACGCGGCCATCGACCTTCCCTCACCCTGGATGGGGCCACCGCTGCACATCTGGCAGCGATCACCGTGCTGTTGGATGGTCACCCGCTCGGGCTCGAGCTGGCTGCGGCACGGTTCAGGTTCCAATCCGTCGCGAGTGTGCGTCAAGCTCTGGAGTCCACCCTCGATGGTCTCGTCGACACCACCGGCAGAGTCGAACGGCGACAGCAGGACCTGACTGCGGTCTTGGCCTGGAGTGTGGATCACCTCGAACCGTCTGCTCGTCATGTTCTCGACATTCTCAGCGTGTTCGAGGGCCCGGCGACGTTCGCGGCGGTGGCCGACGTAGCGCAGATCGCCGAGGCGGCCACGTTTGCGCCGATGACTGACTTGTTGAACGCCGGCCTGGCGCGCGCTGTCGCCGATGACGGCACCGAACCCCGGTTCGCCCTGCTCGTCCCGGTGCGAGAACACGTGCGTCGGACGTGGAGCGAAACACAACGCACCGACCTTGTCGAGCGCCACGCCCGCTACCACTTTCGTTGGGCCGAACACGGCTCCCGAACCAAACACAACACCGAAGCAGACCTCGAATGGCTCGCCGAGACCCTCATCGGGCGTGCAGACGCACTGGTCGCCCTCGACCACCTCGAAGCAACAGACCCCGACACCGCACTGCAATGCGCTCTGCACCTCAACACGTTGTGGGTCGAGCACAACGATCCCGAACGCGGCGCTCAGTTGATGACACGACTCCTCGAACGCACAACGAACGCAGTCGAAGAGTTCCGTCTCGCCGCCCGGCTCAGTCTGTCTTGGTTCGCAATCCAACGCGACCCTGCCTCGCTCACCCAGCTCCTCACCGACGTCCGCGCCCACGGCTCCCCGAGAGTCGAAGTGATGGTGCTGCAAGAGTGCGCCCTAGTTCGTCCGCCAAGCCCCCTCTTGGGCGAGCCGCGCGAACTGCAGGAACGGTCCGCTGTCCTCACCGAGCAGATCGCCCGTGCTGAAGCCGCCGGCGAGGCCCCGTTTTGCGGTTGGGTTCGAGCGGCCCACCTGACGTACCTGGTGGCCGACGGTCGCCGGGTGGCCGATCGATGGATCGACCCTGCCAGTTTCCGCCGAATGTCAGAAACCGGGCTCGAAAGCTGTGGTGGACCACAACACCCGATGTTTCAAGCATGGCTGTGCCACGCGCTCGTGAGCGCCGCAGACAGCGGCGACCTGTCACGAACGCGCGAACTTGCAGGCATCTTCTTCACGCTGCCCTTCGGCAGCAACTTGCAATATCCGGCGCACATGGCGCTGGCCCAGCTCGCCGTGCGCGAAGGACGACTCGACGACGCAGTCCGTGTCGCAACCGACAACCTCGCTCGGTCCGGGAACCTCCATGCCATGAGCGCAGAACTGCTGATGATTGCCGTCGACGCCTTGCTGTTGGCCCATCAGCCCGGCCGCGCCCTCGATCTCCTCGACCAGTACCCTCCCGAGTCGGACGCCCTCTCGAACGCCACGAATCGGCGGCGAGCACGAGTGCTGTATGAACTCGGGAGGACCGCTGAGGCAGAGGCCCAGCTGGACCAGTGCGAACCGAGCACCCCACCCAACGAGGCATCACCGAGCGTGCTGACATATCACCTCACACGCGCGCTGGTACACGACGGGGAGCGGCGGCAAGCCCACCTTCGCGCGTACGACGAGTTGGTCGCCGCAACAGGCGTTGTGCCCTGGCCGCGGGATGCGGCCGACCGCGAGCGCCTCGCCTGAACCAACTCCAAATAGTCATCAACGAGCCGATGACCGAGCGTGATCTCGGCCGCAGAACCCTCCACGAGACACGGTGACCAACGATCCAAGACGATCTCCTTCCAGTCCGTCCCGAAAGCCTGCAACAGCAAGCCACCGAGACAACAGGATCACCGGCATATCTACGCATCGGGCGCGTGGCGAAACCGGCGTTGAGGAACATGGTCGGCCGTCGTCGTGCGGGCGCAGACGTAGGCTCATCGGCGTGTTCGACGGCGAGCCGATCTTTCTTCGCGCTTCGCACGAGTTCCGCGTCTGGCTGGAGT
>JANXUX010000030.1 GCA_025351965.1 Actinomycetes bacterium | reverse complement strand
CAAGGCATCGCCCGCCGGGTCGGATAACTCGTCGCAGTTCGGCGGCAGCCGACCGACGGTCGTCGACGTGATACAGCATGTGTGGCGCCAGGACCAAGTCGAAGGAGTCCGCCGGGAACGGCAGACAAACCACGTCGGCTTGCACGAAGCACGAGCCTGGTGCGACCGCTGCAGCGGCGGCAAGCATCCCTGCTGAGAGATCGCACCCGACGACTTTGATGTCGAGGTTGTTGAGGCGGCGGACATAGGCGCCGTTGCCACAACCGACGTCGAGCACACGAGCCGACGAAGGCATGTCGAGACCGGCGATGCGAAGCACCCACGACACGAGATCGAACGACGGCTGTTGATGTTCCCAGATCCGTTGGCGGGCCCGAAGGTTCGCATCAGTCCTATACTGCGTTGGCGGGTTCAACGACACGCCCTACTGTCGCACAGCGATCGCGGACTCGGCCGTCGCGAGGCGGGAGCGACGGCCCTGCTGGCGATCTGAAATGGTGCCGTCGTTGGTCAGGTGTTCGGTATGCCGCTCGCTGTTCTGGCGATCTGCGCGATCATCGCCCGGCGCTTGATGGCTGGGATGTATGGACCGATGCGCCCGGTCTGGCGGTGGGGCGACGCACCGTCGTCGGTGCTGACCCTGCATGTCATCAAGCGGCGACTCGGGCGAATTCGTAAATCTCGAACGGACGGCCGAACGTTTTGGCCGACCATTGCGGCTACTCCGGCTACGGTCGACGACCAGGACGGTCAGGGGGCGGCAGCTATTGGCAGAGATCGGCAACACTCGGCAGACGATCAGACTGGCAATCACTGTGATTGCCTACCCGGTCATCAGCAGCGCGCTCGGCGAGGTTGTCTGCGTTGCAGGCATCCGTACCGACAGTCTGATGCAACCGGAATGGGTGCGGCTCTTTCCGTTTCAGCGTCGTAATCTTCCAAAAGACCGCCAGATCCACAAATGGGACGAGCTCGAGATATCAGTCGCAAAATCGACGCATGATTCGAGACCCGAGTCGTGGGCGCCGAACCTCGATGCGTTCAAGAAGATCGGATCGCTGACCCCCGATCATGGTTGGCGGATGCGCCGGCCCGTCGTCGAGCCGCTGATCGTCGACACCATGGCCCAGGTCGAACGTGCACAAGCCACCGGCAGGACATCGCTGGCAGCGGTGCGAAGCGGTGAGGTCCTCGACTTGCTAATCACGAGCAGGTCTGCCAAAGAGCTAGCGGCGGCAGCGACGAAAGCGCAAGCGGCCGCAGCGCAGGGTGATTTGTTCTCTCTCGACGAGACAGCGCAGGATCCGCTCGAACAAATCCCGATCGACGTTCACTACCTGGTCCGGTACGACGACGAACCGGAGCCACGCCGGCTGAAAATCATCGACCATGAACTCGGTCAGGCCTACCGGCGGTGGCGTCACATGTATGCGGACGTGAACGCCGCCATCCGCACCAAATGGCTCGACGAGCTATGCGCACCCAAGTTGAACACCGTGTTCTTCGTCGGCAACCAGAAGCGGTTCCCCGACCAGTTCATGGTTCTCGGCGTCTACTACCCGCCGAAGTAGGTCACAGCCGTTCGACCAACAGGCTCGGATGTTCGCTCTGTGCCTGCCCTGAAATGCACGACCGGTGGCAATGGTCGTGCGCCCGTTCGAAGCACACCAGCGCGACGACGTTCGTCCGGGCGAGGTCGACGATCTCGTCGTACATGGCGCGGCTGCCGTTGTTCAGATGAGCGAGGAATTTCTGCCGTGCGATCTCGCTACCGGCACGAAACGATTCACGATTCGCTTTCGGGTTCCCGAGGACGGGCTCGTGCCGGTACGCGATGTCGGCCGCTTCGACGGCGGCGGTCAACGCCTTCTTCGAGAACCCTTTGCGGCGCGACATGGCTTGCTCGCGTACGTCGACGAGGATGTCGACGTTGGCGGCGACGAGAAGAGAGATGAATTCATCGATGCTCCGTCCTTCGTACCCAATCGTCGCGATTCTCCCTTTAAACCGGACTGGTCGTTTCCAGTCGTCGGCGGTCAAGGTGTCGCCGGCAGCGCTCATGATGGGACACGCTACTTTGCGATGGCCGCTCCCGTGGACCAGTGACCAGATCCGCGATTCGCAACGGATAGCGAGTGTGTCAGTTCGCAGCAGCATCGAGCAGGCGGGTGATCTGGTCGCGCACAGGCCCCGAGGCCCAGCAATTGTCGACCAAAGCGCATGCAACCGCGCTGCGCCCTGCCGACTTCGACCTCTGTGGGTGGGTACAGAACTCGAGTGGAGGAGGCACCCAGTGGATCAGTCGGCTTCAGCGACGGTTCGGCCGGCGCTCATGAACATCGACCAGGTAGCGGAACGCCTCGGAGTGTCCGTGCGGCACATGCGTCGCCTCGTGGGCGAGCGCAGAATTCCGTTCGTGAAGTGGGGTCACCTGCTTCGCTTCGACCCTAACGACGTCGACCGATGGATCGAGGAGTGCGCCGTCGCGCCCACGCTGCAGGATGGTCGAGCGTTCGGTGGCCGGCAGACTTCTCGATAGCGCCTGCTGCGCCCTGGCCTTTTCAACCTCTGTAGGGTTGTGTGATCACCGCTGCGCCTTACCTGGGCCTTCGATCGGAATTCGGGCGGCCGCTCGTCGGCGTTCTAGCTCTGGGCAACACTGTGCC
>JANXUX010000262.1 GCA_025351965.1 Actinomycetes bacterium | reverse complement strand
ATCGACTCCGCTCCCGTTGTCGCAATCAACGACTCCGTTTCGCTGTCGCGCCACGTCGACGCCGTCATCCTGGTCACCCAGCTGGGTCGGACCAAGGCGCCCCAGGTCGCCGAGGCGGTCCGCCTGCTCGAGCAGGTGTCGGCGCCATTGATCGGCTTCGTGGTCAACCGGGCCAAGGCCAGCGAGCTCGCCGGCGGCACCGGGTACGGGTACGGCTACGGCTACGAGTACACCTCCACGGGCCACTGAGCACCAACTCACGGCACGCTCAACTCAGTGCGGATTGCGCCCGGTTCCTGCGTCGATGAGCGAGTCACCGATGTGACTCTCGATGTCCACTGTCGCCCCGACCGCCGCTGCCTGTAACGTCTCCGGCCGTGCAGGTGATCACCGATCTCTCTGAGTCGCCGTGGCCAGGCCAACGTTCCGTCATCACCATCGGCGCATACGACGGGGTCCATCTCGGCCACCGGGCGGTCATCGACGATGTCCGCCGGATTGCGTCCGAGCAGGGCTGTCGATCGGTCGTCGTCACCTTCGATCGTCACCCGGCCAGCGTCGTGCGTCCCGAGTCGGCACCCAACCTGCTCACCGACCTGGATCAGAAGCTGGAGCTGCTCACCGAGACCGGAGTCGACGCAACAGTGCTCGTCCGCTTCGACGAGCAGCAGTCGTTCGAGAGTGCCACCGACTTCGTCGAGCGGGTGCTCGTGCGCTGCTTGGCGACGCGCACGATCGTGGTCGGCGAGGACTTCCACTTCGGCCGCCAGCGGTCCGGCAACGTCGGATTGCTCCGCGAACTCGGAGCCATCCACGACTTCGAGGTTTCGCCGCGTGAGCTCGTCGCCCGTGCCGACGGCGTCGGCGAGCCGATCAGCTCCACCGCGATCCGTCGCGCCCTCGCCGGCGGCCAGGTCGAGCTCGCCGCAGAGATGCTCGGTCGTCCGTTCGAGGCCCGGGGTCCCGTCGTGCACGGCGACGAGCGCGGTCGCCTGCTCGGGTTCCCGACGGCCAACGTCGAGGTCCCGAACAAGGTGTGCCTGCCCGCCGACGGTGTGTACGCCGGTACCTATGTCCGTGCCGGCGGGGAGACGCACGCATGCGCGATCAACCTCGGTCGCCGGCCGACGTTCTACGAGCACGCCGATCACTCGCTGCTCGAAGCACACCTGCTCGACTTCAACGGCGAACTGTACGGCGAGGCCGCTCACGTCCGGTTCAGCAACTTCCTGCGCAGCGAGCGCAAATTCGACGGCATCGATTCGCTCGTGACACAGCTCAAGCAGGACATCGAGAACGCCCGGGCGGCGACCGGCACCTGAGCGAGACCGGCCGATCAGCGGCCCAACGTGACGAGCAGGATCAACCCGGCGAGCACGACGCACGTCGCGGTCAATCGCCGGCGGGCGTTGCCCTCGCCGAGGAGCTTCCACCCGATCAGCGCGGCGAGAACCACGCTCGACTCACGCAGGGCAGCGACGTACCCGACCGATGCGTAGCGCACCGCGACGAGCACGAGGGTGTAGGTGACGAGTGAGGCGATGCCGGCGAGGGTGAACTTGGCCCAGTCGATGCGCAGCGCCGCGCGCACGTCGGGCACGCGCCGGGTCGCGACCCCGTACACGGTCAGCGAGACGGCGGTCATGATCGCCGTGGCGAGGCCGTAGCCGACGTCGTGGACGATGTCGGACCCGGCGATCTGAGTCATGCGCGATCCCTCGCTGTCGAACAGCGTGTACGCGCCGATCGAGACACCGACCCCGAGGGCCGTGATGACCGAGGGTCCGCGGGCTCGTCCGGCGAGGATCGCCAGGCCGCACGCGATCGTGACGATGGCGACAATCGTCCATGGCTTGGCGTCGTCGCCGAGCAGGACGATGCCTCCGATGGCAGCGAGGAACGCGCCGCTGCCGCGAGCGATCGGGTACACCTGGGAGAAGTCGCCCTTGCCGTACGCACGGCTGAGCAGCAAGCAGTAGGGCAGGTGTACGCAGCCGGACAGCACCGCCCACTTCCATCCCTGTGACGGCATCCCCCCGGTCGCGGCGAGTACCACGAAGGCGATCACGCCACCGATGCCGAACTGGGCCCAGAGCGCGATGAACCGGTCGTGGCGGGTCTGCTTCACCGCCAGATTCCAGCCGGCGTGCAGCACGGCGGCACCCAGCGCGAGCAGCGTGGCGGTGAGCACGACGGACGACGCTACTGGGCGCCGAACCCGGGCGCGGTGCACCGTGGCGTAAGGTGCAGTGCACTATGGATCGTCCGATCGGCATGTTCGACTCTGGTTTCGGCGGGCTCACGGTGGCCCGCGCGTTGATCGACCTGCTCCCCGACGAGGACGTCGTCTACATCGGCGACACCGGCCGCTACCCCTACGGCTCGAAGCCGCAGAGCGAGGTGCGCGAGTACGCACTCCAGCTTGCCTGGAGCCTGGTCAAGGACTTCGGCGCGAAGGCCGTGGTGGTGGCCTGCAACACAGCCTCCGCCGCCGCGCTCGACGATCTCACCGCAGAGCTGCCGGTGCCGGTCATCGGCGTCATCGAACCGGGCGCTCGTGCGCTCGTCAAGGCGACGCGCAGCGGTCGCGTCGGCGTGATCGGCACGGTCGGCACGGTGATGTCCGGTGCCTACGACCGGGCGGTCGCACACACCGGGGTGCCGGTGGTCCTGACCACTGCGGCCTGCCCTGGGTTCGTCGAGTTCGTCGAGCGCGGCCAGACGAGCGGCGACGAGATCGCGATCCTGGCCGACCGGATGCTCGCCCCGGTGAAGGCCGCGAGCGTCGACACGCTGCTGCTCGGGTGCACCCATTACCCGTACCTCGCCCGGGTCATCGGCCAGGCGATGGGACCGTCGGTGACGTTGGTGAGCAGCGCTGATGAGACGGCGTTTGCGGCACGTGACCAGCTCGCCGAACTCGGCCTACTGCGCGAGCGTGCGGTCACGAGGGCCACGGGTGGCACCATCGCCGAGCACCAGTTCCTGTCGAGCGGCGACATCGGCTGGTTCGCCGACCTCGGCCGCCGGCTGTTCGGGCCCGAGCTGTCCGAGGCCGAGGCGTGGATCCCTCCGCTTCATCACGGCGTCGCTCACGAGCAAGCCGGTGACCAGCATCCGGTCGGCGGGGCTGTCGACCGGTAGCGTGCGAGCGGCCCTGACCGAGCACGAGCTCTGCGGCCGATCGAAGGAGACTCCATGTCGCGCCCGGATGGCCGTGAAACCAATCAGCTGCGCCCGCTGTCGTTCGAGCGCGACTTCACCGAGATGGCAGCCGGCAGCGTGCTCGTCAGCTTCGGCAAGACCCGCGTGCTCTGCACCGCGAGCATCGACGAGGACGTCCCGCGCTGGATGAAGGGCAAGGGCAAGGGCTGGGTCACCGCCGAGTACTCGATGCTGCCCGGCTCGTCACCCGAGCGCGTCGGCCGCGAGGCCGCGAAGGGCAAGCAGAGTGGCCGCACCGTCGAGATCCAGCGCCTCATCGGTCGTTCGCTGCGGGCTGCGTGCGACATGCGCCTGCTCGGCGAGCGTCAGGTCGTGGTCGATTGCGACGTGCTCCAGGCCGATGGTGGCACGCGCACGGCGAGCATCTGCGGCGGCTACCTCGCGCTGCACGATGCGCTGACCCGGCTGGTGCAGAACAAGGCGATCAGCGCGCTCCCGCTGCACTCGTACTGCGCGGCGATCAGCGTCGGTGTGGTCGACGGTGTGCCGGTGCTCGACCTCCCGTACATCGAGGACAGTCGGGCCGAGGTCGACATGAACGTCGTCATGCTCCAGCGGCTCGCCGGACCGGCCGAGGCCCAGTTCGTCGAGGTCCAAGGCACCGCCGAGGGCGCGCCGTTCAGCCGGGGTCAGCTCGATCAGCTGCTGGCCCTCGCCGAGGGTGGCCTGGAGGAGATCATGACTCTGCAGGCCGAGATGATCGCGACGCCGCCCGAGTTCCGCACGCTCGGTCGCTGAGCCTCGATCCCTCGACATGGACCAGTTCGTCTGTGCATCCGCCAACCCGGACAAAGTCGCCGAGATCGCCGCGCTGCTCGACGGCCTGGTCGAGCTCCTGCCGCGACCGGTGGAGATCCCCGACGTGGTCGAGGACGCCGACACATTGGCCGGCAACGCCCGGCTGAAAGCGACCGCGATCTGCGCCGCGACCGGCATGCCTGCGATCAGCGACGACACCGGGCTCGAGGTGGATGCACTCGACGGGGCCCCTGGCGTGCACACCGCCCGGTTCGCCGGTGAGGGCTGCAGCTATGCCGACAACCGGGCCAAGATGCTGCACGTCCTGGCAGGCGTACCGGCAGCGGCCCGCACGGCACGGTTCAAGACGGTCGCCATGATCGTCTGGCCGGACGGCACCGAGCTGGCCGTCGAGGGCGTGTGCGAGGGCACGATCGCCGAGTCCGAGCAGGGGACACGCGGCTTCGGGTACGACGCGGTGTTCATCCCCTCTGGCGCCGACGGGCGTACGTTCTCGCTGATGAGCGAAGCCGAGAAGAACGAGATCTCCCACCGCGGTCGCGCCTTTCGCGCCCTGGTCGCTGCGCTGCGCTGACCGGGCGGTCACCAGCCGACGGGGTCACCAGCCGACGCGGTCACCAGCCGCGGAGATCGATCGGCCAACGGTCGATGACCTCGCCGTCGCGGACGAGCCAGGCGACCTCGTGCATCGCCATCGTCGGATCGATGTGCGCGGGGACCACCAGCACCCGGTCGCCGACCCCCACGCCCGCCATTGCGGTGAACGTCAGGTGCTCGTCGCTGCAGAACCACACCACGCCGGGCGTCGCGTCCACCGTCATGATCGACGGGTTGCCGTGGTCCATGCCCAACGCCTTCAGCCCGACGTCGG
>JANXUX010000249.1 GCA_025351965.1 Actinomycetes bacterium | reverse complement strand
GAGGCCATGCCGAAGCTCTCCTTGTAGAGACGGCCGTCCGGAGACCGCAGCGTGTCGGCGGCGGACTCGTACGTTCCGGCGAACCACGAGCCGAGCATGACACTGGCGCCGCCGGCGGCGAGCGCGAGAGCCACGTCGCGCGGGTAGCGCACTCCCCCGTCGGCCCACACGTGCTTGCCGTGGCGGCTGGCTTCGGACGCGCACTCGAGCACCGCCGAGAACTGTGGGCGGCCGACGCCGGTCATCATGCGCGTCGTGCACATTGCGCCGGGGCCCACACCGACCTTGAGGATGTCGGCCCCCGCCTCGATCAGTGCCCGAGTGCCCTCGACGGTGACGACGTTGCCGGCAACGATCGGTACATTCGGTGCGACCGCACGGACCTCCTCGATCGCGCGGAGGGTGCGTGTCTGATGGCCGTGGGCGGTGTCGATGACGAGCACATCGACGCCCATCGCGAGCAGCGCCTTGGCTCGGGTGGCCGGGTCGCCGTTGATGCCGACAGCGACGGCGATCATCAGCTGCTGGTTGGCATCGAGCGCCGGGCGGTAGATGGTGCTGCGCAATGCTCCCTTGCGAGTCACACAGCCGAGCAGCCGTCCGTCGTCGTCGACCACGGGGGCGACGGTGAGCCGCTGCCCGGACAGACGGTCGAAGATGTCGGCGGCCGTCACGTCGGGCGAGACGGTGATCAGCTCACGGCTCATCACGTTCTGCAGCTGGGTGAAGCGGTCGAAGCCCGCAGCGTCGTGCTCGGTGAAGATGCCGACCGGCTTGTTCTCGTCGTCGACGATCACGATCGCGCCGTGGGAGCGCTTGTGGATCAAGCCCAGCGCATCGCCGACGGTGTGTTGCGGGGACAGCGTGATCGGCGTCTCGTACACCGGGTGGCGGGACTTGACGAACTCGACGACGGTCGCGATCACATCGAGCGGGATGTCCTGGGGCAGCACGGTGAGACCGCCGCGACGCGCCACCGTCTCTGCCATCCGCCGTCCGGCGACGGCGGTCATGTTCGAGACCACCACCGGGATCGTGGTGCCGAGCCCGTCGGGCGTGCTCAGATCGACGTCGAAACGGCTGGGCACCGACGACAGGCTCGGGACCATGAAGACGTCGCTGTAGGTGAGGTCGTACGGCGGGGTCTCGTTCAAGAAACGCATGGTCGGGCTCGCATGTCGGGATACCTCGTGTCACAGAGCCGCCTGGCAAACGGCGATCCAGAGGCTACGGCGTTTCTGCGGACTCGCGGGCGGGACTAGCGTGTGCCGCCATGTCAACACCTGTCCTCCTGGTCCACGGCTGGGGTGGGTCCTTCCTCAACACCTGGCAGAAGAGCGGGTTCACCGCCTTGCTCGAAGACGCCGATCGTCCTGTGATCGGCATCGACCTGCTCGGCCATGGAGAGGCTCCGAAGCCCCACGACCCCGAGGCCTACACCGACCTCACTGCGCGCATCGTCGATGCCCTCCCCGACGAGCCCGTCGACGCGGTCGGCTTCTCGCTCGGTGCGCTCACGCTGCTGCGCCTGGCCTGCGACCAGCCCCACCGCTTCAATCGCATCGTCTTCGCCGGTATCGGCGAGAACGTGTTCACCAACGCCGGCAACTCGGCCATCGTCGACGCGCTCGAGGGCACCGGCGATCCGACCGACAACATCAGCCGGCTGTTCCTGCAGTACGCCGAGCAGCCGGGCAACGACAAGGCCGCCTTGCTGGCGGTGATGAAGCGGCCGTCGCGCGGGCCGTTCACGGTCACCGAGATCGCCAACGTGACGTGCCCGACCCTCGTCGCCATCGGCGACCTCGACTTCGCCGGCCCCGGCGACCGATTCGCCGCCGCGCTGCCGAACAGCCGACTCGCCGTGCTGCGCAGGGTCGATCACTTCGCGACACCCGAGGCGTTCGCCTTCATCGATGCCGCGTTGGAGTTCCTCGACGCCGCACCGGGCTGACCCGTCGCGTGGAGCCACCATCGGGTGACGGCCGGTCCAGTGATCCCGTCGACCAGGCCGTTGCGGTGCTCCGCTCCGGCGGACTGATCGGGCTGCCGACCGAGACCGTCTACGGCCTCGCCGCGGACGCATCGAACGCCACGGCCGTCCGACGAATCTTCGCCGCGAAGGGCCGTCCCGCCGACCATCCGCTGATCGTGCACCTCGCCGACGCCGCAGACATGCCGACGTGGGCGTCCTCGGTACCCGCGAGTGCGGCGGTGCTCGCCGAGGCGTGCTGGCCCGGCCCGTTGACCGTGTTGGTGCCCCGTGCCGCGACCGTCCTCGATCTCGTCACCGGCGGACGCGACACGGTCGGCCTGCGCGTCCCGGCTCACCCGATGGCACTCGAGGTGCTGCGGCGGTTCGGCGGTGGCCTCGCCGCACCATCGGGCAACCGCTTCGGACGGGTCTCACCGACCACGGCCGCGCATGTCGTCGCCGACCTCGGTGACGCGGTCGACTTCGTGCTCGACGGTGGTCCCTCACCGATCGGCGTCGAGTCGACCATCGTCGACTGCACGGTCTCACCGGCGCAGATCCTGCGGCCGGGGGGCATCGCCGACGAGGACATCGCCCGCCTGCTCGACATCACGACCCCGAGCGGTCCGAGCCGGGCGAGCGGCATGCTCGCATCCCACTACGCACCGAGCGCACGCGTCGTGCTCGCCGACACCCTGGCCGATGCCGAAATCCTCGCCGCGACGCTGGCCGACGACGGCTCGTTGGTCGACGTGATCGATCCGGCGACGGATCTGGTGCGTGCCGCGCACGAGCTGTACGTCTGGTTGCGCGCCGCCGACGAGCGTGGGCTCGACGTGCTGATCGCGGTCCTGCCGCCCCCGATCGGTCTCGGCCACGCGATCCGCGATCGACTCGTCAAAGCAGCCGGTCTGGGCTGAGCGCCCGGCCGTACCCTCGTGGCAGTGCTGCACCAGGGCGCAGCTACTCGAACGCCCCGGGACGGTTGAGGTTGGCGACCCAGACGTCGCGCACGTCGTCGAGCAACGGTGCCGGCTGGCCGTCGATCGCCGCCACCGTCAGGCTGACCGTGCTCGCCCCGGCATCAGGGACCAGATCGAGACGGCACCAGCACGGCGCCGGCTCGTGCAGGTGGACCTCGAGCACGTACGGCGGATCGTCGACGAGAACCTCGCCGATCCACGACGTGACGACGAGCAGCGCCTCGAACGCCTCGGCCGGCAGCGCGTCGATCACGAACGACGGCACGTCGTGCTGGGCTCGTCCGACCCAACGCTGCGGCCGACGACCCGGCTGCGACGGTCGGATCGGCGGCGCCGTGGTGGAGGGTTCCGCAGGCGCCGTCTCCGGCTCGGCCCAGAGCGGGCGGCGGCCGGTGATGTGCCCGACCGCTGCATCGAAGGCCGCATTCAGGTCGCGCATCGCCTCGGCGCTGCCCCCTCGGTCGGGGTGGCGGTCGAAAGCCAGCCGGCGCCTCGCCGCGCGAACATCCTCCAGCGTCGCCTCGCGTCCGAGCCCGAGCTGTTCGAACGGATCGGGGTTCACGCCGTCCGGTCGCGCAGTTCGGCGAAGGCCAGCCGGACGGCCTCGGCCAGATCCCCAGCGTGACCGTCCGAGCGGACGACCTCGGCACCGCCACCGAGGCCCCAACGCTCGGCGACGACGGATGGCTCGACCTGCTCCAGCACGGCAGCTGCCTGCACACAGGCACCAGCAGCGACGGCCTGGTCGGCGTCGGCGACAAAGACCGCCAGATCGGACAGGTCGGCGAGGATCTGGCGATACGCAGCCGACCGGGCGCCACCGCCGATCATGATCACGCGCTCCATGTCCCCGGTCTCCTTGCGCAGCGCGTCGAGGCCGTCGAGCAGCCCGCAGACGACACCCTCCACTGCGGCGCGCGCAAGCTGTTCGCGGCTGACGTCGGACCGCAGCCCGCTCAGCCATCCGGTCGACTTGGGACGGTTCGGCGTGCGCTCGCCGTCGAGGTACGGCAGCAGCGTCAGACCACCGGCACCGAGCAGCGCGTCGAGTGCCATCGCATCGAGACCGTCGTGGTCCACGCCGAGCAGCCGCGCCACGGCGTCGGTGACCTTGGTGGCATTCAGGGTGCAGACCAGCGGCAAGAACCCACCGGCGGCATCGGCGAATCCGGCGACCGCGCCGGTTGCGTCGGCCGTGGGCGCTGCCGTCGACGCGAACACCGTGCCCGACGTGCCGAACGACATCACTGCGTCGCCGGGACGCAGACCGAGGCCGAGCGCTGCGGCCATGTTGTCACCGGTGCCCGGGGCGACGATCGCCCCCCGCCAGGTGCCGGCGCGCTCCAGCGGACCGAGCACACGCGGAACGGCGGTCGACCAGTCGCGGGCCCCGTCGACGATGCCGAGCAGATCCCAGCAGTACTCGCCGGTGGCCGCCGACCAGTAGCCCGTACCGCTGGCGTCGCCGCGGTCGGTGACCATCTCGCCGGTGAGGCGGTACGTCAGCCAGTCGTGCGGCAGCAGGACCGTCGCCATCCGGTCCCAGTTCTGGGGCTCGCTCCGGTGCAGCCAGGACAACTTGGTGATGGTCAGCGCGGCCACGGGCACGGTGCCACACACCGCGGCCCAGTCGGCGGCACCACCGCGGAGCTGCTTGATCAGCCAGCCGGCGTCGGGGGCCGTTTCGGTGTCGTTCCACAGCTTGGCATCACGGATGACGGCACCGGCAGCATCGAGGACGACCATGCCGTGCTGCTGGCCGGCGACGCTGATCGCGGCGATGTCGACCGAGCCCGCTTGGTCCTGGGCCGCGGCGAGCGCCAGCTCGAACGCAACCCACCACGACTCGGGGTCCTGCTCGCTGCGTGGCGGCTGGGTCGGCGGATGTGGGGCCGATCCGCGGCCGACCACGCGACCGGTCGCGGCCTCACGGATCTCGACCTTCGTCGACTGAGTTGAGGAGTCCACACCGACGACGAACGACATGGCGGCCAGAGTAGCGAAACGGTCGCGGTTGGGCTCAGGCCTCTCGGGAGACGGCAGCGATCGTCGGGCCGAAGTCGGTCGGAACGCTCGCCGGGGCCGTCTGCTCGAGTTGGGCGGCGACGCGCTGACCGAGCCCACCCTGGTCGGTCATCGCCCTGGCCACCGTCGACGCGAGTCGGCCACCGACACCGAGCTGCCCGGTCGCGATCGCCGCGATGAGGGCACTCGAGACCTGCGCTGCGACCGGCTGGACCTTCACCCAGTCGACGTGCTCGGCCATCGACTTCATTGCCTTGGTGGCGTCGTTGGTGCGCTCGACGGTCGCGGCGCGCACACCTGCCCAGTCGACGTTGCGCATCGCCTCGACGACTGCATTGGCCTCCGCGGTTGCCACCGTTTCGGAATCAGCCGGTGCAGCTGCGCTTCCTGTTGCCCCGGTCTCGCTCTCGGCCGAGATGTCGGCGGCCACGCCTGATCCGTCGCCCTCGGAGGACGACGTCGCACGGAAGATCGACAGCAGTCCATCGAGCTGCTGCTGCGGTGTCGCCCAGATCGGCGCAGCGGGTGTCTCATCGCCGCGCTTGCCGGCCTCGTACTCGGACTTCAGGGACGCCGCCACGCGCTGTGCCTTGGCCTTCCAGCCGCTATCTGCCATGGCCCCAAACATACCGTTCGACACCTCATCGGCCGGTGAAGTCCGCCTCCCGCCTCTCCATGAACGCAGCGACACCCTCCTGGAAATCGGCTGTACGGAGCAGGGGCAGCAGCTGCAAGAACACGTGGTGCACATTCTGCTCGAACGTCTCGGTCTCGGCGGCGCGCATCATCCGCTTGATCGCGCGGACAGCGAGCGGGGCATTGGCAGCGATCTCCGCAGCGAGCGCACGGGCCGCAGTCG
>JANXUX010000244.1 GCA_025351965.1 Actinomycetes bacterium | reverse complement strand
TGTAGATCGCCAGCCGGCGCACCTCCCAGTCCTCGAACGCGTTCGTCAGCAGCAGCAATTTGGCCTCGGTGTTGATCGGTGTGCGCTGCGCGGACGCAGCCAGCCAGGTGCCGCCGATCTCGACCTCGTCGGGCAGGTCGCGTCCGGTCCAGTAGCGGATCTCCAGGTAGCGGGTGCAGCCGATGACGCGCTGGTCGCTGAGCCGGCGCTGGGCGAACGGCATGACGCGCTTGGCCTGGGCGTCGGCCAGGAGCGCGGTGACGTAACTCGTCATCGCCCCGGCGGTCTCCGGCACCGGCGTCCAGCCATAGCTCGAGCGGTCCTCGTTCGCAGCGACGACGAGCTGGTGGACATGGTCGAGCGACAGCGGCTCGAGCTGCACATGGGTGCCGGTGAGGGTGATTCCGTCCTGCGCGTTCATGCCCCCCATAGTGGCGCACCGGCGACTGCGACGAGGCGCCCGATTTCGTCGAACCGCACACCGAGCTCGAGGACGTGCACACCGCCGCCGGCATGAGCGGCGAGTAGACGCTCGACCCGTTCGGTCGACGACCATGGCGGTCCGTTCTCGCTCCAGATCTCGACGACGAGGTCGACCGCGCGGTCGAGGATGCTGCGTGTTCCGGGGTCGACGGAATCAACGACGGCGACGCTGAAGTGCCCGGCACGGCGGACCTGGTCGGCCTGTACGACTGCAAACCCGGGCGCGACGCGAGTGGGCAGGCGCACACTGCCGAGCGCACGTGTCGGGATGGTTCGGCCCAGCCAGAACCCGGATCGGCTGGCATCGCCGCACACCACGCCACCTTCGGGCAGCGCTGCCGCGAGATCCGCTGCTGCACGCGCGGGGTTCAGCGGCAGTGTGTCGTCTGCGAACAGCGGCTGGCAGACAGCGAACAGCTCTGAGTAGAGCGGGGGGTGAGGCGTCGGCTCGCCGCGTCTCGGGAGGGGCAGCGCTTCGAGGTCGCCGGGCAGCACGTCGCGCCACGCAACGCCGAGCGCGGTCAACGTCGCTCGGGGCAGCTCGTCCTCGCTCACGCCGCAGAGGATTACGTCGTCGTGGCCGGCCAGATCGGCGAGCCCGATGTCACCGGCCTGCAGGCCCATCGTGCCGAGGTGCGCGGGATGGTTCCACGGGAAGAGTCCTTTTGCGGCCCAGGTGTTGAGCACGCCGATGTTGGTGCGCTCGGCGATGTCGCGGATGACCGGGGCGACGCCGGCCATCACCCCAGCACCGCCGATGACGACGACGGGGTTCGGTTCGACGTCCACTACGTCCACGCGGCTCGTCGGCCCGGTACCGCCTCGGTCACGCCGTGGTGCCGGACGCGTCCTCGGGGATGACGACGGTTGGCTCCTCGCAGATCGTCCAGTGCAGCGCAGACGTGTCGAGGAAGCGCTTGACGTCCTCGAACATCTCGGCCTGGTCGGGCTCCATCGTGTGTGCGTAGAAGTCGTCGGCGGTGTCGAACCACTGGATGGTCACGCCGTCGTACGTGGGCTCGGGCATGTTCGAACCCTCTGGCGGCCAGATCGAGGCGTGCTGCTCGTAGCGGCGCACGTAGTTCGCGGCGGACAGACGGCGGATCAGCGGGCCGTGCTGGTCGTGCCAGTGGGTGAGGAACTCCTCGTGGGTGGTGCCCGGCTTGCGCTTGAGCATCGTGATGAGCTGGATCATGTCGTTTCCCTTTACGGTGGCTGATGGGTGTTCGGTGGTGAGGTGGGTGAGTCGTTGATGGGTCGGGTCGGGCTAGAGACCGAGGAAGGATCCGCCGTCGCAGATGATGGTCTGGCCGGTGACGAACGCGGAGTCGTCGCTCGCCAGGAACAGCGCGACCGAGCCGATGTCGGATTCGGGGTCACCGACGCGTCCGAGCGGCGTACGGGCCTCGATCGCGCCTTGGAGGGTGGGCGTGCGCTCGAACGCAGCGACCAGCGCCGGCGAGGCTGCGACCGGCCCGATGCAGTTGACCGTCACGCCCGTTGGCCCCCACTCGCGGGCGAGGCTCTTCGCGATCGCCCGCTCGGCGGCTTTGACGGGGGAGTACAGCGGGATGTTCGCGCTGCCCTCGACACCGCTCGGTGAGGTGAGGATGATGAACCGGCCCCGCCCGTTCGCGGCGCGGAGGTGGGGCAGTGCGGCTTGGCCGGTGTGCAGCACGGCCCATACGCCGGTGCGCGACATCGCGTTCCAGTGACGGTCGAGGTCGGCGTCCTCCAGCTTGTGCGGAATGCCTCCGTGGAATGCGTTGTGGACCATGATCTGCAGCCCGCCGAACCGCTCGAACGTGTGCGCGACGCAGGCCTGGACGGACTCGCGTGACGACACGTCGGTCTCGATGCACACACCCGAGCCACCCCGGGCACGGATTGCTTCGGCCACGGGCTCGCCGGTCTCGGCACGACGGGCCGCTACCACGACGTTGGCGCCCTCGGCGGCCAGACGCAGGGCGATGCCCTCGCCGACGCCCTGCCCGGCACCGGTGACGATCGCAGTGCGACCGGCGAGCCGCGTGCCGGTGGTGGCTGCGTCCGTGCTCGATGTCGATTCGACGCTCATGCGGTCATCCAGACGCCGCCGTCGGCGGTCAGGGTCGCTCCGGTGAGGTGATGCGCATCGGCACTGGCCACCATCCGTACGAGCGGGACGACATCGTCGACGACGGTGGTTCGGCCGGCCAGCGCAGGGGGAGCGAGCGACACGTCGCCGACCGCAGCGGGATCGATGCCGAACAGCTCCGGGGCGAGCGCGATGCAGTTGACGGTCATCCCATCGGCGCCCCACTGGCGAGCGGCGGACTTGACCATCACGCGGATCGCCTCGGCGGTCGCGGCGGCGTGGGCCAGGTTCGGCGCGCCAGACATCCCGATCGTGGGTACGACGGCGATCAACCGGGCATGGCCGGCGCGGTGGGCGCGCTGGAACGCGCTGATCGCGTGGCGCATCGGCTGCTCCCACGCAGCGTCGAAGTCCTCGTCGGTGAGTGTCTCGAACGGTGTCGCCGTGGTGACGACGTCGGCGACGACGACCGTCGTCGCGCACTCGACCTCGACTGCTGCGATGCGCAACGCATCGGCGAGCACGCCCGTCCCCTCGATCACCACGGTCGATGTCCCCACGGCCGGTTACCGTAATGCACCACCGAGCCGGCGCGAACTCACTGACCGCGTGATGTCGCCCCGTGGACGACATCACGCGGTCAGTCCCAGAGCGTTCCCTGGCGGGCGGCGTCGGTGCTGGTGCCGAGGTGGACGGGTGGACGGGCGGCTGCCGGCGTGCGGCTGAAGCGCGGAGCCGGGGCGGGCATGAGGCTGTCGTTGATCTCGACGAACGTGCCGCGGGCGACGTTGTGCGGGTGCTGCGCGGCCTCGGCCGGCGACAGCACCGGCGAGAAGCACGACTCCGTGCCCTCCAGCAGTTCGCACCACTCGGCGCGTGACTTCGCTGCGAACACTGCCGTCATCTGTTCCTTCAGTGCCGGCCACAGCGCACGGTCCCATTGCGGGTACTCGTCCGAGGACAGCCCGAGCCGGGCCAGCAGCTCGGCGTAGAACTGCGGCTCGATCGCCCCGATCGCGATGTACTCACCGTCGCTACACGCGTACGTGTCGTAGAAGTGCGAGCCGGTGTCGATGTGGTTCGTGCCGCGTGGCCCCCAGCCGCCGCCGGATGCAGCCATGAACGGCGCAGCAACGACGGCGGCGCCGTCGACCATTGCGGCATCGATGACCTGGCCGAGGCCGGAGACGCTGCGCTCGAACGCTGCGGCTGCGATGCCGAGTGCCAGCATCAGCCCGCCGCCGGCGAAGTCACCGAGCAGGTTGATCGGCGGCGTGGGCTTCTCGCCGGCCCGACCGAGCAGCGACAGCGCGCCGGACAGCGCGATGTAGTCGATGTCGTGCCCGGCCACCATCGCGAGCGGGCCGTCCTGGCCGAACCCGGTCATCCGTCCGTAGATCAGGCGTGGGTTGCGCGCGCAGACCACGTCGGGCCCGACACCGAGGCGCTCGCACACGCCGGGCCGGAATGGGTCGATGAACACGTCGGCCTCGTCGAGCAGTGACAGCAGCAGTTCCACGTCGGCAGCCTGCTTGAGGTCCAGCGCGATCGAGCGCTTGCCACGAAGCATTGGATTGGTCGGCACCTTCGACGTGTCGACCCGGGCCACCTCGCCGGGGCGATCGACGGTGACGACGTCGCAGCCGTAGTCGGCGAGGATCATCCCGCAGTACGGGCCCGGACCCTGCCCGGTGAGCTCGATGACGCGTAGTCCAGAGAGCGGACCGGGGCGTGCTGTGGTGCTGGTTGCCGTCATCGCCACATCATGGTCGGTCAGCGCCGGCGCGAGAAGTCGCCCCGAACAAAAGCTGATCATTGACAAAGTCCAGAATGTGTGGTGTGATTTGATTCGTGCCAGACCCAGCAGTAGAAATCCTGCGCAAGCACGGCGTGCAGGTCACCGCTCAACGAGTCGCGATCATGCGTGTCGTCGCCGAGCACCCACATGCCACCGCCGACGAGCTGGGCGATGTCGTGCGCTCACAACTCGGCGCGATCTCGCGACAGGCGGTCTATGACACGCTCGGCGTCCTGGTCGACAAGAACCTGATCCGCCGGATCCAACCGGCGGGCTCGGCAGCTCGCTACGAGAACCGGGTCGGCGACA
>JANXUX010000177.1 GCA_025351965.1 Actinomycetes bacterium | reverse complement strand
TCGCCTCAGCGACACCCCGAACGACGACCACGACGCAACGCTCGCGTCACTGCTCGACCGGGTCAAGACCGACGACGAAGCCCGTCAGCAGTTCGTCGACATCCTCGAGTTGATGGGAACGGATGATCCCCGGACAGCGAGCTACCGCAAGCAGCTCACCGCACGCCTGTACTGACGCTTTCGCTCAGTCCGCGTAACAGCTCGACCACTGCGTCGGGATCGCTCAGCCGATGTCGTGCGCCCGTTGGCCCCGGGCCGACCTTGATGCTCATGTCCCGCGGTCCGAGTGATCCGAAGACATGTTCGTCGCTGGAGTCGTCGCCGATGAAGAACGAGGTGGCGGGCTCCAGCCGGGTGCGCAGGTTCGTGAAGGCCAGGACCTTCGACGACGGTCGGATCGACAGTTCCATCACCTTGTGACCGCGGTGCATCGTGATCCCGGCGACGGTCGAGTAGGTGTCGCCCAGATCTGTCAATGTGTGCTCGCCGAGGGCGTCATCGACCTGGCGCACGTGTAATGCGATCGCAAGTGGCTTGTGCTCGATCCATGACCCGGGAAGACATGCGCTCATGGCTTCGAGCTCAGCCTCGGTCTCGTCCATCAACGCCTGCTCGACGTCGGTCCGTCGGTCCACTTCGGTCCCGACCTCGGCGCCGTGGGAGCCGAGCAACATCGCTCCGCCAGGAAACTCGAACCGGTGGCGGAGGTCCGCGAGCGGGCGCCCGGACACGACGGCAACGCTGACTCCGACGCAGTCGATCAGGGCTTCGAGGACCTCGAGCGCGTGGGGCGCCAGGCGCGACATCTCCGGCCGGGGCACGATCGGCGCCAGGGTGCCGTCGACGTCGACCCCGACCAGCCACGGGCGGGGGAGCTGTGCGCAGAGGGAGACCAAGGACCCGATGTCACCGGACATCGTTTGCGGATCGGGCGACCGGGAGTCAGCCACGGTCGGCCACGACCAGCCCGGCAGCGGCGGCGGGAGCAGGGTCAACCGCGTCGGGGGCCGCGTCGTTGGCGTCGTGATGGTCGGTGTCGTCGGCGTTGCGTGAGCCACTCACCTCGCCGAGTGCTGCCAGGAACGAGCGGGCCCAATCGTCGACGGTGTGACCGGTCACGTATCGGCGCATCTCGCGCATCCGGTGCGCGGCCGCCGGCGCGCTCATCGCCATGGCCGAGTGCATCGCGGCCACGATTGCGTCGGGGTCGTGCGGGTTGACGAGTACTGCCTGGGTCAGTTCGTCCGCAGCGCCGGCGAACTCACTCAAGATGAGTACTCCGGTGTCGTCGATGCGCGACGCGACGAACTCCTTGGCCACCAGGTTCATCCCGTCGCGACGGGGCGTGACCAGCATGATGTCGGCCGCCATGTAGAGCGCGACGAGTTCGTCGAGAGCCAGGCTGCGGCGGAGGTAGTGCACGACGGGGTAGCCGATGGACGCGTGGCCGCCGTTGACGTCGCCGACGAGTTGCTCGACGATGCGCCTCTCCTCGACATAGCTGTCAACGCCCTCGCGCCCGGGCACGGCGACCTGGACCAGGACGATCGGCCGTCGACTGCTGCTGTCCTGGACGCGCCCTGCGGCTCGCTCGTCGAGCAGGGTCGCGAAGCTCTGCAGGCGCAGGTCGATCCCCTTGGTGTAATCCAGCCGGTCGACGCCGAGGAAGATCGTCTCGGGATCACCCATCCGGCTGCGGATCTCCCGGGCGCGCGCGATGGTTTCGGGTGCACGGGCGATGCGCTCGACCTCGTCGACGTCGATGCTGATCGGGAACGTCCCGACGCGTACATGGCGACCATCGCCCAGGGACTCACCGTTGGTGCGCACCCCGTGCTCGTCCGGCTCTGCGGCTCTGAGTCGCTTGGCGAGACCGACGAAGTTGTCGGCTCCGACCGAGCGTTGGAAGCCGATGACGTCGGCGCCGAGAAGCCCGTCGAGGATCGACTCCCGCCACGGCATGCGCATGAAGAGTTCCTGAGGTGGAAAGGGGATGTGCAGGAAAAACCCGATGATCACGTCGGGCCGCATCGCACGCAGCATCGCCGGGACCAGGAGGAGGTGATAGTCGTGGACCCAGACCGTGGCCGACGGTGCCGCCGCCGCAGCAGCAGCTTCGGCGAACCGGCGGTTGACGGCCTCGTAGACGGCCCAGCTGTCGGCGTCGAAGGTGGATTCGCGGATGGCGTCGTGGAACAACGGCCACAGCGCACCGTTGGAGACACTCTCGTAATAGTGCTGGAAGTCGTCAGCGGTCAGGGGCACCGAGATCATCTCGATGTCGTCGAGTTCCAGCCGGCGGGCCGTTGCGCCACTCACATCGAACGGCACCTCGGCATCGCCGACCTCCTCGACGTCGCCCGACCAACCGATCCACGCTCCGTGACGTGAGCGGAGTACACCGAGCATTGCCCGGGCCAGCCCACCCGGACTGGTCTCCCAGCGACCCTCGACCCGTTGGATCGGCAACCGATTGGCCACCACGACGAGGTGGTGGGACCCGACAGCGGCGGGCGTCATTCGTTCGTCTGTCACGTGCTGCATCAACAGTGTCCTGTTCGTCGCACGAACGAGAGAGTGGGTGGCCACTCGACCGTCCGCCCGTGGTGCCAGTGTTATTCCCGAATGCGACGTCATCGATACCTCGCGACGCCCAGATCGAGGGCGGATTCGGTTCGGCGGCACGGTGCGGGCAAGCGCGGTAGCATTCCTCGATGCCGTTCGAGAAACGCGATGGGTACCGCCTGTGGGTGGGCGGTCCGGTTCCGAAGGGCGCGGATGCGATCACGCTCGGGCCGATGGTGATGGTCCGGGCCGGGCACGAGCACTCCGTTCATCTGCTTCGCCACGAACAGATCCATGTGCGGCAGTGGCGTCGCTACGGCGTCGTTGGGTTCAGTGCGCGCTACGCCGGTTCCTATGTCCTGTGGCGGACCAGGCTGAAAGGTCACCACGGGGCGTATCTGCGGATCCCGATGGAGATCGAGGCCGAATGGGTGGCGCGTCGCTCGCTGGCAACCGCCGTGGCCGACGTCGACTTCGCCGGAGCGGTTCGCCGGGGCTGAATCTGCGTCGACGAACCTCGGCGCCGATGCCCGGAGTCGGGAATGTCATGCCGGTGTTGGTGTTGGTGTTGG
>JANXUX010000157.1 GCA_025351965.1 Actinomycetes bacterium | reverse complement strand
TCAGATCCTCCGTGCTCAACGTCGTCAACATCGCCAACTGAGGATCCGGTGCTCCACGCATGCACCCATTCTTTTCCATCCGCCGACAGAACGCGAGTACCAATCAGAGGTTTTTCAGCACCCTGCTAGCCGCGACCGTCGCTGTCACTTGAGCGCCGCTCGCATAGTGTCTCGCCGGAGTCCGACGGTTCCCCTCAGCGAGACACCGCTCCGGCGTCAATGCGCACAAAAAGCAGGCTTTCTCACCTGGTTGCATCAGCACGGCGTGGCTGAGCCATCGACTGAACTCTCAGATTCCTCTCAACTCCGTCTGGCCGTTCATGTGCTACCCGTGTGCGACGGCCGCCACTCACTCACGAACTTTGGCGAACGGTAACGCCGAATCGCTGCAGCTCACACCGCATGGGTCGGACGTGCACACACGCACACGTACGGCTCAGACGGTCTGGGGGACAAGGGGTCACCGGTTCAAATCCTGTCAGCCCGACAAGGAAACACCAGGTCAGAGTCGCTCCGCATGGGTCGGCTCTGCTCGTTTTCGCCAGAATTCGCGAGCCCGGGTACGAACCGTGAACATCCTTCTGGGTTGACCTGAGTTGACGTTCGGACAAGGTGATCGCATGTCAGCAACCATTCGCGAGGTGGGGCCAGCTGCGCGTGAGTATGCGTTCGACAGCAACTCGCTCGCGCTCGGTGCTCCGTAGACGCGCCCCCGGCAACGCTGGAGTGAACGGATTTCACGTGCAGTGGTGGGCTGACAACGGTGTTCTCCGGGCTCACAGCAGGGCGTTCGTGATGGCCTGGACGATGAACTGGCTGTACCGGCGCAGGCTCCAATGGCGGCGGCGGACGAGTAGATCGAAGAGCTCCGGCGAGCTGTAGGTCCACAGCACATCGGTCGCCTCGGAAAGACTGATGCCCTGCCGGCTGTGTCCGCCGTCGACGAGATAGCGAGCGTTTTGGCGCATCCGGGCGTGTCGGCCGGCGTCGAGTTCGCTGTACAGCGCGGCGGCAGCCGGGTCACCCTCAGCAGCGTCTCGGAGCAATAGCAGCAGCGGAACGATCCTCGGCGCGACCTCCGTGCTCAGCTTGCCCCATCCCTCGATTACCTTGCGCGCGTTGGCCTCACTGGTCTGCAGGGCGTCGGATCGCTGCTCTGCGCGGACAGGACCGACGCCACCGAGGGCTCGCTCGCAAAGGGCTCGGACGACTCCTGACTTGCCGCCGTAGGACTTGTAGATCGTGGCTGCCGAGACTTCGGCGTCCGCCGAGATCGATTCGATGGTGGTTGCCGTGTAGCCCTGTTCGATGAACCGCGCTTGGGCTGCGTCGAGCAGCGCGTTGTGGGTCTGCCGGGACTGCTCGCGACGGCGACTGGAGTCGTACGCACGCGGGCCGTTGACTTGTCGGGGTTGATGCTCTACGCTCATTTCATTCCAGTGTACTAGATTGAAAGTTGGATAGCGATGACTGCGACGACGGCGAGGATGGTCGAACGACTTCGCGACGCGACCAACGCCCACGATCTGGACGAACTGGTGGACTGCTTTGCCGAGGACTACCGGAACGACACACCTGCCCATCCTCGACGCGGCTTCGACGGTCGGTCCCAGGTTCGATCCAACTGGGAGCAGATCTTCGCCACGGTCCCGGACATCACAGCGTCCGTGCTCGCCTGCGTGGTCGATGACGACGTGATCTGGTCGGAATGGGAGATGCGTGGCACTCGACGCGACGGGGCCGCCCATCTGATGCGCGGCGTGATCATCTTCGGGGTACGCCATGAGCGAGCTGCATGGGCTCGGTTCTTCCTCGAACCAGTCGATCTCGGCGACACCGATGCAAGCGCCGCCGTTCGTCAGGTCCTCGGGGCAGGCCAGCTCGCGGTCGCGAACGAGTCGGCACCATGAGCGTCACGACGGAGTTGTCCGTTCGAGACTCTCGACCGCCGAATGCTGTTGTGCGCGTGACGAACGTGATCGTTCGCCCTTTGCTGCGGACTCGGGCGGCCAAGGTGCTCAAGCCGTTGGCGCTGCTCGAGTTCACCGGACGGCGCAGCGGAGCCCGGTTCCGCATCGTCGTCGGCTGGCACGTCGTCGACGATGTCGGCGTCGTGATCACCCCAGCAGGTTGGAGGGCGAACTTCGTCGACGGTCATCCAGTCACTGTGCACCGGCGAGGCACCTCGACGACGCTGATCGGAACCCTGGAAAACGACCCGGCCGCGGTCGCCGACGCGGTCAACCGGTTGCTCGACGCAGGCGTGTCGGCTCGGTCACTGGCACTCAGCGTCTCGGACGGGCATGTGATCGAGGCCGACGACATCGTCGCCATCGGGCGGGCGATGATCCGATTCGCTTCCCCCCGTCCCGGAAGCGGAGCCGGCAAATGAACCATCACCGGCTGGTGCGGGGTGTGGCGATGGTCGTTGTGTGGTTCGGGATGATATCGACCGGTTGCTCGAGCACGTCGACGACCGCCGTGCCGCCAGCGACGACACCGGTGACGACAATCGCCCCGGTGATCTCCACAGCGTCGTCACCGACAACGCGGGACACGACCATCGAGACAGCCGCTGCCACCGCTGTCACCGCCGCGACTACATCACCAACCGCCCCAGCCGAGACTGCACCAACCGCCCCCGCCGAGACTGCACCAACCGAGTTGGATCCGTGTTCCATCATTACCGAGCAGGATGTCACCACGGCCCTCGGCAGCGACCCAGGCAGCGGCGAGCCGACCCCCGAGGCGTGGGGCGGGCAGTGCAGCTACGACTCTGGCACCGTCATCCTCAACGTGCTGATCGGCGACGCCCACCTCGGGGGCGAGGCGGGATACGACACCTACCTCGCCGGTGCACAGCAGGGCAAGTCCAACGACACGTCCGGACGGTCGATGTTCGAGGTCCTCGACGGGATCGGTGACGGCGCGTTTGTCAACGGAGGCGGCCCGATGGCCGGGGCTGCCTTCTACTCAGGTGACACGACCGTGACGCTCACGGTGGCACTCGGTGACATCACCCTCCCGACACCGATCGCGCAAGCCACTGCGTTGATGAGGGCAGGTGCCGCCCGACTGGATACCTAGGAACTCACGAACACGGCCAAAAGCGATCGAACTGCCCACGACCTTGGACAAATTCGTCACGATCGGAAGAACCGTTCGTGTATGGCCTTGCGGCGCAGCCCAGCCGACTGCACCTGGGCCACAGCCCACGACCGGTCAGGGGGCGTGCCCGAAACCGGGGGTCCCGGCAGCTCATACTGGTTGCTCAGCTGTGCGCTGACCTACCCGGCATGTGTTCGATCGTGGCCTTTCGGCACTTCCGGGTCGCACCGGGAATTCGTGACCAGATCGGGACGGGCACCGTCGAAAAAGCGGGATGTGCGCATCGAGGAGAGTCGCTTCGAAATTGGGGTGACTGCAACCCGAATGTCTTCATGGCGCCAGTGACGTTAGACCCGCACACTGGCTCGGCTGCGACCTGGTGCATCGGTGACATGGCAAGTCCCGAACCGGCCCCCTGTCTGTCAGCGTGTTGTGTCGAGCCACGGGTATCCGGTCAGATCGGTCCAGCCGCCGCGGAACTGCGAGCACGTCTTCGACCTGGCGTCTGATCGGAGAATGGAAGTTGCTTGGCCCTCGCCTGTAGTTCTGTCAAGTGCTAGAACTAACCGTTGAGTCGGGAGTAGGGTGGATGATGAAGAGGCGTTCGACGAGACAGACGGGTGCTCCACCGCACTGGGAAGAAAGAAGGCGACCATGCAGACGTCGGTGCGGATCGACGGGGCGAACTGCCCCACTTGCTTCAACGAGACCCTGGAGGCTCTCGCCCACCTCGACGGCGTGCGGCACGTCCACGGTTCGTTTGCCGGGCCATGCCTCGAGATCGACCACGACATTCCGCTGGAGACGATCAACAGCACAATCCGTGGCCGCTTGCGCGGTGTCGAGATGTTCGCGAACGAGATCCGCATGGTGCCGCTCGAACCCGTTCCGCTGACCACGCCCTGCGCTCACCATCAGCCCGAAGTAACGGACCCGACCACACCGCCCGGCGCCGGCGCCGGCGGGAACATGTTCGTTCCGTCGATGACGCTCGGTGAAATCGTCACACGCCGTCCGGCACTCGCCGCCGAACTCGAGCGGCGCGGCCTCGACTATTGCTGCCACGGGGGCCGAACGCTTGCCGATGCCGCGCTGGAGGTCGGCCTGGACGCGACGACCGTCGCCGACGAGCTATCGGTGATCGCCGTCGACGAGCCTGCCGCTGCGTGGGCGTCGCTCGGTCCTTGCGACCTGGTCGATCACATCGACAGCGTCCACCACCGCTACCTGTGGGCAGAGCTCCCGCGGGTCAGCGCTCTGGTCGACAAGATCGCGGCCGTCCACGGCGATCGCCACTCCGAGCTGTTCGAGGTGCAACGGCTCTATCGCGAGCTGCGAGCCGACCTCGAGCCACATCTCACTCGGGAAGAGCAGGAGTTGTTCCCTCGCATCCGTCAGTTGGTCGCGGCCACCGACGCGTCCTCCGCCTCGACCCGAGCTCTTCCGGCGCAGATCGAGGCGTTGGCCGGCGAGCACGAGACGGTCGGTGCGCTGCTCGAAGACTTGCGTCGCGTGACGTCCGGCTATGCGGTGCCAGGGGACGGATGTGCAAGCTACGCAGCCTGCTACCGCGCCCTGGCCGACGTGGAGACGGACACCCATATCCATGTCCACAAGGAGAACAACGTGTTGTTCCCACTCGTCGTTCGCCTGGAAGACAAGCGAGCTGTGACGACTCGCTCATGATCGGCACCACGCATCCGCCACCCGAGCGTGAGGGTGGCGATCCACCGTGCTGGAGTCATCTGCTCGATGACGCACGTGCGGACATCGTCGATCGCGATGACATCGAGCGGCTCGTGCGCAACTTCTATCGGGACGCGGCGATGGACGACGTGCTCGGCCCGGTTTTCGAAGCAGCACACGTCAACTGGAACGCTCACATCGCGACCTTGATCGACTTCTGGGCCTGGCAGCTCCTCGGCGAGCCCGGCTACGACGGACAGCCGCTGCGGGCACATGAACCGGTCAACACACGCACACCATTGGGGGACGCCCACTACACCCGGTGGGTCGAGTTGTTCTGCGACACCGTGGACGCCACGTTCGAGGGTCCGTGCGCTGAGATCGCGAAGGGTCGCGGACGCAAGATGGCAGCAGCACTGCAGCGACTCCTCGGCGGGGTGGCCGACAGTGGTGCAGCCGCGATCGAACCGACGTGGCGACGCACCGAGGCGCCGGCCGACCATGCGTGACTTCTGCGGCCGTCGACTTGCGTCATTGGACTCCGTGGTGAACCGAGCCAATGACCGATGACCGGTTGAGTATCGAGCGATCGAACGTGATCCTCTATTGCCGGCGATGGGTCGACACGGCGAACTTCTATCGCGACACGCTTCGGATGCCGATCGAATTCGCGAACGCGTGGCTGGTTGAGTTCCGGATCAATCCCACCTCGTTCATCAGCATCGCGGACGCGAGCCGGACCTCAATCCATTCGGTCGACGGGCAGGGTCTCACGATGACGTTCCGCGTCGCGGACGTCGCTGTGGTCCGAGACGAGTTGCTCGGCAGAGGTGCTCCTGTCGGCTCGATCATGTGGCGTTGGGGTTCGCTCTCGTTCTACGTCGATGATCCGGAGGGCCATCGGTTGGAGTTCTGGGGCACGGAGGTCGACCCACGGGACCTGGCCTCGAATGCCGACACCGCACGCGCTCCGGCGGCGAAGTGAAATCCATGCAGCAAGCAGACGCGAACCGCTCTGTCAGCCGCGATCGGTTGCGTGGCAGCGGAGCACGCAGTTGGCGCGTCGTGGGTCTTTGGGCCTGAGCTCGTCGACTTCGACGCCGCCGAGCATTTCGGAAACCCCGTACGCGATCCCGAGGTGCAAGCCGCACACAGTGTCCGGGTCAGCGATCGCAGTCGACGCATACGGACACGTCTGCAGAACGATGCTGACGTCTCCGTCCCGTTCGTTGACAACAGGGTCGAAGCCGTAGCGGGCCATCTGATCGACGAGGCCGCCCACGGGATCGTCGACGAATGCTGTCCCGAGGTGACGGCGCCTCCCGGCACGCCGCCCGACCTCGACCGGCGTGTCCCCGG
>JANXUX010000146.1 GCA_025351965.1 Actinomycetes bacterium | reverse complement strand
CGCACGCCATACCCGGGCGTCGCTGCGGTTTCGGCCAGGCCGGTGTCGTAGCTGCCCCGCTCGGCGTGCCCGGCGAGCGCCTCGCTGTCACCGCCGACGCAGAACGCCGGGGGAGTGCCGGTCACCACGACGGCACGCACGTCGGGCTGCGCTTCCAGCTCGGCGAGGATCCAGCGGTACTCGGTGTGCATCCGCCCAGTCCACGCATTGTGGCGATGCGGTCGGTGCAGCCAGACCGTCGCGACGTGTCCGTCGATCGCGTAGCGGGTCGCCTTCAGTTCCACGAGATCAGTTCCACGAGGCCAGCTCCATCTCCGCTTGCGTCAGCGCCAGCCGGCGTCGCGCCGCCGCCGCCACCGGTCGCCCCAGAGTGCGTCCAGGATCGGTTCGGCGAACTCGTGGCGGCAGACGAGGAAGTCGGGCAGCCAGGCCTCGCGGGCGTTGTAGACGAGCGGCGAGCCGTCGATACGACTGACGTGCAGCCCGGCGGCAGCGGCGACACCGGTCGGCGCGGCGGAGTCCCACTGGTACATTCCGCCGTCGTGGAGGTAGATGTCGGCCTCACCGAGCACGACGGCCATCGCCTTTGCGCCGGCGGACCCGAGCCGTACGGCTTCGCAGCCGAGCGCGTTGGCCACGATCACAGCGGCGTGCGGGGCGCGGTTGCGGCTGGTGATCATGCGCGGTTTGGCGAACTTGCGGTCCGGCAGCACCGGCGCAGGATCGGTGCTGAACACCATGTCCATCGCCGGCAGGCTCACTGCAGCCGCCGTCAGCGAGTCACGGTTCCAGAGCGCGATGTGTACGGCCCAGTCGTGGCGGCCTTGCTCGCCGTACTCGTTGGTTCCGTCGAGCGGGTCGACGATCCAGACCCGGTCGGTGTGCCGGCGGCGGCCGTCGTCGGCGCCCTCCTCGGACAGCACCGCATCGCGCGGTCGGTGTTCGGCGAACTCGTGCATCAAAAAGCGGTGGGCGAGGAGATCGCCGTTGTCCATCACCTGCCACGGTGCTGCATGGGCCGCGAACATCTCCCTGCGCAGGTCGACCAGTAGCCGGCCCGCCTCGACGGCGAGTCTGGTCGCGAGTCCGGCGTCGGATTCGAACGTGACCGAGTCGAGTGCGGGATCGAACTCGGCGCCGGCATCGGCGTCGGGAGAGATCGTCATGCGCGGCGACCGAGCCGCATCGCATCGCGCACGAGGTTGCGTACGTCGGTCTCGGGCGCACCGGCGGCCACGAGGTGCTGCACCGAGGACTCGAGCCGTTCGGCGTCAGCCTCCTCGAACACGTCGATCGGCTCGCGGTGTACGACGGCCGAGGCGGCGAGCAATGAGACCGCAGCGACGACCGTGGACAGGCCGACGGTGAGCACCGCTCCGTTGTTGTCGAGTACGGAGCTGACGATCAGGCCCGCGATGCCGCACACGAACACGGCAGCACAGATCGATCGCAACGCCGTGAGCGACATGTCAGCGGGCGAGTGGCTTGTACTTGATCCGGTGCGGCTGGTCGGCTGCCGTCGCACCGAGCTCCTTGCGCCGCCAGGCCTCGTACTCGCTGAAGTTGCCCTCGAACCAGCGGACCTGGCTGTCACCCTCGAACGCGAGCACGTGGGTCGCGAGGCGGTCGAGGAACCAGCGATCGTGGCTGATGACCACCGCACAGCCGGGGAAGGCCTCCAGTGAGTTCTCGAGCGCACGCAGCGTGTCGACGTCGAGGTCGTTGGTGGGTTCGTCGAGCAGCAACACGTTGCCGCCGGTCTTGAGCAGCTTGGCCAGGTGGACCCGGTTGCGTTCGCCACCGGACAGGTCGCCGACCCGCTTCTGCTGGTCGCTGCCCTTGAAGTTGAAGCTGGCGACGTAGGCGCGGCCGTTGATCTCGCGGTTGCCGATCTTCATGTGCTCGATGTTGCCGGTGATCTCCTCGTACACGGTGGCGTCGTCGTCGAGGCTGTCGCGGCCCTGGTCGACGTAGGCCATCTGCACCGTCTCGCCGATCGTGACGCTGCCCGAGTCGGATTCCTCCTGCCCGGTGAGCATCTTGAACAGCGTGGTCTTGCCGGCGCCGTTCGGACCGATGATGCCGACGATGCCGGCCTTGGGCAGGGTGAACGAGAGATCCTCGATGAGGAGACGGTCGCCGAAGCCTTTGGCGAGGTTGTGGACCTCGATCACCGTGTCGCCGAGGCGCTTGCCCGCTGGGATGGTGATCTCCAACTTGTCGGGGCTGCGTTCGGCCGCTTCGGCTTCGGACTGCAGCTTGTCGTAGGCCGACAGACGGGCCTTGCCCTTGGCCTGGCGGGCTTTGGGCGACATCCGCACCCACTCGAGCTCGCGCTCGAGGGTGCGGCGACGGTTCTCGTTGCCCTTCTCCTCGCGGGCCATGCGTTCCTGCTTCTGCTCGAGCCAGCTCGAGTAGTTGCCCTCGAACGGAAACCCCTTGCCGCGATCGAGCTCGAGGATCCACTTGGCGACGTTGTCGAGGAAGTACCGGTCGTGGGTGATTGCGACGACGGTGCCGCTGTAGTCCTTGAGGAACCGCTCCAGCCACTCCACGCTCTCGGCATCGAGGTGGTTGGTGGGCTCGTCGAGGAGCAGCAGGTCGGGGTGGCTGAGCAGCAGCCGGCACAGGGCGACGCGGCGGCGCTCACCACCGCTGAGCGTGGTGACGTCCGCGTCGTTCGGCGGGCAGCGCAGCGCGTCCATCGCGATCTCGACGTTGCGTTCGAGGCTCCACGCATCGGTTGCCGCGATCTTGTCCTCGAGCTCGGCCTGGAGCACGCCGATCTTGTCGTAGTCGGCGTCGGGGTCAGCCCACATCGCCATGACCTCGTTGTAGCGGTCGAGGATGCCCTTGACCTCGGCCACGCCATCCATCACGTTGCCGAGGACGTCCTTGGTCTCGTCGAGCTGGGGCTCCTGGGCGAGGTAGCCGACGGTGAACCCGGGGGTGAGTCGGGCCTCGCCGCTGAAGCCGTCGTCGAGTCCCGCCATGATCTTGAGCAGGCTGGACTTGCCAGCACCGTTCGATCCGAGGACGCCGATCTTCGCTCCCGGGTAGAACGACAGGGAGATGTTCTCCAGCACCGTCCGGTCCGGCGGGTAGTGACGGGCGAGTTTGTAACAGGTGTAGATGTATTCGTGGGCCATGGCACGGCCAGGCTACCGGTCCTGACGTGGCGGGCCGGGGCTGCACGAGCAGAGGCCGTCCAGTTGCTACCGTGCGGATCATGTCCTTCCAGCCGCCTCGTCTCGGTACCTTCGTACGGATCCCGCCTGCGGTGCGGATGGGCATGCGCGCCCGGCGGATGATGCCCACCAAGCTCGCTCCGACGGGGCTGCTGGCGCTGCTCGTCGCCGGACTCGGGGGCGTTGCGTACTTCAAAGAGACCGGGTACGAGACAGCGGACCAGATCATGATCCTCGGCGCCGTGGTCCTCGCCGTGATCGGCGGTGCACTGTCGCTCGTCAAGCAGGAGATCGGTGCATCGATCGCCGCCGGAGCGGTCACGGTCTTCGTCGCCACTGCGGCTGTGCTCGTCGGCAGTCGGATCGATTCGTCGAACGCACTGGACTCGCTCGCCGCCAAGCTCTACCTCGGCGCCGGCGTGGCCGGACTGATCCTGGTGATCATCGTCATCGCCGACCTCTTCGGCCGGGTGAATACGCCGGTCGGTGCCACGATCGCCGTGCTGGCCCTCGTGTCACCGGTCTGCTTCGCGGCGATCGTGCACATCGACGACAGCCATGGTGCCCCGCTCGTCGCAGCCGTCGTCGGTCAGCTGCTCGTCGCCGCCGTGATCGCCATCGGCGCGTTGAAGGGAGTGTTCGGAGGGGCGGCCTCGCTCGTTGCCGCCGGGTTGCTCCTACCGCACTGGGTGACTCGTATCCAGGATTTCGAGGATCGCAAACCGGCGGCGCTTGCTGCCGCGACCTCGCTCGCGGTCATCGTCGCCCTCGCCATCGTGCTGTTGGTGATGTCTCGGATGCAGGACGTCAGGCTGCGCGCCGCCGAAGCCGCGGAGGACGATCCGGCCCTGATCACCGCCGATTGGCAGCCGGCCGCCGGAGCGGTCTCGCCGGCACCGGTTGCGGTCGTCGTACCCGGCTACATCGCCCCACCGACTGTGGCCCAGCCGCGGGTCGGGGTCGTGGTCGAACCGGTTTCAGCGCCGATGATGCCTGCTGCGGTGCCGACCAACGGCCAGTGGGCGACTGATCCGTACGGGCGGTACCAGGTCCGTTACTGGAACGGGAAGAAGTGGACGCATCACGTCGCCACGAATGGGATCACGGGCAGCGATCCGATCGAGTGAGCATCGCTCCGATGGCCCACCGCCGCCCAACGCGTCGCCGGCGGCGCGCCTAGCACAACGGCGCACCATTCTGTCTTCGCGCCTCACCGGAGTGCTACG
>JANXUX010000119.1 GCA_025351965.1 Actinomycetes bacterium | reverse complement strand
GGACTGGGACGGGTTCGTTGGTCACGAGTGCGCTCCGATCTCGTCGATGCCGAACGGGTCGTCGAGCCACGAGGTGGTTACCCCGGCGAGGACGTCGACGGGTCCGCGCAGGGCATCGTCGATGACGGTGTAGACCTTGGTGCGGACTTCTTGGCGGCCGAAGAGATAGTCGCGGAACAGTGATCCGCTGCGGGTGTCGTTGAACTCGTTGATGGTGCCGTACCAGAGCGCTTCGCTCGGGCACACGGAGGCGCACATCGGGGCGAGGCCTTCGGAGGTGCGGTCGGTGCACATGTCGCACTTCATCATCTGGTCGAAATCGGCGACGTACTTGGGGACACCGAACGGGCAGGCGAGCACACAGTTGGAACAGCCGATGCAGCGCGGCTTCAGCGCGGACTGGACGATGCCGTCCTCGGTCTGCTTGATCGCGTCGGCCGGGCAGACCTGCGCGCAGGTCGGATCCTCGCAGTGCATGCACACCATCGGCGCCGTCTGCGTGCTCGTCGCACGGTCGACGCGTTCGAGATGGATCAGTGATTGGCCGCGATGGGTGCCGCATTCAGCGCACGCCTGGAGGCAGGCTTCGCAGCCGATGCAGCGGCTCTGATCGATGACGAACACCGGGTTGTCATCGATGCCGAACGATCCGCGGGTCATGATCGCCCGCCGTCGACGGCGAGGTCGCGTTCGTCGGTGGTGTCGGTGTGACCGCCGCCGCGTTCGACGCGCACGGCGGCGACTTTGAACTCGGGCATCTTCGACAACGGATCAACGGCACGGTTGGTGAGCTGGTTCGCTGCCTTGCCACCGGGCCAGTGGTACGGGATGAAAACGGTGTCGGGCCGGATCGTGTTGACGACGTGCGCGGGGAGGGTGATCGTGCCGCGACGCGAGGTGACGGTGACGAGGTCGCCGTCGGCGATGCCGAGCGGTTCTGCGAGTCGGGGGTGCATCTCGCACAACGGCTCCGGGTACTGGGCGACGAGCGCCGCGATGCGCCGGGTCTGGGTGCCAGACAGGTACTGGGACACGACCCGCCCGGTGGTCAACAGCACCGGGTACTCGTCGTCGACGACCTCGGCCGACAGCTTGTACGGCACACCGTGGAAGCGAGCTCGGCCGTCGGGGAAGTGGAACTGGCCACCCTCATGTAGGCGTGGGGTGCCGGGGTGGCCCGCCTCGGGGATCGGCCAGAACAGGCCCATCTCGTCCTCGATCCGTTGCCACGTGGCGCCGGTGTAGTCCGCCGTCCCACCGGTGCTGGCCCGACAGAGCTCGTCGAAGATCTCCTCGGCGTTCGTGTACGGGAAGTATTCGCTCTTGCCGAGTCGTTGGGCGATGTCGAGAAGAATCTCCCAGTCGCGTCGCGCTTCGCCGGGCGGGGTGACGGCGGCGTTAATCTTGATGATCCGCCCCTCACCCGACGTCGAGGTGCCTTCGTCCTCCTCGTGCAGCGATCCGGGCAGCACGATGTCGGCATGCTGAGCGGACTCGGAGAGGAAGAAGTCGATCACGGCGTAGAACTCGAGCTTGTCGAGCGCTTCCCGGGTGAAGTTCACATCCGGCGCAGACACGGCCGGGTTGAAGCAGATCGACAGCAGCCCCTTGATCGTGCCGTCGTGGATCGCCTCGATCAGTTCCTGCGCCGGGAGGCCCTTGCCAGGGATGTCGGACTCCTCGCAGTTCCACACCTTCGCGACTGCGGCGCGATGTTCGGGGTTGGTGATGTCTCGGTTGCCGGGCAGCTGGTCGCATTTGTGGCCGTGCTCGCGGCCGCCTTGTCCGTTGCCCTGCCCGGTGATCGTCGACACCCCGCACCCGGGTTTACCGAACTTGCCGGTGGCGAGTCCGAGGTTGATCGCGGCGAGGACGTTGTCGACGCCCTTGGTGTGCTGCTCGATCCCGCGGGCATGGAGCATCATCCCGGTCGCCGCCGTGCCCCACAGCTCGGCGGCTTCCTCGATCCTCGCAGCGGGGACCCCGGTGATCCCGGCCGCCCACGAAGGGGTCATCGCAGCGACGGCGGCAACGGCCTTGTCGAAGTCGACGGTGTGGTTGTCGATGAAGTCGTGGTCGAGCCAGTCCCGTTCGACGAGCACGTGCAGCACCGCGCCGAACAGGGCCGAATCGGTGCCCGGCCGGACCGGGAGGAACAGGTCAGCGGTCCGGGCGAGCGGCACGACGCGCGGGTCCTGGACGATCAGCTTGGCGCCCCGGTCACGGGC
>JANXUX010000113.1 GCA_025351965.1 Actinomycetes bacterium | reverse complement strand
GTTGCAGAAGTTCTTCGATCTCCTCGGCCCGGAACGAGCAGCGAAGATTCGCCTGGTCAGCGCTGACGCGGCCGAATGGATCGGTGCGTGCGCGACTGACGCGTGCGAGCACGCGACGCTCTGTCTGGATCCGTTCCACATCGTCCGCTGGGCAACCCAGGCCCTCGATGTCGTGCGCCGATACGTGTGGAACCTGCTCCGCAAGATCGGTGTCGCTGGTCAGGCCGCCGCGTTGAAGGGCTGCCGCTACGCGTTGTGGAAGAACCCTGAAGATCTCACAGACCGCCAGAAGGCGAAGCTGGCCTGGATCGCCCGCCACAACAACAGCCTCTATTGCGCCTACCTGTTGAAAGAGCAACTCCGGCTCGTGTTCCACCACCGCGGCGACACCGCCGTGGTGATGCTCGACGCCTGGCTCGACTGGGCACGCCCTTCGAGGATCGCGGCGTTCATCAAGCTCTACCACCAGATCAAACACCACCGCGCCGGGATCGTCGCGTCGGTCACCCACGGTCTCTCCAACGGGCTCACCGAGAGCGTCAACACCAAGCTTCGGCTGCTGACCCGCATGGCCTACGGATTCCGATCCACCAACAACCTGATCACCCTCTGCCTCCTCGACCGAGGCGGCCACTGCCCACCCCTACCCGGCCGCAAATGACCCACGGAAACAACAGGAGAGCCCCAAAACCGCCGCGATCATGACGAGGCACAACGAGTTCGCGTCAAGGTCTTCGACGCGATCGTCGACGACGGTGGCAGCGATCGCGCCACCGCGGCGGCATGAGCGAAGGACGGCCGCGTCCAAAACGCGCGTGGCCGATGAACGTTGGCCGACAGCGCTGCCGGGTACCGAGGTCCGAGGTTGCCCGCATTTTGCCCGCGAAGGCGGTCAGAAGGTGGGTAGTTGAATGCTCCGTGGGTTACGCCACGCACACCATGCTCCCAATCATCCCGGGCCTCGAACAATCGGGGGTCGATGGCACCGCCGATACTTGCGGCCATCGTTACGACGATGTTGTGCGCCTGCTCATCCGCCTCCCACTCGTCACGTCCGAGCGCGCTGCGAGCCACGAAGGTTTCGCTGAACTCCTCAATGAGGTCGGCCCAATCGTTGCCGGCGCAAGCGTCCGTTCGCCACCACCCTTGCTCCGCGGCTTTCGCGTCAACGCTGCCACCCACTTCGTCAGCTGCGCGGTCGTCAGCTTCCCCAGTTCGAACGATCCCAGTCCTGTGGCAGTCACCGACCCGGCTCAAGCGGCGGACAGCCCACCGGTGCGGCCGGCGGGGGCGGTGTGTGGACATTCCGCGTGGACGAACTCGACAGCGCCACCGAGGACAACGACCTGTACAACGCATTGAGCGCAGCGACCAGCGCAGGGCCTGCGAGCGCCCGCTGGCCTGTCGTCAGGAGGGAAACCAGCCGTTGATGTCTGCGACGAGGTGGGTGTCGTCCAGCGAATAGAGGCACACTTCGCCCTGGGGCGACACTCGCGTGATGACCGAATTCGGTACGACCTGGCCGGCGACGTAGTTGAGGTTGGAAGCGAGCGGTCGGTCGCCGCACGGGAACACGGTGACGTAGCCATCGCCGACGGGATCGATTGCGGTGACATTGAGCGACACCGCACCGACGTTCTTCGCCGGTACATCTGCCACGCCGGTGACCTTCAAGCGCAACACGGTGCCGGCGCCGTAGCGCTGCTTCGTGACGACGACGGCACCCTGCGGCTCCGCAGGCCGTGTGTCCGCGAGCCTCAGCGGTGACATCGGCTCGAACCCTTGGCCGGCACCGAACCAGCCGTTGATGTCCGCGACGAGGTCGGTGTCGGCCTGGCTGAAGAAGCACACGGTGCCGTCGGCCGACAGCGGGGCCAAGACGGCGTTCGGAACGATTTGCCCGGCCACGTAGTTCAGGTTCGAGGCAAGGGGCAGATCTCCACATGGGAAGACGGTGACGAACCCTGGACCGATCGGCCCGACGGCCGTCACGTTCAGGGAGACCGCACCGACTCCGGTCGTTGGCACGCCGGCGATGCCGACGACCTTCACCTTCAGCACGTTCAGCCCGCCGTACCGCTGCTTGACCACGGTGACGGCGCCCTGCGGCTCACTGGCCCGGGTGTCGAAGACGCGAACCGGTGAGGTCGCGGTGAAGCCGCCTGCGTTGGTGAACCAACCGTTGACATCTGCGATCAAGTGGGTGTCTGCTTGGGAGTAGAAGCAGACGGAGCCGTCCGGCGACAGAGGCGCGATGACGGAGTTGGGAACGGTCTGGCCCGTCACGTAGTTCAGGTTCGATGCGAGCGGTCGTGTACCGCACGGGTACACCGTGACGAATCCCGGCGCGAGGGGATCGATCGCGGTGACGTTGAGCGAGACCGCTCCGGCGCCCGTTGCCGGCACGCCGGCGACACCAGCGACCTTCACTTGGAGAACCGTGCCACCGCCGTACCGCTGTTGGCTGATGCTCACCGCTCCCTGAGGCTCGGTGGGCCGTGTGTCGAAAAGACGTATCGGCGTCAGCGGGTTGAAGCTCAACGGCACCGCTTGGATCCCTCCACCCCTCACCTGGATCGTGGCCCTTGCGCCCCGCCCGGACTGGGTGCCAATCGCGCCGATCGTGTAGCCACCGTCGGCGAGCGCCGGCAGGTGCACATCAGCCTGCAGGGTCCCTTGCGCATCCGCGAGGAACGTGCCGATGACCTGCGGCGCGCCCTTGGCGACCGTCTCGGTGCGCAACGCTGCAGTCGGTGTGGTGAAGTCGACCGAAAACTCGATCGTCATCACCACATTCTCGCCCGGGATGTAGGCGGTGGAGCCTGAAGGCTCGTACGGCGACGGCTTGGCCGCGAGGATCCTGAGCAGACCCGTGAGCGGGTCGTAGGGCTGGACCTCCATGGTGTATGGAGCAGTCTGGAGAGCGAAGAGGTTCGGTGCGGCCGGTTGGGCAAAGGACGGGATGGAGTAGGCCCCGGTCCCGACGCTGTTGACCGCGGCGATCCTGAATCGATACCTGGTGCCGTTGGCGAGGCCACCGACCGTGGCGGTGAGCGCCGTCGTCGGCACGTGTGCAAAGGTCGTCCACGGGCCAGGGGCGACGAGGTTGCCGTTGTCGACCTGGTACTGCATGTCGTAGTCCGTGAATGGTGCGCCGAGCGTGGGTGGCTGCCAGTCGAGGCGGACCGATCCGTCAAGGCCAGTGGCGCCGAGCAAGAACATCCCCGTCGGTGAACCCACACAGGCAACGGTGGACTCGAGCGGTGCGCAACCTCCGGTTCCGAACGACGCGTCCATCTGTCCGCTGCTCGTGAGCTGCACGATCGGATCAGTGTCCAGACGGACCCGGCCGTCGGCGAGCACCTGACCCTTGGGAGCCGTCACCGCGCCCGGGATGCGAACCCAGTGGTAGCCGCCATTCCCGAACGACGTGTCGATCGACATCCGGCCGTCGCTTGCGACGACCACCCGGTTGAAGCCGATGAGGGTCGACGACTGGTCGGCGGCGACCTTGCTGGCGATGTGCACGATCCGATAGGACGAATCGATCCCGAGCACTGCGTAGGTACCTCCGACGATCCGGGGGGAGAAGTCGGCGTCGACGAAGACGAACGGATCCTCGGCGGGACTGAAGTCGTCGACCGGCTTGCCCACTGCCGGGAACCGAGCGATCTGCGGTTGGAGCCGCAAGTGGTTCCAGTGGATGATGTCGCCGTTCGGCGCGATGACCGGGCCGTCCGGATCCTCGAAGTTGGAGTTCGGGTCGATGAAACCGCTGGTACCGGTTCCGAAGCCGCCGAACGCCGTGTCCGGTTGGCCGTCTGCGCGGAACCGCACGATCTGGAAGAGGACGTTGCCATTAGAAGTTCGCGTGAAGATGGTCGCCCGACCTGAGGGCTCGATCGTCGCAACGGCAACGGCGGTGTCCGAGATGAACGTGTACCGGTAGGAGTAGCCCTCGGGGAAGGTGCCGAAGGCTCCGGCGTCGGGGGTGCCGTCGACCTTCACGCGCTCCACACCGACACCCGCGATGGGGGCGCCGATGAGCTGGCCGACCCACACGATCCGACCATCGGCGAGCAACCGGCTGGCCACCGGTCGCCAGCCGTCACGGAAGCTCGTGCCGTCGCCGTCGAAGGATGTGTCCAGCACGCCGGCGGCCGTGAAGCGGACGTAGATGATCCCCGTGCTGTCGAGGTACGGCAGCGTCACCACGATCCGTCCGGCATCGTCGGTCTCCACCTGCGTTGCCGCCAAGGCTTGTGGGAAAGACGCGACGCCGCTGCTCCCGAAACCGCTCTCGATCTGCCCCGCTGCATTGAAACGGCGCAGCTGGTAGTTACTCCCGTTGCGGGACAGCACCACCACGCGGCCATCGGCTTGCACCACCCACAGCGGCGCGAAGGTCTGCGCAGCCCCGAGGTCGAGAAGGGCTCGGCCCGAGCTGCCGTAGGTCGTGTCGATGCTTCCGTTGGCGAGAACTCGGCGCAGGCTGAGGTAGCGGTTGCTCTCGCAGCGTTGCCCCGTGACCGTCATGCCGGATGCGAGCACCTTTCCAGGCACGTCACCGGTCACGCACGCTCCCGCTGCCGGCAACGCCGCAGACACAGCCGGCGACCACGGCCCGGGCACTGCGAGCACGCCACTGCCCACGACCAGCGCCGCAAACGACATCACCGAACGCTGCCACCTCGACCTCAACGTCACACATACTCCTCTGCGTACGTGCGCGGTCGCCCGCGCCTCAGCGTCAAGCCTCACACGGTGTGTGCGTCGTGTCTGTATGTCATTGTGCAGATGCCTCCTCTCGCAACACCCAGGTCGCGATCTGCACGCGTGAGGTCGCACCGAGCTTGGCGAGGATTCGTTCGACATGAATTCGAGCGGTGCCGACCGAGATGGACAAGCGGCTCCCGATCTGCCGATTGGACAACCCCTCGGCCACGAGGACCGCCACCTCGTGCTCACGACGCGTCAAGGGCGCGTGCGACTCCGCCGCGCTCGTTGCTGCGGAGGGTTCCGAGCCGACTGACCCGATCGCAAGATCGATGACGTCTGTCAGGTTCAACTGGCGGCTCCTCGCCCAGATCTGCCCGAATCGTCGCGCGCCCAGGGATGCCTTGATCCGCTGCGCGTCGGCTGAGACCGCGCCACCGCGTGCCGAAGGCACGGGAGCGCCGATGCGCTCCCGGAACGCATCCGCCGCGCCCATGACGGCCGCCGCACGCAGCGGCAGGCCACGCTCGAGCAAGAGCCCCGCGAGGTCCTCCATCGGCGCGACCGCCTCCGCGACGGCGCCGTAATCGAGCGCCTCGCGCAAACTCCCGAGCAGCAGCTCGAAGGCCGACTCCATGTCGCCCTGAGCTCGCGCGACCCGGCCGAGACGGCCCAGCACGAGCGACAAATACCAGATCCGGCCGTGCGCAGCGAACCGACGACGCGCCTCGTCGAACAGGTGACCGGCCGCCGTGAGATCGCCCGCGAGGAGCTCCACCTCACCGCGACGCGTGCACCAGAAAGCGCGATCGATCGAGCCGTCGTCCGTGTCGAACAAAGCAAACGTACGATCCAGCTCCCGTCGGGCGGTCGCCAGATCCCCCCGGTCGAGCGCGACCTCGGCCAGGATCGCGTGACCGATCCGCAGATGCCAGACACTGCCCAAGGGCTCGAAGACCTCGAACGCCTCCCGCACCCGGCGCTCCGCCGATGCACCATCGCCGAGCTTCTGGTCGAAGTCCGCCAAGAGCCCAGTGATGCCGGAGCGCAGCGCGGGCAGATCGCCAATGGCTGTGCGCAACAGCTCAAGCTCACGAACCCCGAACCGCAACATGCCCCGGATCCGCCACACCTCGGCCAGACCGCCGAGCAACGCGAGGAGCGAACGCGCATCACGGGTGACAGCCGCGTTATGTGCGGCTGCGAGACAGTTCTCGTGCTCCTGCGTGACGCGCCGAACATCGAGCGGTGACATGTGTCGAGCACCGTCATCACGTGCCGCTGCCAGCGCTGCGAAGTGAACACGATGCGCTGCGGCAATGTTCGGCCGCTCCCCAGCACGATCCAACAGCATCCCGGCGTGCTGGCGCACCACACCGGGCAAGCGATATCTGCTCGAAGCACCCGAGGTAGTCACCTCGATCAGCGAATGATCGACGAGGTCCGCAAGCGCGGCGGACAGCTGCTCGGCCGCAAGTTCGTCGTCCGCACAGACCCCACGACACGAGGCGAAGGTGAACGAGCCCACGAATACCGAGCACCGTCGGTACACCTGTGCCGCCGGTTCGAGCAAGCGGTGGCTCCACTCCACCGTTGCTTCCATGGTGCGTTGGTGATGGTGGCCCCCACGATGACGCCCCGGCAGCGCCTTCGTCGTCTGCAGGAGCTCTTCGATCTCGGCCGGTGTGAGCGAGACCACGTGAGCGGCAGCGAACTCCAACGCCAGAGGGAGACCTTCGAGGCGGCGACAGATCGTCGCGATCGCTGCGGCGTTGGTCTCGTCGAGACGGAACGCGGCCTGCGTCTGCTGGGCGTGATGGACAAACAGGGCCACCGACGCCACCGTTTCGAGACGGCCCGCGTCGGTGACGTCGGTGTCGGGCACAGGCAGCGAAGCCACTCGCAGCACACATTCTCCCCGCACGCGGAGGCGTACGCGACTGGTTGCCACGATCATGGCCTGAGGACATGCCCGCAGAATGTCAGCGGCCAGCTTCGCGACAGCCTCGACGACGTGCTCGCAGTTGTCGAACACGACGAAGGACGGTGCGTTGCCCAGCCGACGCGTGATCGCCGCGTGTGGCGGACCGTGCCTGTCGTCCAGACCGATGGTGCGACACGCCACCAACGCCACAGCCTCGGCGCCGGAGACGGCTCCCAGATCCACGAACCAACGGCGGTCGAGCAGGTCGTCCGCCAGGCGTTGGCCGATTTCGCGTGCGAGTCGCGTCTTGCCCGCACCTCCCGGTCCCCAGAGCGTCACCAGCCGTGTACCCGGATCGGTCAATCGCTCCATCACGGACTCCACGTCGGCTTCGCGTCCGATCAGTGAGCCGAGCGGTGTGTCGAGCGATGTGAACGGTTCATCCTCTTCCACCATCGCTGGAGCGTGAGGGCGCGCAGACGACGCTCCTCCCGTCCGTCGCATGATCAAGAATCTACTGTGCGGTCGATGGAAGCGATAACCGTGCTCACTGGGCGCGGCCGCTGCGGCCCGAGAACACCCACATGTGGCGCCGGCGTCTGCACCAACGCAGTGCAAAGGCGCAGGGATGCGCGTCTGATGCATGGCGCGGTCACCGAGAAGGCCACACAATCTTCCGTACCAGCGTTGAAGGCCAACTCTCGAGAATCATGACAGACGCAGGACAACGCGGTCACCGCCGAGGAACTGGTCCTCGACCGCACCCAACTGATGGGCCTCAACGAACCGGAAATGGGGGTCCTCATCGGGGGCATACGCGTGATCGGCACGAACCACGGCGACACGCACCGCGGCGTGTTCACCGAGCGGGTCGGCGCCCCTCACCAATGACTCGTTCGTCAACCTCACCGACATGACCAACTCTTGCAACCCAGCCACCGACGACACCCACGAGGTAGTCGATCGCACGACCTGGCACAGTCGGCCGATCAGCTGGCCGCATGCGATTCGACGCGCGCCAGCATGGCCAGCTCCTCCGACAATCTCATCGCCCTCTGCCTCCTCGACCGCGGGCCACTACCCACTCCTCCCGACCGAAACTGCCCCACGGAAACAGCAGGAGAGGCAATTTTCTTCGGTTGCGTCCGGCCCACAGTCGATGTCAACAGTGCGGCGTCGAGCCCCGTAAGCGCGAGCTGCGAGGCCGCCCACCAAACAAGAAGTCGACACCGTGACGGTCAAGGGTGGCCAGGATCCGATCTGGGTCGAATGGCTCAGCCGTGACCTCAGCCGGCAGTGCCTCGGCTGCGCGCTCCCCATTGATCTCGCGCAAGAACGCAAGGACCTTGTCAGGTGAGTCGAGGCGCCGACCGTCACCCGTGATCGAGACATCATCAGCCGTCGGCGGCTCGGTACCGACCAACTCCGCAGCACTCTCGCACCGACCGATGACCATGTCGCTCATCCTCACAGTGTCGGTGGCCAGTTCGCCGCCGTGATTGCTCACCGAGCCGATTAATCGTCAGCCTGGAACACTTGTCTGGCCTAGTTTTCGGACAAGTTTTTCTGAGACTGTGGGACCGCCGGTGAGACCCTCCGATGAGAGAAGTCGTGGTCAGGAGACGGTCAGAGTGCCGATGAGATCGTTGGATTCGGTCCGAGCGTGACTCGTAATGAAAAGGTCGAGAGTTCGATTCTCTCTCTGGGCTCCACTCTGAACAGGTGTTTTGCAGGCTTCGGGGATCAGGATCCACCTGCGAAACAGTGGTTGGTCACAGATTGGTCACAGAATTTTCGAGGAGTGCGTGCACTGCCGCCGCAGCCTCGGCCTGCTGTCCCGGCATCACGTGCGCATAAGTGTCCAACGTAAAGGCCACTGACGCGTGTCCGAGACGGTCGCTGACGACCTTCACGTTCACGCCTGCGGCGAGCAGATGACTGGCGTGGGTGTGGCGGAGGTCGTGGAAGCGAATGCGCGGCCGGATCAGCAACAACTCTGCGGCCCGCTTCTTGGAGTACGGCGTAACGAGCCTCTCGAACGCTTGTGAGATGGAGTCGGGATGCCAGGCCTCGCCCGTCGGCATCGTGAACACCAAGCCGGTCGCGCCCGACCTCTACCAAGAACACGGCAGGATCCGGGCCGGCACCCTCGCCGAACACCTCGACCACTTCGCCACCACCTGGATCAACAACAACGACCACGGTGGCACCACCGCCCTGATGGCATCCACCAACCAACAAGTC
>JANXUX010000047.1 GCA_025351965.1 Actinomycetes bacterium | reverse complement strand
TCAAGCCATCGCCCGACACATCGCCGCCGGCCTTCTAGCCTTCTCAACGGTTCTCCCATTCCACGTCCACGGCGCTGTCATCCCCGTCAACGGATTGGTCGAGTCGAGCAGACTTCGGGACAGTCCGAGCAGCACAGCCGGAACCCCGACGACCAGAACCGCCAGGCCGACGAGCGCGCCCAGGCCGCGTCGGACGTTGCGTTCTCGGCTGCGCAAAGCGGCGAGGTTCACGTGCCTTCTCCATCTACGCCGACGGCAAGCCGGGCGGTGCCTTGCCCTTTGACGGTTCGACCGGCCTCGGTGATCTCGACGATGACTGTGACGCGGTCTGCCTCGACGAGCACACTGACAACCCGGCCGGCGGTCTCGTTGGCAGCGAAGAGGGATGCGGCCGCGTCGATGGCGAGCTGAGGTGCCTGGTCGGCGTTGAGCGTCGGGGTGTCGGTGCGCAGACTGGCTGGGTCGATGGCTTGGGCTCCGGCGCGAGCTGCTTGGAACGCGATGGCGTCAGCGTCGCTGGCGGCGTTGATGGAGCGATCGACGTTCCATGTCAGCCACAGCAGGGACCCGCCGATGAGGCTGAGCATGAGCGCGATCGCGGCGACCGTGGCCGAACCGCGATCGTCGCCTCGACGAGACGGGACGGGCCGGATCATGGCGTGCCTGCCCGGTAGGTATCGATGACAGCGGCGCCGTGCCCGGTGAACGTGCGGGAGGGCGCGGTAACGGCCGCAAGGTCGTCATTGCCGATGGTGCAGGTGATGTCGACGGACACGATTCCGCCTGGCCGAAAGTCGGAGAGATCGACGAGAACGGTCGGCCCGCCCGCGCACGTGGATGAGTCACCGAGCATGTCCGTAGCTGTCCGCCGGGCGGCAGCATCGGCTGCGGCAGGGTCTCGTTGGCGGGCGGCTGCTTGTGCTGCCGAGTCGGCGGCGGTTCGTACCGAGGCTCGGCTCTCGACTTGGCGACCGAGGAAGAACACCAGCACCGTGAAGCCAACGACGACGGGAGCGATCATGATCGCTGCGACCACTTCGGCCGCGCCGACGTCTTCGTGCTGGGTGTCGCGCCGATCCTTCACAGCGAACTCCAGCCCTCGACCGGCATCGCGACTTCGACGTCGACCGAACTGGTTGAACCGACGACGATGCCTGGCGCGTTCCCAGTGACTCGCACCACCACGCTCTCGCCACCTGGAGCGACAGTGATCGTGACATCGACGTTGTTGATGTCGGTGCGGGCTGACAGGTTCGCCTCCGCGTCGCGTTCGGCATCCGCCGGGTTCGCGCCAGCGCGAGCGACCAGAGCGGCCGTCGCACGCGCCATCGCACGCGCTTCGGTGCGCGCATGGTTCCAGAGCGCGGCCTGTACGGCAGCGAACAGCAGCAGGGTGAGGACGGGCAGCATCAGCACCAGCGACACAGTGGTCGCTGCGCCGACGTCGTCGTGCTGCAGCTTTCGGGGGCGACGCTCAGGACCGGACATGACTGTCAGGGAGCACCTGGACTGGGTAGCGGCTCTTCGGCCTTGGATCGAATCGCGGCCCAGATGATGGCAGCGACGGCAACGGTTCCGAGGCCGGCGGCGACGTACCAGAGGATGTGCTCGACCGAGGCGGAGCCTCGATCGTCTTCGGATGTCTCGCGGGCTTTCGCCCAGCAACATCTGACGTAGGTCCACATGACGATGACGGCGGGATTCATTTGCTGCTCCTTGGTGTGCTTGCGGGTGTGTTCCCCTTCAGGTGTTTCTGATCGATACGAGGGCTGGGTAGAGGCCGAGGATGATGAACACGATCCCCATGGCGACGAGCGGGAAGGTGATCTTCCCGGTGCGCACGCGGGCGTCTTGCTCCTGCTCGGCCTGAAGTGCAGAACGACGCGACTCGGTCTTGGCGACAAGACTGCGAGCGACCGGGGCGCCTTGACTGGTGGCGAGCGAAGCGCTGGCGGCGATCTCGACCAACTCGACTACGCCGAGGTCACGTCCGAGGGCGGCGAGGGCACTGACAGCTGGCCGGCCGGCGGTGGCGGCTTCGAGCATTCGCCGGCGGAGTTCGACGAAGAGTTGTCCGTCGCCGGCATCGGCGGCGAGGCGGAGAGCGCCTTCGTTGCCTTGGTTGGATGCGAGCAACATCGTCAGCACGTCGAGGTACGCGGAGAGTTGGTGGCGCAGATCACGAGATGCGGCCGTAGCTCGCTGCTCCAGATCGGCAGTCACGAGCAGCACCCCGATCGCAGCGAGACCGAGCGCCACACCGAGCGAGACCATCCACGTCGCAACCGTGGCCGACGTCCACGTCACGACGACGGCGAGCAGCATCGGAATTGCGAATCCACCGAGAGCGGCCACCGCGAGGAACGCGGCGTGGGCCTCAGGCGTGCGGCCGACAAGATCGAGGCTGCGTCGCGTTGCGTCCCCTCCGACTCGGCCACCGACTACCGCCATTGCCCTGGAGCCGAACGTCGTCCACCCATCCACGGCTGGCACGTGTCGAACCGGCGGGCGATGGAGGTGCGCGACGGTGCGAGCGAGCGACGGAGTGGATGTCGCGAACGCGGTAACGCACAGCCATCCGCCTGCGGCGATCGCGAAGCCACCGAGGACGACGAGGGCGAGCGTCATCGCAGACCCTTCAACGACAGGAACCGCGCCGGGCGCGTGAACCGGGAGAGCCGCTGGACGTAGACGATCAACGCAAGGAATGCGCCAAGCAGAACGCACAGCACGACTTGGCCGCTGAGGGTCCTGTACGGAGCGAGGTACGACGAGCGAGCGAACACCAGGCCACCGACGAGCTGAGCGGTCATCATGCCTGTCACCCACCACACCTCGCGACGAGCCGGCTCGCGTTCCGCTTCCAGCAGTTTGCGACGCTCGGCTTGATGACGTGCCTGCTGCGCCAACGATGACAGCACTCGCTCAGCGCGACCGCCCTTCGTGAGCGCGACCAGTAGACCGGCAGCGATCAGATCAGCGGTCGGGTCGTCGAGGTCGTCGGCGAACTGACGCAGCACGACCTGCTCGGGTTGTCGCCCGAGTCGCGAGGCGAGTGCGCGCACCTGGGGTCGCACCGGCTCCGGACACGTCGACACAGTCGCCTGGATTGCGCCGATTGGTTGATCACCCGCCATCAGGACATCACGCAGCTGTTCGGTCCAGGTCGCAAGCGCCTCGACTCGTTCCAGTGCGCCGGGTCCGCGGCGGTCGCGATCGGCGATGAGCCCTGTCACCCACCAGCTCATTGCTCCGCACACCAGAGCGGGCAGCACCCATCGGGTCGCGGCCAGAACCACCACCCCGACCATCACCGCGGCCAGTGCCCGACTGCCGAGCGGGCGGACGTCAACGCGCATCTTCACGATCGGCTCGGGCTCTGCACGGGCGGGCCGCAGCGCCGTCACAATCAGCAACACACCGAGGGAGAGTGTCACTCCGGCAACGACAGCTGCGATCACGCCCACGACCGGGCTCCGTTCACGCTCATCGGCACGAACCGGGTCGGATCGAACCCGGCCAGCACCATCTGCCGTGCGTGGCCGGGCTCCATAGCACAGCGCTGCACCAACCGACCGCTGTCGTCGAGACCGAACAGCTCGGTCGAAGCGACGCCGCCCGCCTCACCGAGACCTGCGATCTCGCGGATCGAGGTGACGCGGCGCGTCGGTCGGCCAG
>JANXUX010000031.1 GCA_025351965.1 Actinomycetes bacterium | reverse complement strand
GTGGCCGACGAGGTCTCGTCGGCCACGAGTGACGCCATCGCCGACGGTTGCGGCGCGACCCGCTGGGCGAGGATCTCGTCGCGCATCGCCTCGACGGCGCTCAGTTGTTCGGTCCGCTCGACGACGACGGCCTCGGCGCGCTCGGCGCGTCGGGTCTCGGCATCGACCCGCTGGCGCAGCTTGTCGACCTCTCGACGCAGCCCGACGATCTCGTTGCGCAGCGAGTTGGTCTCGGCATTCGCTTCTCGGGCTGCCTCCTCGGCCTTCTCGCGTCGCATCTGCTCGCGGGCGAGGCTGTCGTTGTGGGCGAGCAGTTCGGCATTGGCCCGGGCGGCCACGCCTTCGGCCGCTTCCCGCCGACGTTCGGCCTTGCGCAGAGCCGCTGCGGTCGACTGGTTCTCGGCGTCCTCTCGCGCTGCCACCAGCAGCTCGCGGATGCGGTCCAGCCACCCGTCGCTGCGCCGCAGCCAGATGATGCCGAGTTCGTCGACGAGTTCGTCCGTGGCGACCTCGCCGAGACGTGTTCGAAAGGTTTCGTCGCCGATGACGGCGCGCCGCACGGCCGCGAGCGCCGGCCGGTCGAGGCGATTGGACTTGAGGTGTGCCTTGAGGCCGGCCGGGTACACGAGCGGCGGGCGGAGCTTCTGCCCGGCCGCAGCGATGCCCACCGCGAACTCCAGCGCTGAGCGCAACGCCGTGTCCGCGAGGCCCGACACATCGGCCGGTCGCGGCGGTTCGACCGCGGACGCAGCCGGTGCCACCGGCGTCCCGCGCTGCTCGTCGACCGTCATGATCCCAGCGTACCGGTGCTGCCTCGGACGTCTGCTTGACAGCGAACGGGTGTTCTGGTCATGTTGTCCCGATGCAACGTACGTTCGATGACCTCGGCACCCCGCTCTGCGACGTCACGTTCTGCGTGCTGGATCTCGAGACCACGGGCGGCGACTGCAACAACGACTCGATCACCGAGATCGGCGCGATCAAGGTACGCGGTGGCGAGTGCCTCGGTACGTTCCAGACCCTGGTCAACCCGGGCCGGGCGATCCCGCCGTCGATCACGATCCTGACAGGCATCTCCGACTCGATGGTTGTCCCCGCGCCGCGGATCGAGCACGTGATGCCGTCGCTGCTCGAGTTCTGCGGCGATGCCGTGATCGTCGGTCACAACGTGCGCTTCGATGTCGGCTTCCTCAATGCTGCGCTGGCACGGGCCGACCGCCCGAAGCTCGCCAACCCGGCCATCGACACGCTCGCCCTCGCCAGGCGGCTGGTGCGTGACGAAGTTCCCGACTGCCGGCTCGGCACGCTGTCGACGCGGTTCCGGCTCGATCACCAGCCGAGTCACCGGGCGCTCGACGATGCGCTCGCGACCGCAGATCTCCTGCACCTGTTGCTCGAGCGGGCGTCGGCATTCGGCGTGCTCGGCCTCGACGATCTGCAGCTGCTGCCCAAGATCGGTGGCCATCCGCAGGTGGCCAAGCTGAAGCTGACCAACCAACTGCCTCGCACGCCCGGCGTGTACCTGTTCCACGACGCCAGAGGCGAGGTCCTGTACGTCGGCAAGGCCACCAACCTGCGCCAGCGTGTGCGCAGCTACTTCGGCAGCGAGGACCGCCGCAAGATCGGTCCGATGCTGCGCGAAGCGCAACGAGTCAGCCACGTCGAGACACCCGACCCGCTCACCGCCGGCGTCCTCGAACTGCGTTACATCCATCAGCTCTCGCCTCGCTACAACAAGCAGGGCACGACGTGGGACAAGTACTGCTACGTCCGGCTGTCGACGGAGGAGAGCTGGCCCCGGCTGTCGATCGTCAAGGATCCCAAGTCGGCCGGCCTGCACATCGGGCCGCTGCCCTCGCGTCCGATGGCCAACCTCGTCATCGAAGCGATCCAATCGGTCGTGCCGCTGCGGCGCTGCACGGTCCGTCTCGGGCGCACGTACGTCGCTCCGGCAGACAGCACGACGTGCACAGCTGCCCAGCTCGGCGTCGCCGAGTGTCCGTGCTCGGGCACCGCCGACGTGGCGCGCTACGCAAGTGCGGTGGACATGGTGATGCGCGGCCTCGGCGGCGACCCCGACGTGCTCCTCGCGCCGCTGCGCGAGCGGATGCTGACACTCGCCAGGGCGCACCGGTTCGAGGAAGCCGCCAGTGTGCGCGACCGGGCTCAGGCGCTGGCCGG
>JANXUX010000007.1 GCA_025351965.1 Actinomycetes bacterium | reverse complement strand
GGTGGGCCAGGGGAGCGGCTGCACGTGGCCCGCGCACCTCACTCCAGACCGCCCACAGGACACGCGCGAAGAACAGGTAGAGCAGCGCCAGCAGCGCGAACTTGAGGATGTTCAGCAGCGAATCCGTCATGCAGGTTGGTCGCCTCCCGCGAGGTCAGCTGGCCTCGAAGCGGATGTGGACACCACCGAAGCTGATGATGTCGCCGTCGGCCAGAGTCTGCTCGCCGATGACCCGCGTCCCGTTGATCTTGGTGCCGTTGGTGGAGCCGAGATCGGCGAGCACGAAATTGCGTCCGGCCGCACGGAACTCTGCATGGCGACGGCTCACGTTGGCGTCGTTGAGCGGGATGCTGGACTCGGGCAGTCGACCGACCGTGACCACATGACCTGCGAGCGGTAGACGTTCCCCGCCGGGCATCACGAGGGTGCCGACGCCGCCGCCACCGGCGGCCTCGCGCATGCCCGAGACGATGCTGAACCGACCGGCCTTGGCGTTTTCGTCGACCATCAGGCTGACCGACACCGGACCCATGAAGTGATAGCCCTCTTCACGAGCGTGCTCGCGGGCAGCCTCACCCAACTCGGTCACCAGGGCGGCCTCGATGTCGGCGAATCCGGCATGGTCGCGGGGGCTGATGTGGAACTGGAAGTGGTTGGGGACGATGCGCCGACCCTTGACGTCCACCGACCGGTTGTCGTCCATCTCGCGCACGAGTCGCCGGCCCAGTTCGATCGGTCGGATGCTGCTCTTTCCGGAACGCGAAAACACACCCTCGACCATACGCTCTACACCGTGCTCGAACGACTGCAATCCCATGTCGAGTCGAAAGAGTAGTGGCCAGGTCCGCTGATCCCGTGCGCGGCCTCGCTGCCTGGGCCGCAGCGGCCGTTCCCGACTGAATCGGTGTTGGGTGCGGATGACGGAGTTGCTACCGTGTGGGCTTCCACTCGGGCGAGTGGCGGAATAGGCAGACGCGCTGGCTTCAGGTGCCAGTATTCGAAAGGATGTGGGGGTTCAAGTCCCCCCTCGCCCACGGCAAAGCCCCTGCTCAGCAGGGGCTTTTGTGGTCTCTGAAGCCCCTTCTTCTACCGGTCTTCTACCGGAGGTCCGGCCAGCTATCTCGACGGCCCTACATTAGGTAGGCACCACGGCTGGCCGCATCCGCTACACGACGGTGTGGGCTCGATGGGTCGTTGCGGGCGAAGGGGGATTGCGTTGATCGATGACGACGAAGCGTCGGAGCTATATACCTCGCTCCTGGACACCGTTCGAAGTCTTCAGCTGAAGCGCACTGGGATCAGCGGAGACTCATCACCTTGGAAACGAGAATGAGTCATGGCAAGTCACAACAGTTCAACAACGCGTCGGTACACGCCTGAGTTCAAAGAGCGTGCGGTCCGTCTGGTGCTGCAGCTCCGCGAAGAACTCGGTCACGAGCACGGCACGATCCAGCGGATCGCGGAGCAGCTCGGCTGCGGGGTCGAGTCGCTCAGGTCGTGGGTCAAGCAGACCGATATCGATGCCGGCGCCAAGCCCGGGGTGACGACCGTTGACGCAGCCCGGATCCGCGATTTGGAGCAGGAGAACAGGGAGTTGAAGCGGGCCAACGCGATCTTGCGATCGGCGTCGGTTTTCTTCGCGGCGGAGCTCGACCGCCCACAGCGGTGATGGTCGACTACATCGACCAGCACCGGGAGTTGTTCGGGGTCGCGCCGATCTGCGAAGTGTTGCAGGTCGCCCCGTCGACGTACTACACAGCCAAGGCCCGACCGCCGTCCAAACGCCAGTTACGTGACGACGTGATCAGCGTCGTGATGGTTGCGATCTGGCAGGCGAACTACAGCGTCTACGGGGCGCGCAAATTGTGGAAGGCAATGCATCGCGCCGGCCATCAGATCGGGAGGGATCAGGTCGCCAGACTCATGTCTCGCAACGGTTTGCGTGGTGTCCGGCGTGGCGCGCAGGTGTTCACGACCCGCCCGGATAAGGACGTGTTGCGGGCGCCGGATCTGGTCAAGCGGGACTTCACCGCAACGGCTCCGAACCGGTTGTGGGTGACGGATCTGACGTATGTGGCGACGTGGTCGGGGATGGTCTACGTGTGCTTCATCACCGACGTGTTCTCACGCACGATCGTTGGCTGGACCGTCGCGACGAACATGCGCACCCAGATGGTCCTCGACGCACTCGAGCACGCCCGATTCAACCGTGGCGCCATGCTCGAAAGCCTTGTGTGTCACTCCGACGCCGGCGCCCAATTCACATCGATCCGCTACGGCGAACGACTCGCCGAACTCGGCGCGCAACCATCGATCGGCACCGTCGGCGACAGCTACGACAATGCCCTCGCCGAGACGATCAACGGGCTCTACAAGACCGAGTTGATCCGTCGGCAAGGACCATGGCGAACCGTCGACGACATCGAACTGGCGACCCTGCAATGGGTCCACTGGTTCAACACCGAGCGTCTCCACTCAGCCCTTGGTGACGTCCCGCCGGCCGAGTTCGAGAGCGCCTACGATGCACACAGATCGACCAGCCAACTGGTTGAAATCAAATAGCCCGAGTCTCCATCAGACCCAGTGCGCTTCAAGCAGTTGGCCCCCGTGGGCATCGCAGTTGAAGAAGTTGTGCGGTTAGGTCGCGACGAGGAGTCGAGCGAACTGCTGTCGGCTGAACCCGGGCGTCGACGAGTCCGAGAGACGGTGCGGCGAGCGCGCCCGCTCTCTGGTCACGAGCGGCTGGCGTTGCTTATAGAAGCCTTGGAACGAGCGATCATTACGCCGGTCCAGGTCGCGCGAGCCACGATGGACGCACTGTCGGAGTTCGTTCCTCGAAACCTCGAACTCGTGCTGAGCGTCGACCAAGGACTCGCGGAGTCAGCGCAGGGCGACTCCGCTTCGCCCGCCGTGCGGGAGGATTTGGTCCTGACAAGAATCGATGTGAGCTTCGCCGAGCGCCGAACCGAGCCGTTGCGACTTCTCCTCGCTCGCCTTCGTGCCGAGGTCGAAGGATGACTGCCGGGAATGATCTTGTCGACGAAATCAAGGCAGCGCTTCCTGCGGCGGTCTCACCCAACCTGACGGTGACCACGCCATTGTGGGATCTCTACGAGGCGTATATCTTCAGCTGCATTCTTCGCGCCGCCGCGGCGGAGGGCTACACGATCACCCTCCTGCACGGCAATGGCCAAGCTTTGCCGACAGGCCCCGGCGGCACCGCTCGCTTCATCTTTCGAAGGGGCCCGGGTGTGATCTACTCGACGGGCTTCAGCTACGCGAAGGCGACCCATTCGAATGTCAGCGTCGAGGTTCACGTGGGCGTCCGCGTTGACGGGCAGTCTGGGGTGGCTCACGAATGCGATGTCAGCGTACTGGACACCGCAGAGGCCACCGTTGCGCGGTCAGGCGGGTTTCATCCGCGCGCAAGAGGAGTTGTGCTCGCGTGCGAATGCAAGTACTACACAGTCG
>JANXUX010000451.1 GCA_025351965.1 Actinomycetes bacterium | reverse complement strand
GCAGCGACCCGCGACCTCGCCAGCGCGCTGGCAACGGCCGGCGACGCGCTCGCCTCGGCGGGGCCCTCAGTCGCCGCTGTTGTGCCGCAACGCTTGCCGAGCCGGCCCAAGCCGGTGCCGCGCAAGCCGATCGCGATCCCCGGTGGCGTCTACGGCGACTCGCTCGCCGCGGCGGCGCACCTGCTGCGCGCGGCGCAGGTCGTCGTGCTCGTCGATGGCTACAACGTCGCCAAGCTGGCCTGGCCGACGATGGAGTTGATCGACCAACGCGAGCTGTGCATCGAGTTGCTCGAGGATGTCGCGCGTCGTCACGGTACCGAGATCCGCGTTGTGTTCGATGGTGCTGATGTCGTCGGTGCGTCGGCCCGCCGCCGGCTGATCCGTGTGCAGTACTCGCCGGCCGGAGTGAGTGCCGACGACGTCATCCGTGCCGAGGTGCGTGCAGTGCCAGCGGCGACGCCGGTCGTGGTCGTCACCAACGATCAGGCGATCGTCAGCGACGTGCGTAGTCATGGCGCCAACGTCGTGTCCTCGGACATGCTGCTGGCCGTCGGGGGCCGTCCGCTCCAGCGCTGAAACCGGACCGACCCGCCGGGCCTTCTCGCCGGGAACCTGCTTGCTGCCGTCGAGCGGTTGCTGCCACGCGTCGGGGAACTCTGTCACAGGCCTCTGTCATGGTGGCGTCATGAACAGCATCATCATCGATTGCGACGAATGCGTCATGCGGGCCACGTCGGTCTGTGCGGACTGCCTCGTCACCCACCTGTGCGAGCGTGAACTGCCCGAGACCCACGCTGTCGTGTTCGACATCGCCGAGCAGCGCGCCGTGCGCTGGTTTGCGGAAGCGGGAATGGTGCCTACGCTTCGCCACCGTGCAGCAGCGAACGCCTGAGCCGATCGATGCGGCCTATCTGTCGGCGTTGCGTGCGCTCGGTCGCCAGAGCGGCATCGACCACATCGGTGTCGCCCCGGCATCGGTGATGCAGCGGGCCCTGACCGCACTGCAGACCCGCAAGCTCGAGGGACTGCACGACACGATGCAGTTCACCTACCGCAATCCGGTTCGCTCGACCGATCCGACCCGGGCCGTTGCCGATGCGCAGTCGGTGCTGGTCGCGGCGCGCAGCTACGTGCTCGAGGCCCCCGAGGTCCCGGATGGCCCCTACGCCGCCGTTGCCCGCTACGCATGGGTCGACCACTACGAACCATTGCGGTTCGGGCTGCAGAACATCGTCCGCAAGCTGCGCGCCGATGGCTACAAGGCGGTCGCGTTCGCCGACGACAACTCGATGGTCGACCGTGAGGCCGCGTGGCTCGGTGGGCTCGGTTGGTTCGGCAAGAACGCGAACGTGTTGCTGCCTGGCGCCGGCAGCTTCTTCGTGCTCGGCTCGGTCGTCACCACGGCGCCGCTCCCCGTGGCCGCCGAGCCGGTTGCAGATGGGTGCGGTTCGTGCCAGCGCTGTATCGACGGATGTCCGACGGTGGCCATCGTTGCGCCTGGCGTCGTCGATGCCGGGCGCTGTCTGGCCTGGCTGTTGCAGCGGCCCGGTGTGTTCCCGCGCCAGTTCCGGATCGCCCTCGGCAACCGCATCTACGGCTGCGACGAATGCCAGACGGTGTGCCCGCCGACGGTGCGGTTCGAGCGACGCAGCCGTCGCGACGAGAACGATCACATCCAGGCCTGGGTCCCGCTGCTCGAACTGCTCGACGGCGATGACGAGACGCTGATGGCCCACTACGGCCGCTGGTACCTCGCCGACCGCAACCCAATGTGGGTGCGGCGTAACGCGCTCGTCGTGCTCGCGAACGTCGTGCGTGACCAAGGTCGTCCGGCCGACGACGAGGTCGTGCGCGTGTTGCGCCACTACCTTGATCACGCCGAGCCGATACTCCGTGCCCACGCCGTGTGGGCCGCCGCCGAGATCGGACGCCACGACATGCTCCCGACCAACGACACCAATCCACTGGTCCTCGACGAGTTGGTCGCCGTCGCGGAGCGACCGGCCACGGCGAGTGGTACCTCGTGAAGCACCTGCTTGTGACGAACGACTTCCCGCCCAAGATCGGGGGCATCCAGTCGCTGCTGTGGGAGTGGTGGAGACGCCTGCCGCCGGACTCGTTCGCGGTGCTGACCAGCCCGTACGCCGGCGCCGAGGTGTTCGATGCCGAGCAGCCGTTCGAGATCCGCCGGACCCGTGAGCCTGTGGTGTTGCCACATCCGTGGATGGTGCGCCGGATCGATGCGATGGCAGGCGAGATCGGTGCCGACCTTGTCGTGCTCGATCCCGCATTGCCCCTCGGCCTGATCGGACCGTCACTGCGCCTGCCGTACGACCTCGTTCTCCACGGCGCCGAGGTCACCGTGCCGGGCCGACTGCCGGGCAGCAGGCAGACCCTGTCGTGGGTGCTGCGCAACGCCCGGCACATCGTCGCCGCCGGCGGCTACCCGGCGGCGGAAGCCGAGCACGCCGCCGGCCGCACCTTGCCGATCACGATCGTCCCGCCGGGCGTCGACACGGAGCGGTTCCATCCGCTCACCGACGCCGAACGGCTCCAAGCCCGGCTCGACTTCGATCTCCCAGCCGACGCCGAGCTGATCGTCAGTATCAGCCGGCTCGTGCCCCGCAAGGGCTTCGACACAGCGATCCGCGCCGTCGCATCGCTGCGCCGTTCGCGTCCGAACCTGGTGCTCGCCATCGCCGGTGGGGGGCGCGACCGCGAACGTCTCGAGCGGCTCGCCGCCGAGCTCGACGCGCCGGTGCGGTTCCTCGGACGGGTCAGCAACGCAGACCTGCCTCGCCTCTACGGGTGTGCCGATGTGTACACGATGGCGTGTCGCAATCGATGGGGTGGGCTCGAACAGGAGGGCTTCGGCATCGTGTTCGTCGAGGCTGCTGCCTGCGCAGTGCCTCAGGTCGCCGGTGATTCGGGTGGCGCCGCCGAAGCCGTCGCCGACGGCGAGACGGGCATCGTCGTCAGCCGTCCGGACGATCACCGTGAGGTGGCCCGGGCCTTCGAGACGCTGCTCGACGATCCTGCCCGGCGGCGGACGATGGGACTCGCCGGGCGCGAGCGTGCAGTTGCGCTCTTCTCGTACGACGTGCTCGCTCGGCGGCTGGGTGAATCGCTCGGGGCGCTGGCATGATGGGCGACATGGAGCACGGCGAGCGCATCGTGCGCACGAACCTCGTCGGTACTGGCGCGTTCACGCTGTCAGCGGTTCTCGCCGCTGCGTTGTTCACCAACGCGTTCCGGGTCGTCGGTGTGGTCGTCGCGCTCATCCTGTTCGCGATCGGCATCTTCGGCTTCATCTGGAGCTACATCACCGCCGTCCAGCGCAGCCGCAGCGACAACATCGCGGTCGCCCAGCTCTACTTCCTGGCCAGCGGTTCCACGCCGATGCGTGTCAAGCGGCTGATGATGGCCGCTCTCACGGTGCAGGTCGTCGTGGCCCTGGCCACCGCCATTGCGCGCAGCACCACCGACGGCCGGTCGGGTTCCACCCTCGCGTTCGGGATCCTCGTGCCGATGTTCGGCCTCGGAATGAACGGGCTGTGGTGTTCCAAGTACGGCAGCTTCTCGCTGCGCAGCGTCGCCGGTGAGCGCGCGACAGCTACGACCGGCCAGAATGGCGTGCCGGATCACGATGATCCCCAGTCCGACCTCGAGCCGGAACCCGATGTCCCGACACCCGTTCCCGAGGGTGTCCCACCTTCCGACGACGAGATGGAGCAGAATTCTCCCCATGGCTGAGACCGCTTTCCAGACCATCAACATCTCTGCGCCGATGGAGCGTGTGTACGCCATTGCGCTCGACGTGGAGCAGTACCCCGACTGGGCCAAGGACGTCAAAGAGGCCACGGTCCGCTCACGCGACGCCGAGGGCCGCCCGCTCGAGGTCGAGTTCCGAGCGTCGGCACTCGGACGGAGCACGCACTACACCTTGGCGTACGACTACTCCCAGGCCCCGAAGGTGCTCGGCTGGAAGATGCTGCGCGGCGACATCATGCGCTCCATCGACGGTGCGTACACGTTCGCCGAGTGCGCCGACGGCACGGTCGAGGTCCGCTACGACCTCGCCATCGAACTCGTCGTCCCGTTGCCCGGATTCGTCAAGCGTCGTGCTGAGCAGCGCATCCTGAACACGGTCCGCGAGCTCAAGGTCCGCTCCGAGTCGTGACCCGCGCCGCTGGCATCGATGTCGGCGGAACGAAGTTCCTGGGAGTCGTCCTCGACGATGACGGGACGGTTCTGGTCGAGCAGCGTCGGGCCACGCCGCGCGGTGGCGACGCAGTGGTCGAGGCACTGGCGGAGTTCGCCCTCGAACTCGCGCCCTACGACACCCTCGGTGTCGGTGTACCAGGGCTCGTGACCCGCGACGGCGTCCTGCGCGCCGCGCCGAATCTGGTCGGGGCGAGCGAGGTCCACGTCGGCTCCCGGCTGACCACATTGCTCGGTCACCCCGTATCGGTCGACAACGACGCCACCTGTGCCATCGTCGCCGAGTGGCAACACGGTGCCGCCCGGGGGTTCGACGACGTGCTGCTCGTGACGCTCGGAACCGGCATCGGCGGGGGCATCGTCATGGGTGGCCATCTGCAGCGTGGCTCCAACGGTTTCGCCGGCGAGATCGGGCACATGGTGGTGCAACCCGATGGCCCGTTCTGCGTCTGCGGTCGCCGCGGGTGCTGGGAACGGTTCGCCTCTGGCCGAGGCCTGCAAATGCTTGCTGGGGGCAGGCCGGGTGAGGAGGTCGTCGCTGCAGCTCGGGCCGGTGATCCGGAGAGCCTGGTGATCGTTGATACGTTCGCGCACTGGGTGGCCCTCGGTCTGGCCAACTTGACCAACGTGCTCGACCCGGCGTGCATCGTGCTCGGTGGCGGGCTCGCGACTGCGCCCGATGTGTTCCTGCCGCCGATCTCGCGCGAGTTCCGGGCGTTGCTGTATTCGCCGGACAACCGGCCGAGCCCGGTGCTGTCCTTCGCCGAGTTGGGCGAGCGAGCCGGCGCGATCGGGGCGGCGTTGCTCCCGACCAACCACAACCTCTAGCCAGGACCTCCGCGCCATCGAGCGGCGAAACGCCTGACCTTCCCGCTCGACCGCCTCCGCGACGGCGCCATGGCCTCCAGCGCAACGAACGGGTCCTGGCTCAGTGTGAACCGGTTAGTGCCCGGCGCGACCCGCATGTCCCGGGAAGTTCGTGCGGGCCTTCTCGATCTCGGTCCAGGCCGCGTCGCGCCCGGCGATGCCGGCCGTGGACGACGTCTTGCCGGGCTCGAGCGCCTTGTAGACCTCGAAGAAGTGCTGGATCTCATCAACGAGCTGCGGGGTCAGGTCGGCGAGGTCCTCGACGCCGTTCCAGCGCGGTTCTCGCGGCGGGACACAGATGATCTTGGCGTCTTCACCAGCTTCGTCCTGCATGTACAGCACGCCGAGCGGCCTGGCCTGGACCCAGACGCCCGGGTAGACCGGATCCTCGAGCAGCACCAACGCGTCGAGGGGGTCGCCATCGCCGCCGAGGGTCTCGGGAATGTATCCGTAGTCGGCGGGATAGGTGGTCGCGGTGAACAGCCGGCGGTCGAGGAAGACCCGGCCTGTGTCGTGATCGATCTCGTACTTGTTGCGGCTACCTCGAGGGATCTCGATGACAACGTGGATGCATCCGTCGGCGAGGGGATTCGACATGATGGCCATCGTACGGCCCTGATGTTGAACTGCCTACGGCGCGCTGCGGCGGACGAACTAGCGTGACGTGACGTGGAATTCCGTCGCATCACCAACCTGCCCCCGTATGTCTTCGCGATCATCAACGGCTTGAAGATCGAGGCACGTCGAGCAGGCGTCGATGTCATCGACCTGGGATTCGGCAACCCGGACATCCCATCACCGCAGATCGCCGTCGACAAGCTCGCCGAGGCTGCCCAGAACCCCAAGAACCACCGCTACTCGCTGAGCCGTGGCCTGCCCAAGCTGCGCGAAGCCGTCGCAGCGCTGTACGAACGCAAGTGGAACGTGACGCTCGATCCGGAATTGGAGATCACCAACACGATTGGTTCCAAGGAGGGCTTCAGCCACCTGATGTGGGTGCTGCTGGATCGTGGCGACGCAGCGATCGTGCCCAGCCCGAGCTATCCGATCCACATCTACGGCCCGCTGTTCGCCGGCGCCGATCTCCGCCAGGTGCCGATGCGCCACCTCGCCGACCCTCGTGTCCAGGGCGACTTCACCGGTGACTTCTTCGACAGTCTGACGACGGCCTACGACGTCGGCTGGCCCAAGCCGCGAGTACTCGTCATCTCGTTCCCGCACAACCCGACCGGTGCGGTCGTCGACCTCGACTTCATGCAGCGTGTCGTCGACTTCTGCCGCGAACGGGAGATGATCGTCGTCCACGACTTCGCCTACGCGGACATGGGTTTCGACGGCTACAAGCCGCCGTCGATCCTGCAGGCCGAGGGCGCCAAGGAGTGCGCGGTCGAGCTGTACAGCATGACCAAGAGCTTCTCGATGGCCGGATGGCGCACCGCCTTCCTGGTCGGCAACGCCGACGTCGTCCAAGCCCTCGTCAAGCTGAAGAGCTACCTCGACTACGGCATGTTCCAGCCCGTGCAGATTGCGGCGACGGTGACGATGAACGAGGCCCAGGACGTCCCGGAGGAGATCTGTGCGATCTATCAGGGCCGCCGCGACGCGCTCATCGACGGTCTGGCCCGGATCGGCTGGGAGATCCCCAAGCCGAAGGGTTCGATGTTCGTCTGGGCGCCAATTCCGGAGCCCTACAAGGACATGGACTCGATCGAGTTCTGCTCGCTCATCGTGCGCGAGTGCGAGGTCGCGTTGTCACCCGGCGCCGGCTTCGGCCCCGGCGGTGAGGGCTTCGTCCGATTCGCCCTGATCGAGAACGAGCAGCGCATCGCCCAAGGCTTGCGCAACCTCAAGCGCGGCCTCACCAAGCTTGGCTGATCGCTGGCTCTTGGCGCCGGGCGTGGCGACGGTTCATGCAATGGACACAAAGTCGTGACCGGCTGGGAACCTGCGACTGACTCACTGGCGGCGTGAGTTCGTATGTCGTGCGGGTGTGGTTGCCGGATCGTCCTGGCGCGCTCGGTCAGGTCGCGAGCCGCATCGGCGCGGTTCGGGGCGACGTGGTGGGCATCGAGATCCTCGAGCGCGGCGGCGGGAGCGCGATCGACGAGCTCGTCGTCAGCCTCCCCGACGAGGTGGCCCGCGAGCTGTTGCTCGCCGAGATCGCCCAGGTCGACGGCGTCGCTGTCGAGGACGTGCGACCCATCGATCCCAACCGTCCCGACGCGGGGATGCTCGCGCTCGAGATCACCGCGGCGCTGGTCGAGACCGAGCCGGCCGAGCGCCTCGATGCGTTCTGCGATTGGTTGCTGTACCTCGTCGACGGGGTGTGGGCGATGGCGATGCGCACTGACGACGGTGACACCCTCGTCGAGCGAGGCACGCCGCCCGACCGCAACTGGCTGGCCGCGTTCTTCGCCGGCAGCCGGCACATCCCGGCGACCGGCTTCGGTGCATCGGCCCCCGGTGACGTCGTGTGGGTGCATCTCGACGGCGCGGGAGTCTCGGTCGCGGCCGGCCGTGGCGACCGACCCTTCCACACCCGTGAACGGCTGCAGGTCGGGCTACTCGGCCGGGTGATCGACGGCCTGCTGACGGCTCCGCTCGACGGCGCGTAGCCACTGTCCGTGGAACAGGTCCGCGAGCGTGCGGTCCTCGGCAGGAATGAACTCGGCGTCGAGGACCCACTGCTCGGTGATCGCGCCCAGCGACGGCCAGACGCCCTCGGCAAGACCGGCGAGGAACGCGGCTCCCAGTGCCGTCGTCTCCTGGTCCACCGGGCGACGCACGATGACACCCAACTGATCGGCTTGCATCTGCAACATCATGTTCATCGTCGAGGCGCCCCCGTCGACGCGCAGGTCGCGTAGCGGTGTGCCGGACGCGGCGGTCATCGCGTCGACCACATCGCGCACCTGGTATGTCATCGACTCGATCACGGCCCGGGCGATCTGGCCGCGGCCGGATCCGCGAGTGATGCCGACGATCGTGCCGCGAGCGTACGGGTCCCACCAGGGGCTCCCGAGTCCCGTGAACGCCGGGACGACGTAGACGCCGCCACTGTCGGGCACCGTCTCGGCCAGCGGGCCGATGTCGGCCGCCGAGGCGATGATCTGCAGACCGTCGCGCAACCACTGCACGGCGGCGCCGGTGACGAAGATCGCGCCCTCGAGGGCGTAGGTGGTGGTGCCGTCTGCGAGCGTCCAGGCAACGGTCGTCAGCATGCCGTCGGTCGGGGGTGGGCACGTGGGACCGATGTTGAGGAGGACGAAGCTCCCGGTGCCGTAGGTGTTCTTGGCCATCCCCGGCTCGAAGCAGGCCTGGCCGAAGAGCGCGCTCTGCTGGTCGCCGGCGATGCCCGAAATCGGGATGCCGGCCGGTACGCCGCACCGGTCGCTGGTCACCCCGAAGCGTCCGCTCGACGGACCCACGGTGGGAAGGGCCTTGATCGGCACGCCGAGGAGCGTGCAGAGCTCTGCGTCCCACTCGAGGGTGTGGATGTCGAACAGCATGGTCCGGCTCGCGTTCGAGGGATCCGTGGCGTGGACCTCACCGCCGGTCAGGTTCCACAGCAGCCACGAGTCGATGGTGCCGAGGGCCAGGTCGGGGGAGTCCTCGACGCCTCCCTCGTTCAGCAGCCACGCGAACTTGGTCCCGCTGAAGTACGGGTCGAGAACGAGACCGGTGCGCTCACGGACCATCGCCAGCGCACCGCCGGCAGCCAGTTCGTCACATCGTGCGGCGGTACGTCGGTCCTGCCAGACGATCGCGCGGTGCAACGGCCGGCCTGTCGAGCGGCTCCAGGCAACCACGGTCTCGCGCTGGTTGGTGATGCCGATCGCCAGCGGCGGCGCAGGGAGACGATCGACGACATCGACGAGCGTGGCCGAGACAGCGTCCCAGATCTCGCTGGCGTCGTGCTCGACCCAACCCGGTGCGGGGAAGAACTGGGTGAACTCGCGGTACGACGAAACGGGCGCGCGACCGTCCACGAACACGGCGCGGGCGCGCACTCCCGTGGTCCCGGCATCGAGTGCGATCACGCAGCGATCATCGGCCATTTCAGCGTCGTTTGGGTTTGCGGTGTTGTGACGGTCCGGTCGAGGTGCGCCGGGTCGGCGCAGGTCGGTTGCGCACCCCGGCGGCACCGCCGCCGCTGCCCGACCGGGCCGACACGGCCACGGGTTGGGCGGCCTTGGCGGCGCGGAGGTCTTTCATCGTCTTGCGCTGATACCCGAACTTGGCGAGCACGCCGCCGAACACGAGGTACATCGGGCCGCTCGACAGCAATCCGGCGAACAGTCCGATCTCCAGCTTCTTGCCCTTGGCGAGGTAATAGATCACGAACCCGACGCCGGCGATTCCCACGTAGATCAGCCACTCGCGGATCAGCCTCCGCCAGGGCACCTTTCGTGTCGAATCCCATGCCATGCCCAGTTCCTACCACGCCGCTGCAACTGCACGCACGTTTCGTCCGGCGCAACGGCGCAGGCGTCACGAATCGGGGGAGGGCACTGCCGGGAACGCCGGCTGGGTGCTCTCGACGAATCCGGGGTAGTCGTAGACGGTGAGCGCCCCGGTCTGCAGCTCGCCGTCGCTCGCCGGCCACTGGCGGGCACGGCCATCGACAAGGAGATCCACGCGCTGGACATTGCGTACCTCGGACGCGGTGAAGACGATTTGGGCGACGGCCTCGATGAGGTTCGTGCTCGTCAGATCGAGGAGTTCGTCAGAGACGTCGACGATCAGCGTGCCGCTGGCCTGGAGGACTGCAGTGTGCAGGTGCAGGCCGTCGGGTAGCGCGGTGCGCAGTCGCTGGCTGGTCTCCACGATGCTCAGCGCGCTGAACAGCGACTGCAGCCGCTGGGTGGCCGAGTCGCCGACATTGCGCTGTGCCGGCCGCAGCCGTTGTACATCGTTGGGCGACTCGGGGGCGAGCAGATAGATCCGGTCGGTGCCGATCGTCGGACCGGCGCTCGGCGCTGCCGGTGTGGTGATGTCGGGCCGGTCGCTGTCACGGATCGGGCGCGGGCTGGTGTCGGAGTCGATACCGCACGACACAAGGACGCCGGCGAGCGCGAGCGTCGCGAGCACAGGACGCACGAGCACGGGACGCCCGAGCCGGTCGATCCTCATACTCCTGCCTCCTCGGCCGGCAGCTCGATCACGAAGCGTGCGCCCGGCTCGCCGTCGCGGCGGTCCTCGACCCGGATGTTGCCGCCGTGGAGGCGGACGTGCTCGTCGACGAGTGCGAGCCCGAGCCCTGCGCCGTCGCTGCTGCTGCGACGGCCAGCGACGGCACCGCGCGCGAAGCGTTCGAAGATGAGGTGACGTTCTTCGAGCGGAACTCCGGCGCCGTGGTCCTCGACGGCGATCCACACATGACCGAGCGGTTCGCCGTCGTTTTCGGCCTCGGTGACGGTTACCTCTGGCTCGCCCCCACCGTGTAGGCGCGCGTTGTCGATCAGGTTGGCGATGACGCGTGCCAGACGCCGCCGGTCGACCTGCATGATGAGCCCCTCGGCGCGCTCGCTGACCGCGATCGGGGTGGTCGGTAGGCTGCTGACGGCGACGGCCTGGCGAACGAGCTCGGCGACGAGAAGGTCCTCGAGGTGGAGACGGATCGCTCCGGCGTCGAAACGGGAGATCTCGAGCAGGTCCTCGACGAGACCCTGAAACCGGGCCACGTCGGCCACGAGCAGGTCGAGCGCGTACTGGGCTCGCTCGGGCATCTCGTCGCGTCGGGCCTGCATGACCTGGACAGAGGCGGCGAGCGTCATCAGCGGCGAGCGCAGCTCGTGGCTGACATCGCTTGCGAACCGAGCGTCTCGCTCGACGCGGAGCTGGAGCGCCGACGCCATGTCGTTGAAGGAGTTGGCGAGTAGGCGTAGGTCGTGGTCGTCGCTGGTCTCGAGGCGGGTGTCGAGGCGTCCACCGGCGATGGCCTTCGCAGCCTGTGCGGCGTCGCCGAGCGGCTTCACGGCTCGCCGCGAGGCGACCGATCCGAGGACCACGCCGAAGAGCGTCGTGATGAACCCGGCGAAGATCAAGGACAGTCCGACACTGCGGAGCGTGTCGTTCACCTCGGTCAGGTCGAAGAACTCGAAATAGGCACCGCCGACCTCGGTGAGCGGCACACCGACGATGAGGACCGGCCGGCCATCGATGGTCACGACCATCCGCGCCGGCTGGTTGTCGAGCACGGTCGACTTGAGCGCGCCAGGGACCGCGTCGTCGCCGAAGTTCCCGCTTCCACCGACCCACGCGTCGCGATAGTTCAGCAGCGGCCCGGTGACGCCGATCGACGTCAATCGTGCGATCGCGCCGGTTCCGGTGGCCGGTGAACTGCGCAGCTCACTGACGGCGATGCTCGCGTCGCGGTAGGCCTGATCGATGCTCGCCCGCTCACGTTGCTTGACCAACGTGCTGCGGGTGAACGTGAACGTGATCGCCGCCAAGAAGACGGACAGGGCGAGAAATCCGAGGCTGAACGTGAGCAGGATGCGCGTGCGCAGACCGAGCCGCTGCACACGAAAGCGGGACAGCGTCCGGGCCGTTCGCCTGACCAGCGGCTCGTCGTCGACCGGCTCGACGACCGGCTCCACGACCGAGAGGTCTCGGACGGTGTCGGTCACGACTGGAGGCGGTAGCCCAGACCTCGTACCGTGACCACGTGACGGGGATTGGCCGCATCGGCCTCGACCTTGGTGCGCAGGCGGCGGATGTGGACGTCGACGAGTCGGCCGTCACCGAAGTAGTCGTAACCCCAGACCTTGTCGAGCAGCGTCTCCCGGCTGAACACACGACCCGGGTTCTGGCCGAGCTCGACGAGCAGCCGGAACTCGGTCTTGGTCAGGTGCAGTTCGACGCCGGCACGCAACACCTTGCCCTCGTCCGGGATGATCTCCAGATCGCCGAACACGAGCTTGGTGTGCCCGGGACTCATCGGCCGGATACGGCGCAGCAGGGCGCGGATGCGGGCCGAGAGCTCCTTCGGGGCGAAGGGCTTGGTGAGGTAGTCGTCCGCACCGGCTTCGAGGCCGGCGACCACGTCGTGCGTGTCTGCTCGCGCCGTCACCATCACGATCGGGACGTCGCTGGTCTTGCGCAGATGACGGCAGAGCTCGAACCCATCGATGCCGGGCAGCATGATGTCGATCAGGACGACATCGGGGGAGCCACGATGGAACAGCTCGATTGCTTCCTCACCGCTGCCCGCCTCATCGACGGTCCATCCCTCGTCCTCGAGCGCCAGCTTCACAGCGGTACGGATGCGCTCGTCGTCCTCGACGCTCAGAATTCGAGTTCCCACGCCGGTCAGCATAGGTCGGGCGACCGATCAGTGCTGGTCTCCGGCGATGTGGCTACCGGTGAGTGGCGGCGTTGATCAGGGCGCGCAGCGACTCGAACAACGCCGGGTTGGCGACCAGCACTTCGGCCGGGCGTACCGCGTCGCCGGCGAAGTCGCCGGTGACACAACCGGCTTCGGTGGCGATGAGCACACCGGCGGCCAGGTCCCAGGCCCCGAGGCCTTCCTCGAAATAGCCGTCGACGCGACCGGCGGCGGCGTAGCAGAGGTCAACGGCTGCGGCACCGAGCCGGCGGATGTCGCGGATCTCGCCAATCATGTACGGCAGGCGTGCAGCCTGGCGAAGGCGGACCTCGCGGTGGTAGTTGAAACCGGTCGCAACGAGGGCTTGGGTGAGATCGGTCGTGGTCGAGCACGTGATCGAGATGCCGTTGACGGTGGCGCCCTCCCCGCGAGCAGCGCTGAACAGCTCTCCCGTCGCGGGCACGTACACGGCTCCGGCGAGCCGCCCGTGGGTGTCCGACGCGCCGATCGACACGGCGTAGCCGGGCAGGCCGTACATGAAGTTGGTCGTCCCGTCGATCGGATCGATGAACCACTGCACGCCGCTCGTGCCCTCGTCAGCGGTTCCCTCTTCGCCGATGATGCCGTCGTCGGGTCGTTCCATACGGAGCGCTCCGACGATCAGGGCCTCCGCGACCCGATCGTGCTCGGTGACCATGTCCGTCGGTGTGGACTTGGTGTCCACGGTTCCGGTGCCGGACCGGCGAGCTTCGACGACCGCGGTGCCGGCACGCATGGCCAGGTCGCCGGCGAAGCGACGCAGTTCGCTGCCGAGCGAGGATCGCCCGCGCGACGATGCGTCGAGCGACGCCGTGTCGAGCGACGCCGTGTCGGGTGGCGCCGTGTCGGATGGCGTGCCGGCGCCGGCATCGGTCACGGTTGCGCTCCGCCGCCGCCACTCTGGCGGCGATCCTCGATCGTCTTCCACTCGCCGAGAGCGCGGAGCACGAGGATGGCGACCACGCTCATACCGATCGCCGCGGCGACTGCGCCGATGAACGCGCCGAGCCCCTTGCCGAACCCGCACTCACCGTCGCACTGCACACGAACGAGGCTGTACCCGATCAGCCCGCCGGCGAGGCCACCGAGGAGGATGGCTGCGAAGGCTGCGGCCCGAGCCGCCGGAGAGGGAAGCGCGGACAGTGGTCGTTCGTCAAGACGTTCGGGCACGCGGTCATCGTAGGGCGTTTGCTGTGCCGAACCACGAGGGTCCTAGGCTGACCGGCGTGCGTGCCGTGGCCATCGTGCCCACCTACAACGAGGCGGAGAACATCGAGCCGCTCGTACGGGCGATCCGTGCGAACGCTCCCGACGTCGGCATCCTGGTCGTCGACGACAGCAGCCCGGACGGTACTGCTGAGCTGGTCGACGGGTTGATGTCGTCCGTCGACGACCTGCAGTTGTTGCGGCGCGCGACCAAGTCCGGCCTCGGCGGCGCCTACCGGGCCGGGATGCGGTCAGCGATCGACGGCGGCGCCGAGATCTGCATCCAGATCGACGCCGACTTCTCCCACGATCCGGTCATGATCCCGGCTCTGGTGTCTGCGGTCGAGCACGGAGCCGACCTCGCGATCGGCAGTCGTTACGTGCCGGGGGGCATCACCGAGAACTGGCCGCGCAAGCGGCGCGAGTTGTCGCGCTGGGCCAACCGCTATTCGGCCGGTGTGCTCGGCCTCGCCGTCAACGACGCCACTGCCGGGTACCGCGCGTATCGCAGCTCGGCGCTGGTCGAGCTGATGGAGTTCGAGACGATTCGCACCGAGGGATACGGCTTCCAGGTCGAGATGACGCACCGACTCGTCCGCTCCGGCGGCAAGATCGTCGAGATCCCGATCACCTTCCGCGACCGGACCAAGGGTGTCTCGAAGATGTCCCAGGGCATCGTCCGGGAGGGCTTCGTGATGGTGCTGTCGCTGTGGGTGAAAGACCGCTCCGGTCGCCGAGAGCGACGTCATCACGGACGCTGACGGACCTGCGAGACTGCGATCATGCGTTCGTTCCGGGTCGGAGGAGGTCTTGTCGTCATCGACGACCGACTCCTGCTCGCCGCCAACCGCCGACGACAGGGCCACGTCGAGTGGACACCGCCCGGCGGGGTGATCGACGACGGTGAGACCGTCACCCAGGGCATCTCCCGCGAGGTCCTCGAGGAAACGGGCCTCCATGTGCCGAAGTGGGAACAGCTGCACTACACCGTGATCGTGACCGCTCCTGATATGGGCTGGGAGATGACGGTCGAGTCCTGGTTCTCCACGGTCGCCCACGGCAGCATCTCGCTGAACGACCCGGATCGCATCGTCGAACAGGTCGAGTTCGTCGACCTCGCCGAGGTCGAGGCGCTCCTGGTCGACTCCCCACCGTGGGTGCGTGTACCGATCCTCGGGTGGCTCGCCGCCGGGATGCAGCCGGTACCCGCGTCGTACCAGTTCCTTGTCCACGGCGCCGACCGCGCCACGGCGCGCATCGAGCAGCAGTAGCCGTGAACACGGCCACGACCGACGTGAGCAGTGGCAAGCCGCGCCGGCGGACGATCCTGCACGTCGACATGGACGCGTTCTTCGTCTCGGTCGAGCTGCGTCGGCGGCCGGAGCTGCGTGGACAACCCGTGGTCGTGGGCGGCATCGGCCCGCGCGGCGTCGTGGCCGCCGCCTCCTACGAGGCGCGTCGATACGGGGTGTACTCGGCGATGCCCGGCTCCATCGCCCGCCGACTGTGCCCGACGGCTGTGTTCTTGCCAGGTGATCACGAGCTCTACTCGTCGGTCAGCCGCCAGGTCCACGAGATCTTCCACGAAGCCACGCCCGACGTCGAGCCGCTCGCCCTCGACGAAGCATTCCTCGACGTCACCGGCAGCATCCGCCTGCTCGGCGAGGGCACGGTCATCGGCCAGTACCTGCGCGACCGGGTCCTCGACGAACTGGATCTGATGTGCTCGGTCGGCGTCGCCCCGAACAAGTTCCTGGCCAAGCTGGCGTCGGTGGCAGCCAAGCCGAAGGCGACCTCAGCTGGTGTCGCCCCCGGGGTCGGGGTCTTCGAGGTCCGACCCGGGCACGAGCTGGAATTCCTCCATCCGCTGGCGGTCCAGAAGCTGTGGGGCGTCGGCCCGGCCACGCTCGAGCGCTTGCAACGGCTCGGCGTGAACACTGTCGGGGACCTGTATCGGCTCGGCGAACCAACGCTGGTGTCCGCACTGGGCAAGGCGAGCGGGCGACACCTGTATGCGCTGTCGATGGCTGTCGACGAACGGTCCGTCGAACCGGAGCGGGCGATGAAGTCGATCGGCCACGAGGAGACCTTCGCCCGCGACCTGTACGACACGACCGAACTCCAGACCGAGATCGTCCGGCTCAGCGACGCAGTCGCTGCACGGCTGCGCGCCGCCGACACCGGGGCGCGCACACTGACGCTGAAGGTGCGCTTCGCCGGGTTCGTCACCATCACCAGGTCGACGACACTGCCGTCGCCCGTTGCGACGGCCGCCGCGATCCAGGCCGCAGTGGGGCCGCTGCTCGCCCGGATCGATCCGACACCCGGCGTCCGCCTCCTCGGTGTGCACGCCAGCAACCTCGGTGAACCAGTGGAGCAACTCACCCTCGACGGCTTCTCTGGCGAGGACGATCAGGTCACTGCGTCGGACTGGACCGAGGCATCTGCGGCCATCGATGCCATCCGCGAGCGCTTCGGGAACACCGCGATCGGACCGGCCAGTACGGTCAGCAACACGGGTTTGCGGCTCGTGCGCCGCGGTGCGCAGCAATGGGGCCCGGATCACGACCGGCCCGCTGCTGCTCGCTGAACCCGTGCAGATTACGAAACAGCCCTACACTCACATCGGCGACGGTTGGAGGACGCGTTGTCAGATCAGTGGGAACGTGAGAAACTAACGCCGGTCCCGCCCCTGCGGGCCGGCTCTGCAAGGAGACATCTGATGCCGCTCTCCGAAGAGGAACAGCGAATTCTTCGGCAAATCGAAGAGCAACTTCAGGCCGACCCGTCCTTCGCGCTCAAGGTCAATACGCGCAGCCATCACGGCGTATCTCGCCGGCGACTGGTGTGGTCTGTCGTTGCGCTTGTCGTGTCGCTCGTCGTTGCGATCGCTGCGCTGCAGGTCAGCGCCTGGCTGTCGTTCCTCGCCTTCGTCGCGATGGTCGGCGCCGGCGTCATCCTCGAACGTGAGCTCACCGCCCGCGGTCGTGATCAGCTCAGCCGCATCCCGGATGAGCTGCGTCGCCGCGCCGGGCGCTCCTCGGGTCCCGACACCCACTGAGTTCGCGCCACCACTGAGTTCGGCGCTGACCAGCATCGTCCGCCGACCGCCGGCACTCGCCGACCGTATCACTCGCCGACCGCCGGCCCTCGCCGGCCGCATCACTCGCCGGCCGCGTCATCGTCACTTGCGATTGAACATCGGTTGGCGGACCGGCCGGGATCCGTGGGACGTTTCGCGCCCTCGGGTCGCTGTGGTCCCGCTGAGCGGGACGATAAATCCCCGAGGGCGCGGAACGTCCCGACTGGTTGACCCGGGCCGACGCCGTCGACCGCGGCCGGCGTCACTCGGTGACGAGCAGTGCGGCACGCCGCGGGTCGAACATCGCCGCCGCGCGTTCGCGGGGGTTGAGCCGATCCCGTACGGCGCCGACGATGTTGGCCGACAGCAGCTCGGCGCGTGAGGCACGGACGTCGTCGCCGACGTGTCCGTAGATCGCGGCGGTTGCATCGAGGGCCAGCTCGTTCAGGGTTCGGCGGTCGATCCCTGTCATCCGTTCGGCCCGCCTGGCGTGCTCGATCGGGGTCTCGCCGACGGCGGGGGCGAGATCGATCAGCTCGAACGCCTGCGCCGCGCGTTCCCACGCTCGGCGGATCCGTTGGGCAGGATCCTGCGGAGCTCGCCTGGCGGCGACGGCGCGCAGGACCCGGGGCAGCAACAGCGCCCACAGTGCCGCAACGACGACCAGCGACATGATCAGCACCGTCCATCCAGAGATTCCCCCGTCACTCGACGACTGTGCCGGGAGGACGATGTTCGGTGTCGTGGTGGTCGGTGTCTCGGGATCGAACACGGTGGTGGTCGGGCCACCGGCACCCCCGGCGGCCGTGGTCGTGGTGACTGCATCACCGGGTGCGGTGACGGCCGTGGGCTGGTTGGTTTCGCCGCCGACGGCGGCTTGGGCCGGCTCTGTGTTGGTGTATGCCTCGGTACCGGGCTCGCCCCGGCCGGGTGTGGGCTCGAAGGAGACCCAGCCGATGTCGTCGAACCAGACCTCTGGCCAGGCATGCGCATTGCGGCCGTACACGTGGTACCGACCGTCGTCGCCGCGTTCGCCGTATGTGAAGCCAACGGCCACCCGGGCCGGCACCCCGACCGAGCGGGCCATCGCCGCAAAAGCCGCGGAGAACTGCTCGCAGTAGCCGCGCTTGATGCGCAAGAAGTTCTCGAGCGCGTCGTCGCTGTGACCGCGCTGGATGGTGAGGTCGTAGGTGAAGTTGTCGCGGAAATAGGTCTGCAGGGCGAGTGACTTGCCGTACACCGTTTTCTGTCCGGCTGTCAGCTGAGCAGCGAGGTCGGACACCGACGACGGGAAGCCGCCGGGGAGCTCTGTGGCCCCGTCAGGGGCAGCGACCGACGTCGCGATGCCCAGTTCGTCAGCCGTGAGATCCAGCACGTTGGACACGATCTGGTAGTTGGTGCCACGTTTGAGGCCGGCGTCGGGTTCCACGAGGGTTGCGGTCAGAGGTACATAGTAGACGTCGCCGCCCGTCACCTTGGTCGGTGAGTAGGCAGCCGGCAGGAGGGGACCGCCGAGTCCGAGGATGTGGATGTTCTGGGTGATCCGATGGGTCGCTTCGTTCGGAGTCTCGAAGGCACCGGCTGCGGTGCCGACCGGGATGCCCCAGGTCGTGCCGTCGAACTCGGTGAGCCCGCTCGAGCGCCAGTAGTGCGGCTCGGGTGAGGTCATCGTGAACAGTTCGACGTCGGACTGGTTGACGAGCTGCGAGCGGATCGTGACGAGCGGGCTGAGGACCTGGGTGACGCTGTTGTGATCGCGGGTGTCGATGAGGCCTTGCTCACCCGCCCCGGGAAGTGCGGGACCGACGACTGCCCCGCTGAGCGCCGCACCCCCTGCGAGTGCCGCAGCAAGGGGGACCACGCTCAGCAGCACGCGGCTGCGGTGGCCGATCCAGGCGTGTTCGTTCGCGGCGTGCGTCATCCGCAGGAATGCGATCACGGCGAGTGCGGTACCCAGCCACACTGCGGTGAGGACGACGCGGTGGTTGTCGACTCCGAGCGCAGCGGCGAAGATGAACAACACGGCGGTCGGGACGGCGGCCTCGGCCCGACCGAATGCGCGGAATGCAAAGGCGTCGGACAGCATCGCCGCGACACCGGTCGCGGCCGCTGCAGCGACCACGAATCCACCGACTGCGGCCACGGGAGCAACGGCGCTCGGGAACTGCTCGCGGGCGAGGCGGATGTCGGCGCTGAGGAACCGCCAGGTCTCACCGGAGGGCAATGGTCCCGACAGCGTGCTCGGGTAGTACTTCCATGCAATCAGCGCGAAGAGCACCGCCACCGAGGCTGGGATGGCGATGTACCCGGGTGCGCGCAGGGCGCGCAGGCCGAAGCTCGTCGCATGGATGCACACGACGACGACGACCATCGGCGTCAGGAATTCCCATCCGGCGAACACTCGGCAGAAGCCGACCGCTGTGACGATGCTCAGGGCGGTCAGCGCGAACGTCGCCGGCAGCGTGTCGACCACGCGGGGTGAGCCACCCGCAACCGGATCGCCCACGTCGTTGGCCATCTCGGTGTCCATCCGGTCCAGACCGCCCGAGCGGCGCTGATCCGGGTCGGCCTCTCGTCGTTGTGGCCGGGCCGTGGCGATGGTGCTCACGACGCGACCCGCCGGTCGTTGGCCACTCGTCCGCCGGTCATCGCGATCCACGACGCCGCGAAGTCGGCCTCGTCGGTGCAGTCGATGACGAACGCGTTGGCGGTGTCGGCCGTGGTGGTGCAGGCAATGACGACCAGGATGTCACTCGGGCCGATCCGGCGCCGGGCCTCGGCCACCCCGGGCGACTGCGGGCCACCGCTGACGATGATGAACAGGCCGAGTCCGTCACCGGTCGGCGCGCCGAGCGGCATCGGCAGCGGTGAGTCGGTCAGGGCACAGTCGGCGAGGGCGTGCATCGCGGCGTGCGGGTTCGTGTTGCGCAGATCCGTCTCGGATCCAACGACCAGCCGCATTGCGAGTGCCGAACGGGCCGCAGACGCAACGGCGCTCGCTGCCGCCGACACGGCCCGCTCGAACGACTCCGGTGTGTACTCGCCGGCGTCGGTGTCGAGGGCGACGGTGCAGCGACGCAAGCCCTCCGGCTCGACCTCGCGTACCTTCAAAGTCTCGCTGCGCGCCGATGCCCGCCAATGGATCTGGCGGAGGTCGTCGCCGTCGGCGTAGTCGCGTAGGGAATGGAACTCGCTGCCGTCGCGACCGAGCGAACGCATCCGCAGATGTCGTCCGATCGGGCCGGTGCTGCCGTTTCCGCTCGGCAGGGCCAGCGCGAGATGCGACGGCAGCACGACGATTTCATGGGTGCCGGCGACTTCGCTGCGCATCGTGCACAGACCGAACGGGTCGCGCCGCTCGACGATCAGCGGTCCGAAGACGAGGGTGCCCCGCCGAGTCGTCGGCAGCCGGTAGTTGGCAGACGCGGATTCGCCACCGTGCAGCGGCGCGAGGCGCAACGTCGCGCCGCCCATACCGCTGACCGGCTCCCAGAGGTGCAGCGGTGAGGTCCCCACCTTGGTGCGGTTGGTGATGCGCAGCTCGACCCGTCCGACTTCGCCGACCTGCAGGGTGCTCGGCACGACATGGCGATGCACCTCGAGGCTGACCCGGCGGGCGCGGACCCAGATCAGGCTGGCGACGACGAGCGCGAAGATGCCGGTGCCGAGGACGAACAGCTCGAGCACGCCGAAGAACCGTCCGATGATCGCGGTCGCCACGGCGAGCAGGAGCGCACCCCAGCCATGGCGAGTGAGCACGGCTCAGGCTCCTCGACTGATCGGGACCGAGGCCAGCAGTTCGGCGACGGCCCGTTGCGCCGTCAGACCGCGGGCCGCCGCATCGGCGCGCAGCACGAGGCGATGGCAGAGCACGGCGGATGCAACTGCCTTCACGTCGTCGGGTGTGCCGTACTTGCGGCCCGATGACGCCGCATGGGCGCGCGTGGCCCGGGCCAGCTGCAGCGTGGCCCTCGGCGACATGCCCAACGTGATGCCGGGATGCTTGCGGCTCGCTTCGGCGAGGTCGACGAGGTAGGCCTTCAGCGGATCGGCGAGATGCACGTTGCGGACCGCATCGATCATCGCGATCACCTCGGCCGTCGACACGACCGGGCGGAGCACGACGAGCGCATCCGTCGCGCCCTGAGCGTCGAGGATGGACAACTCGGCTTCGCGTCCCGGATAGCCGAGAGACAAGCGGAGCAGGAACCGGTCGAGCTGGCTCTCGGGCAGGCGGTAGGTGCCCTCCTGCTCGACGGGGTTCTGGGTCGCGATCACCATGAACGGCGGGCTCAGCGGATGGGTTCGGCCCTCGACCGAGACCTGTCGCTCCTCCATCGCCTCGAGGAGTGCGGATTGCGTTTTCGGCGACGCTCGGTTGATCTCATCGGCGAGGACGATGTTGGCGAACAGTGGCCCGGGCCGGAAGTCGAACGTCTCTGTCGAGCGCTGGTAGATGCTGACGCCGACGAGGTCGGTCGGCAGGAGGTCAGGGGTGAACTGCACACGCTTCCACGTGCATTCCAGCGACGCAGCGAGCGCCTTGGCGAGGCTCGTCTTGCCCACGCCGGGAACGTCCTCGATCAGCAGATGACCCTCGGCGAGGAGGCAGACGACCGCCAGTTGGATCTCGCGTTCTTTGCCGCGGATCACCGTGGCGATGTTGTCGGTGATTGCTTCGAAGAGGGATGCAAAGGTGGGGATCTGAGTCGTGGGAGCGGCCGTCACGCTGCAAGGGTAGACCGATCACGCTGGACGGGGCGGGCGCGGCGGCGTGCTCCATCACCGAGAGCAGCGGCGGTGTCCCGGTACCGGTACCGTGATCATGTGGATTCGATGTTCCTCGCCGTCGACATCGGCGGCACCAAGCTCGCCGCAGCCGTGGTCGACGAGGACGGCCGGGTGGTCGTGCGCGATCGCGTCGCCACGCCCCAGCGAGATGTCTGGCCGGCGCTGGAGCGATTGATCCTGCGTGTGATGGCCGCCGCTCCTGCGCCGTTGATCGCCGTCGGAGCCGGCTGCGGTGGTCCCCACGACCTGACGTCTTCGACGGTGTCACCGCTGCACATCCCCTCGTTCGTCAACTTCGATCTCACCGCAGCACTGGCCGAGACCACCGGCCTGCCGTGCTTCATCGACAACGACGCCAAGGCGCTCACCCTCGGCGAGGCCTGGTGTGGGGCTGGACGGGGCGAGATGAACATGGTCGGCGTCGTCGTCGGAACCGGAGTGGGAGGCGGCATCCTCTCCAACGGCCGCCTGCTGCAGGGCCGGCTCGGGAATGCCGGACACATCGGCCACATCGTGGTGGAGCCCGACGGTCGTCCGTGTTCGTGCGGTGGGATCGGCTGTCTCGAGGCCTACGCCTGCGGCCCGGCGATCGAGGCCGAGACCGGGCGACCTCCCCAGCGCGCCCCACAGGCGATCATCGAACGCACCGGCCTGCTGGTCGGACGGGCGCTCGCGTCGCTTGCCGCGGTCATCGATTTCAACCTCGCCGTCATCGGTGGCTCGGTGGCCCTCGGATTCGGTGAGCCGTTCTTCGCGGCTGCTCAGGCCGAGGTCAACGCCCGGGCCCGGCTGTCGTTCACCGAGCACCTCGAGATCCGTCGCGCCGGACTCGGCGAGCTCGCTCCCCTCGTCGGCGCTGCCGCGGTGGCCCGACGTGGCCTCGGGATTGCTACTGCGCGGTAACGTTGCGCGATGCAGCCGACGTACAGCCCCGAGGCCGAGTCCTACCGCGAGAAGGTCCAGGCCTTCCTCGCCGAGAAACTGCCGACGAACTGGGTGGGCATCGGTCAACTCGAGGGTGAGGCGATGCAGACCTTCGTCGCCGAATGGCGAGTGGTCCTCAACGAGGCTCGCTACCTTGCACCCGGTTGGCCGGCCGAGTACGGCGGCGGTGGTCTCTCTGCGCTCGAGCAGGTGATCGTCGGGGAGGAGTTCGCCAAGGCAGGCGTGCCGACTGGCGGCTACAACGACACATTCGGCATCCAGATGCTCGGCAACACGTTGCTGCAGTGGGGCACCGATGAGCAGAAGGCCTATTATCTGCCGCGGATCCTGGCCAACGACGACATCTGGTGCCAGGGCTACAGCGAGCCCAACGCAGGCTCGGACCTCTCCAACATCGGGCTGAAGGCCGAGTTGGACGGTGATCAGTGGGTGCTGAACGGTCAGAAGATCTGGACCAGCGCCGGACACCTCGCCGATCACATCTTCACCCTCGCTCGCACCGATCCCGACGCACCACGCCACAAGGGCATCTCGTTCCTTCTGGTCGACATGCGCCAGCCCGGTATCGAGGTGCGCCCGATCAAGATGATCTCGGGCGAGAGCGAGTTCAACGAGGTGTTCTACACCGATGCCGTGTGCCCGAAGGAGAACGTCATCGGCGGGCTGAACAACGGCTGGGCCGTCGCGATGACGCTGCTCGGCTACGAGCGTGGCGAGGCCGCAGCGACGTTCCCCATTCGCTTCCGAGGTGAGCTGGACCGGTTGTTGGTCATGGCCCGCGAGCGAGGCCTCGGTCGCGACCCCGTCATTCGTCAGCGCCTCGCTGACTGCTACGCCAAGGTCGAGATGATGCGCCACCTCGGGATGCGCACGCTGACCAAGTTCGTGCAGGGCCACCACCCGGGCGCCGACGGCTCGATCTTCAAGCTCTACTGGAGCGAATACCACCAGGTCGTGACCGAGCTGGCGATGGACATCATGGGCCCGGACGGGCTCGTGCCGACGGGGCGTCCACCGAGCAGCGCGTTCCAGACCGACGATGCCAGCGCACCCAACAGCACGGCCTCATGGGCCAACGTGTTCCTCAACGCCCGTGCCGGCACGATCTACGCCGGCTCGAGCCAGATCCAGCGCAACATCATCGGTGAGATGGTCCTCGGTCTGCCCAAGGAGCCCCGCTGAAGCGTAGCCTGACCTGGTTGCTCGTCGCCGCTGCGGTCATGGCGCGCCCAGGCCTGTGGCCGACCGCCGTGCACCAGATGCGGGTGACTGCTGCCCCGGGTTGGTTCCGCCACCGCCCGTTCTTGCCGTTGCCGGCGGGGGAGTACCTGCACTTCCGGCTCGTGACCCAATACGGGGATCCTGATCATCGCCCAGAACCCGCCGATGTGATCAACTATCTGTCGTGGTGCCGACAGTGGAACAGCCGACGATGAGCGAGTTCGAGCGACCGTGCGTGGACATCGACCCGACCGCAAACCCGACGACCGCCGCCAAGCGCTGTCGGTAAGGTCGGCCCATGCGCAGCGCTCTCGTCCTCAATGCGACATATGAGCCGCTGAGCGTCGTGCCTGCCCGCCGTGCCGCCTGCTTGATCCTGGCCGACAAGGCCGACCTGATCAGCGACGACGGCACCCAGTTGCATTCCGAGAACCTGGTCCTGCCCAACCCGCTGGTGATCCGGCTGCGCTACGTCGTGAAGGTCCCGTACCACCGCCGCACGGCACTGTCGCGGCGTGCGGTGTTCGTGCGTGACGACCACCGCTGTCAGTACTGCGGTGGTCATGCGGACTCCATCGACCACGTCATGCCCCGCTCACGTGGCGGGCGCAACGAGTGGGAGAACGTCGCCGCGGCCTGCCGTCCATGCAACCTGCACAAGCGTGACCGGACCCCCGACGAGGCCGACATGCACCTCGCTAGGGTGCCCACCGCGCCACGCGAGCAGGCGTGGGTGACCGTGTCGGTCGGCCGCGTGCCGGAGGCGTGGAAGCCGTACATCGCTGAAGCGTCCTAGCGCAAGCCCGTGTGGGAGATCGAGGTGCATCGCGGTGGGGCGGGTGAGTTCCACGCCCGGGAGATCCCCGCACTGATCACGCCGGGCGTCTGGTGGTTCGATGTCCGATCATCGGCCCTGGTGCTGGGATCATCTCAACCTCTACATCATGTCGATATCGAGAGTTGCGCGCAGCGGGGGGTCGACGTCGTCCGCCGTCGGAGCGGTGGCGGAGCGGTCTTGCTCGAGCCCGGCGACGTGCTCTGGGCGGACGTGCTCCTCCCCGTGACCGACCCGCGCTGGACCTCCGACATCGGTCGCTCGGCGTGGTGGCTCGGTGAGGTCTGGGGTGAGGCTCTGAGCTCGCTTGGCGTGATCGGCACCGATGTCCATCGCGGCGCGATGGTGCGCTCGGCGTGGTCGGACCACGTCTGTTTCGCCGGAGTCGGCGGGGGAGAACTGATGCTCGACGGACGCAAGGTGGTCGGCATCAGCCAGCGTCGGACCCGTGCCGGTGCCCGGTTCCAGTGTGCGCTGTATCGCCATTGGCGCGCTGATGCGCACGTGCCGCTCTTTGCCGATCCGGCGCCGGTGGTCGCTGATCTCGTCGGCCTCGCCGTCGAGGTCGACGTCGACGCGTTGGACGTGATGGCGGCGTTCGCCGAGGCGCTCGAACACAGCTGACGTGGGTGCCCGACGCGGCACGCCGAATTGGTTCCGACGATACGGTGACCTCAGCAGATCACCACCAGTCCCCACCGGTATTTCGCGCGTACCGCGCGCAAATTCCCGTCATCCCGCCCTGTTTCGCGCTTTCCGCGCGAGAAATTATGTTCTGAGTGGGTGATTTGGGCCTGGTGTGGTGAAAAGTGGGTTGACTGAAGGGGTCTAGTGGGGCATAGTGGGGAGGCATGGCAGGCCCGGACCATGCGAGGCAGCGGATCCGGACAGTGAAAGAGATCGACACCCCGTGCAGAAGTTCCTCGGCGTTTTCGAACGCCAGCTCGACGTGAAAGGCCGGCTGGCACTTCCTGCGTCGTTCCGGGCACGTCTGGGGACCAGCTGCATCCTGACCCTCGGGCCGGACAACAGCATCGAGGTGTTCACCGAAGACAAGTTCGAGGAAGAGGCAGAGCGGATGCAGGGAATGCAACAACGGGGCGAGATCACGATGGATCTGCTGCGGACGTTCTCGGCTCGGGCGATGCCTGTCGAGCCGGATGCGCAGGGTCGGATCTACCTCGACGAGCGTCTGCGCACCCACGCCAACCTCGCGACGCGCGACAAGGCAGTCGTGTTCGGCCGCCTCGACCGCATCGAGATCTGCTCCGTCGAACGGCACGAGCGCAGCATGCGCAACGGCGAGCAGGAGTTCTCCGCATCCGTTCATTCCTGACCGGACCAGCACCGCCCAGAGAAGGGAGACGAAGGCCGACGAACAGCACACAGCACAACCGAATCGACCGATGCGCTCCGCTCATCGGCAGTCTCCCGGAGAACAAGATGGCAGCCCCACTCCGCCCGCTTACATCTCGTTCCGACCGGGGAGACATCCCGGCGACATTCGTTCCCCGGGGGACTGCCGATGGTCGGGGCGACCGGACGAGACCGGATCCCCAGCCCGGATCATCAACCCGGATCAGCAGCGACCACAGCGACCACAGCGAAGAGACAACCTCGTGACCGGCAACTCGTCCACTCCAACCAACGGTCCTGACGAGCCGCCCGCACACGGCCGAGCACCGTTCGTGCATCGTCCGGTGATGGCCAGTGAGATCGTCGGCGTGTTCGCCACGGTCCCGCCCGGTTGGGTCCTCGACGCGACGCTCGGTGGTGGGGGTCACTCCGAACTCCTCCTCGATGCGTTTGCGCATCTGTCGGTGCTGGGGATCGATCGTGACCGCTCTGCACTCGCAGCAGCCTCGCAACGGCTCGCGCGGTTCGGTGATCGGTTCATCGCAGTGCACAGCCGTTTCGACCACCTTCAGACCGCCATGAGCACAGCAGACATCACCCGCCCCGTTCCTCGTGCGTTCTCGGGCCAACTCGACCATCCCATGACCGGTCTGAGCGGCGCCCTGTTCGACCTGGGGGTCTCGTCGCCCCAGCTCGACCGTGCCGAGCGCGGCTTCTCGTACCGCAACGACGCAGCGCTCGACATGCGGATGGACACCACCCAGGCCTGGTCGGCTGCCGATGTCGTCAACGGCTCGTCGGAGTCGGAGCTGATCCGGGTCCTGCAGGAGAACGGCGACGAGCGATTCGCCCCCCGAATCGCACGCGCGATCGTCGCTCACCGACCAATCGAGTCGACTGCCGAGCTGGCCGGCATCATCGTCGATGCGATCCCGGCCGCGGCCCGTCGCACCGGTGGCCATCCCGCCAAGCGCTCGTTCCAGGCGATCCGCATCGAGGTCAACAACGAGCTCGAGATCCTGCCGGACGCGCTCGACTCGGCGATCGAGGCAACGAACCCAGGCGGGCGCATCGCAGTGCTCTCCTACCACTCCGGCGAGGACCGGATCGTGAAGGACCGGTTCCGCTCCGCCGAGACCGGCGACTGTGTCTGCCCGCCCAACCTGCCGTGCGTCTGCGGCGCCGTGCGCACCGTCCGCCTCGTCCGCCGGGTCGCGAAGACCCCGACCGATGCCGAGATCGCCGGCAACCGCCGGGCCGCCTCGGCACGCCTGCGCGTGGTCGAGCGCCTCGACACCGACACCACGTCCAGGCCGAATCCCGGTCCCGGACCGGGTGCCGGCGACAGAGGTGCTCGCTGACATGGCAGCGGTCGCACCACTGCAACGCCAGGATCCCGAGCGGGGACTGCGCGTCCGCCCGGCGGACCTGCGTCGGGCCCCTCTGCAGCGTCGGCCGATGGCCCGCTCGACGTCGTCGCACATCACCACCATCGAGCGTCCCCGCCTCGAGATCGTCGTCCCACACCGCCGCCGGGCGATGAGCATCATCGTGGTTGCCGGTCTGGTCCTGTTCACGATGTTCATCGGCGCAGTCGCATTCCAGACCCAGATCGCGCGTAACCAGCTCGCGGTCGACGCGACCGAGCGGGCGGTGACTGCGGCACGTGACCGCTACGACGTGTTGCGTCGCCAGCGCGCCGAGCTGCGCTCGCCGAACCGCCTCGCAGTCGAGGCGACCCGGCTCGCCATGGTGCCGGCCCAGAACGGTGAGTTCATGACCGTCGATCCCGACGTCGTCGCGAGTGTGCTGGCTGCGGCGAGCGGGCTGCCCGACGCCGTCGGCAGCCAGGTCGAGTCCTCGTTGGACCAGTTCGGTGCCGTCAAGGCCGTGACAGGAAACGTTCCATGAGGAGCGGCCGACGCCATGGCACCCCGGCGCCCGCCGGGCGCGGCACACGAGCCCACGGCACACCGGAGCAGCGCGAGCGAGTCGCCGCGGCCCGCGCTCAGGATCGCCGTAGAGCAACCACGCGCACTGCGTCCACTGCGTCCGCTGCGCCCATCGCACCCCGTCGTGGCGCGGTTGCGACGCCGGCCCGACGCGTCCCCACCGATCCCCGCCGTCGTCCACCCGAAGCGCCGGTGCGCCAACGCCGGGTCGAGACGGCCGCCACGTCGGCGCGTTCGGCTGCAAAATCGGCGCGCCCGGCTGCCAAGTCGGTCCGACCGGTCGCCGAGAAGCTGCGCGACGACGCTCGCCGCCGTCACGATCGTCACGACCGACGCGCCGAGCCGCTCACCCGGGTCAAGCCGATGCAGCGCCGGTCCAAGACGCCCAAACGGTTCGTGCCGGGCGTGTTCCGCGCAGGTACGCCGCGCAAGCGCCTCCTCGCCCTGCTCGTCGGCGCAGCGGTGATCTTCGGCGGCATCCTCTTCCGGATCACCATGCTGCAGACCGCCGATGCCGGCAGCTACATCCTCGCCGGCACACACCAGCGCACCCAGGAGACGGTCCTGCGCGCCAGTCGCGGCGTCATCTTCGACCGCAACGGCGACGAGCTCGCCCTCTCCGTGCCGGCCACGACGATCTTCGTCAATCCGAAGCTGGTCCTCGATCCCGCCGGGACGGCTGTGATCCTGGCGACCACGCTCAGGCTGACGCCGGCCAAGCAGCAGTCGCTCGTCACGGCGATGAGCGACAAGACCAAGGGCTTCGTCTATGTGGCTCGCCAGGTCGACGAGGCAACCGCGAAGGCCGTGATGGGGCTGAAGCTCGCCGGCGTCGACTCATATGTCGAGGACACACGGGTCATCCCCGGTGGCGATCTGGCCAGCGGTGTCATCGGGCGTACCGACACCGACGGCAAGGGTATTGCCGGTCTGGAGCTGCAGTACGACGATCTGCTCACCGGTACCGATGGTGAGCTCGTCCAGGAACACGACACCAAGGGCAACGCCATCCCCGGTTCGGGCACGGTCTCGGTTCCTGCCGTACCCGGCAAGGACCTCGTCCTCACGATCGACCGGTCCATCCAGTTCTCGCTCGAGCAGGCGTTGCTGCTCCAGGTCAGCACGCTCAGCGCGAAGGCCGGAACGGCGGTCGTCGAGGAGACCGGCACCGGGAACATCCTTGCGATGGCCAGCGTCGAGCGCAGCGAGGACGGCACCTATCACGTCACCACCGCCAATCTCGGTGCCGTTGCGTGCCAGGAGCCAGGTTCGGTGGCCAAGGTCATCACCACCTCGGCCGCGCTCAACGAGGGTGAGATCACCCCTGACACCTACATCGAGGTGCCCTACTTCCAGACGTACAACAAGGGCACTCAGTGGGAGCAGACGATCCGCGACGCCGAGCCGCACGAGACGCAGATGATGTCGACGACCGACATTCTCGTGCACTCCTCGAACATCGGCACGATCGCCGAGTCCCAGAAGTTGGGCGTCGAGCGCCAGTGGAACTACATGACCGCGTTCGGCCTCGGCACCAAGTCGGCGTTGGACTTCCCGGCCGAGACCCGAGGCCAGCTCAAGCCGTGGCAGGAGTGGGAGGGCACGGAGAAGATCACCAAGGCCTACGGCTACGGGTTCTGTGCGACCGCCATCCAGCTCGTCGGAGCCGTCAACGTCATTGCCAACAACGGTGTGTACGTCGCCCCGCGGCTCGTCCAGGGCTCGATCGGCAACGACGGCAAGGTCGTCGATGCCGCGCCCGCCGCAACCCGTACCGTGCTGACGCCGCAAACGGCCACCGAGATGAACACGATGATGCAGGCGGTCGTCTGTCAGGGCACCGCCAAGGCCGCGCAGGTCGAGGGCATCACCATCGCCGGCAAGACCGGCACAGGCGTCAAGGCGGTCAACGGCGCCTACGGCAAGGAGGGCGTCGACGCGAAGTACTACTCGTCGTTCATCGGATTCTTCCCGGCCGAAGCGCCCAAGGTCACGACCCTGATCTCGATCGACGAGCCGGATCCGACGAACCTCAACCGCTTCGGCGGTACGGCGGCGGCTCCGGTCTTCAAGGCCGTTGTCCCGACGGTGATGCATCAGCTCGAGATCCAGCCGTCGACGACCACCGGTGGATGCCCGGCGCAATGACGGTCGCGGCCGTCGGGCTCCGGCCATGATGCAGCTATGAGTGAGCGCATCCGCACCAGTCCGCTCTCGGCCGTGCTCGCCGCGGCTGCACCGCTCTCGGTCCGTGTCGTTCCGTCGCAGTCGGCGGTTGCGATCGACCCGACCGTGACGTCGGTGACCTTCGATTCCCGTGCGGTCACCATCGGTTCGATGTTCTTCTGCCTTCGCGGGGACCGCTCCGACGGCCACGCGTTCGCACAGGCCGCAGTTGACGCCGGCGCGTCGGTCCTCGTCGTCGATCACGAAGTTGCAATCGACGGCGTCGCCGCTCAGGTGGTGGTGTCCGACACGCGTCGAGCGATGGGGCCGCTGTCCGCTGCCTACTTCGATCACCCCAGCTCGACGCTGCAGGTGATCGGCGTCACCGGCACGAACGGCAAGACGACCACTGCGCACATCCTGGCCGCGACTCTGGAGGCGCTCGGCCGGTCGACGGGCGTCATCGGCACGTTGTCCGGCGCACTCACGACACCGGAGGCCCCCGACCTGCAGCGCCGATTGGCCGACTTCCGCGACGAGGGCAGGGTGGCGGTGGCGATGGAGGTCTCGTCGCACGCCCTGGCTCTCGACCGTGTCGGCGGTACGCGGTTCCGTGTCGCGGTGTTCACCAACCTCGGTCACGATCATCTCGATCTCCACGGGACCCAGGAGCGCTACTTCGCCGCCAAAGCCCGGCTCTTCGAGTCGTCGCTGAGCGACCATGGCGTCGTCAACATCGACGATGTCCACGGACAGTTGCTCGTCGACACCGCGCGGGTGCCGATGTCGACGTATTCCGCGGCGGATGCGTCCGACGTCGTCGTCGGCCCGTTCGAGCACAGCTACACGTGGCGCGGCCACCGGCTCCGGGTCGGTCTCGGCGGCCGCTTCAACGTGCTCAACAGCCTCGCTGCGGCGACCACTCTCGGGGTCCTCGGTCACACGCCGGCGGACATCGCCGGGGCGATCTCCGCGACAGCTCCCGTGCGCGGCCGGTTCGAGCCCGTCGAGACCGGGCAGCCGTTCACGGTCGTGGTCGACTATGCCCATACGCCCGACGCGCTGACCGAGGTGCTGGCAGCGGCACGAGGGATCACAGCTGCCCTGGTCATCGTGGTGTTCGGCTGCGGGGGTGACCGTGATCGCGACAAGCGTCCACAGATGGGCCGCGCGGCTGCGATGTCCGCTGACGTCATCGTCGTCACGTCGGACAACCCACGCTCGGAGGACCCCGCCGCGATCATCAATGACATCATCGCGGGGGTACCCGCGGACTACCGTGGCCGGATCGCGGTGGAACCAGAACGTCATCAGGCAATCGAGATTGCGCTGCGGGCCGCCGGCCGGGGCGACGTGGTCGTCATCGCCGGTAAGGGCCACGAAACCACTCAAACCTTTGCCGCCTCGGTCGCTCCCTTCGACGACCACGCGGTTGCCCGGGAGCTGCTGGAGACAATGAACAAGGAGCCAGGGCTGTGATTGCCATCATGTTCGCGGGCGCCACTGCGATGATCGTCTCGCTGATCGGTTCGCGCATCCTGATCTCGTTCTTCCGGACGCGGGGCAAGGGCCAGCCGATCCTCGGCAAAGAAGACCTCGGTCCCGAGCACCACATGAACAAGGCCGGCACCCCGACGATGGGCGGATTGGCGATCGTCGTCGCTGCATTTGTCGGGTGGATGGTCGCCCACCTGCGTGACCTGGCTTTCTCCGACCAGGCCGTGATCGCGTGGGTCGGCATCCTCGTCATGTCGTTCATGGGGTTCCTCGACGACTACATCAAGGTCAAGAAGAGCCACAACCGGGGCATCTTCTGGAAGAAGAAGAGCTGGATCACGCTCGGGCTGAGCTGCCTCATCGCACTGTGGCTGGTGGAATCGACCGGCATCAGCCGCACCATCTCGGTGACCCGGGCCACGCTGCCCGGCCTGAACGTGCCGTGGTACGTCTGGGTGCTCTGGGCGGGCACGATGATCTGGGCGACGAGCAACGCGGTCAACGTCACCGACGGCCTCGACGGCCTGGCCGGTGGGTCGGCGCTGATGGGCTTCCTCGCGTTCACCATCATCGGGTACGTCGCGCTGCGCTACCGCGACATCTACGCCGACGTCGTCAACCCACTCGACCTCGCCGTTCTCGCAGCCGCATTCGCCGGCGCATGCGGTGGCTTCCTCTGGTTCAACGCGGCGCCGGCGCGGATCTTCATGGGTGACGTCGGAGCGCTCGGTCTCGGCACGGCACTGTCCCTGCTCGCGCTCACCCTCAACACCCATGTGCTGTTGATCCTGATCTGTGGGATCAACGTGATGGAGGCCGGCTCGGTGGCGATCCAGATGATCGTGTTCAAGGCCAGCGGTCGCAAGAAGCGGTTGTTCCGGATGTCGCCCATCCACCACCACTTCGAGCTCGTCGGCTGGCCGGAGACGACCGTCATCATCCGCTTCTGGCTGATCTCGGGCATCTGCGTGGCGAGTGCGCTCGCGCTGTTCATCGCCGACTTCTCCAAGCAGGTCGGCAAGCGATGACGCGCGTCCTCGTCTACGGCGTGGCGATCGCCGGCGAGGCCGTGATGCGCGCCCTGGTGGCGCGCGGATACGACGTCGTCGCAGCCGATGACCATGTCACGCCCGCCAAACAGGCCGTCGCCGACGCACTCGGCATCGAACTGCACGCGGCACCCGACGCGACGCGCATCACCGAACTGGTCGATGGGGCCGACCTCGTCGCGCCTGCCCCGGGCATCCCCGAGACGCACGCCGTCGTACTGGCCGCGATGGCCGCCGGTCGACCACTGCGCACCGAGATCGATCTCGCCTACGAATGGGAGCAACTGCGTCCCGGCGGACCCCGGCCGATGCTCGCCGTCACCGGCACCGACGGCAAGACCACCACGACGTTCCTCGCGACCGAGATGCTGCGGGCCGCGGGGCACCATGCCGTTGCCGTCGGCAACACCGACGTCCCGCTCGTCGACGCGATCGCCGACGACACGGTCGATGTCTTCGTGGTCGAGTGCACCAGCTTCCGACTCAGTTGGACGACGTGCTTCCGGCCCGATGCTGCGGTGTGGCTGAACCTCGCCCCCGATCACCTCAACTGGCACACCGACATGACCAGCTACGAGCTGGCCAAGGCACGCATGTGGATGTACCAGCACGACGACGACACCGCGATCGGCTTCATCGACGACCCGGTCGTGATGGCCCAGCTCGCAGTTTCACCGGCTCGACACGTGACCTTCGGCCTGACCGGTAGCGACTACCGCTGTGACACCGACGATGCGGACGTGCGTCGCCTCGTCGGTCCACGGGGCGAGATCTGCGCAGTCGGCGAGATGAACCGGGCGCTTCCCCACGACATCACCAACGCACTCGCCGCTGCAGCGCTCGTGAGTGAGGCCGGCCTCGCCGACAGTGCTGCGATCGCTCGTGCGCTCGGCTCGTTCGTCGGTCCGGCGCATCGCCTCGAGCCTGTCGGAGAGGCCGATGGCGTCTCCTGGTTCAACGACTCCAAGGCCACGACCCCGCATGCTGCGATCACCGCCATCCGGGCGTTCGACTCGCTCGTGCTGATCGCCGGCGGCCGCAACAAGGGCCTCGACTTGAGCGAGCTCGGTTCGGAGCCGCAGCGCATGCGCGGCGTCGTCGCGATCGGCGAGGCCGCCGACCTGGTCGCCGGCATCTTCGCCGGCATCTGCCCGGTCGAGCGCGCCGCATCGATGCGCGATGCCGTCGCCGTGGCCGGTGCGATGGCGGTCGAGGGCGACGCCGTGGTGCTGTCGCCCGCATGCGCAAGCTTCGACTGGTACCCCGATGGTGGCTACCCGGCCCGCGGTGACGACTTCCGGTCGCTCGTCCACGAGCGCTTCGGCTGGACTCCGTCCGACGACACCATCCCTGCAGAGATCATCCCCGAACGACACGGAGCAGCGTCATGAGCACGGGTACCACGCTGATCGGCGATCGCCGCCGCCAAGCCCTCGAGCGCACGGCTGCACAGCGCGGTCATCCCTCTCGTCGCGCGCAGACACGTCCGCTCGGCCCACCGCCGACGGCGTTCTACATGATCGCCTTCGTTGTCCTCTTCCTGATCATGCTCGGGCTGGTGATGGTGTTCTCGGCGTCGGCCATTACGTCGCTGCACCAGGGCAACTCTCCATGGAGGATCTTCAACCGGCAACTGCTGTGGGCGGTGCTCGGCGGAGTGGCGATGATCGTCACAGCGAAAATCCCGTACCACCGGTGGCGCCGGGTGATCCCGTTGATCCTCGTCGGCGCGTTCGCGCTGATGATCCTGCCGTTCGTCCCGGGTCTCGGGCAGTCGGTGAACGAGGCGCGTGCATGGGTCTTCATCGGGCCGATCGGCTTCCAACCGTCGGAGTTCTTGAAGCTGGCGATGCTCGTCTACTGCGCAGACGTGCTCGCCCGTCGCGAGAAGGAGATGTCGAACCTGCGCCGCACGCTGTGGCCGCTCATGTTCGCGGCCGGCGCCGGCGCAGCGCTGTGCATGCTGCAGGGCGACCTCGGCTCAGCGATCGTGCTGTCCTCGGTCGTGTTCGCCGTGCTGTTCATCGGCGGGGCGCCGCTGATCCCGATGACGTTCATGGGTCTCGGCGCAACGGCACTCGGGCTCGCGTTCGTGTTCACCAGCCAGCGTCGCTACAACCGGTTCACTGCGTTCTTGGACATCACCGCACACAAGGACTACCTGAGTTACCAGGTGTACCAGGCGATGATCGGCATGGCGACCGGAGGGGTGAGCGGAACGGGAGTCGGCAGCGGCCCGTCCAAGTGGGGCTACCTCCCGCTTGCGCACAGTGACTTCATCTTCGCCGTCATCGGCGAGGAGCTCGGCCTGATCGGCGTCGTCGCCGTGATCGGCGGCTTCTTGCTGTTGACCTACGGCGGCGTGCAGGTCGCCCTCGCGGCGCGGGACCGGTTCGGAACCCTGCTCGCCGGCGGCATCGTCGCGTGGCTCGCCGTGCAGGCCGTCATCAACATCGGCGGTGTCAGCGGGGCGATGCCCGTCACAGGCCTGACGCTGCCGTTCGTGTCGTCCGGCGGCAGCTCCCTGTTCGTCTGCATGGCCGCGGCCGGGCTGCTGCTCAACGTCGCCCGCCACGTCACACCTCGGTGACCGTGCGGTCCGCAACGGCGTTCGCCGTGATCACCGGCGGCGGCACCTCCGGGCACGTGCTGCCCGCGATTGCGATCGCGGACGCGCTCGTGGCCGCCGGCCACCGACCCGACGAGATCGTGTACATCGGCGCACGTCGCGGCATCGAGACGCGCCTCCTGCCAGCGACCGCCTATCCGTACGAGTTCCTCGACGTCGTCGGGCTCCAGCGCCGTCTCGCGGCGAGCAACCTCACGTTCCCGTTGAAGCTGATCCGTTCGGTCGTCGCGGCGCGTCGATTGCTGAAGACACTGCGCCCGGCCGTGGTCGTGTCGGTCGGTGGGTACGCCAGCTTCCCGGCGACGTTCGCGGCGCGACTGCGCGGGATCCCGATCGTCGTCGTCAGCTACGACCGCACGCCCGGACTCGCCAGCCGGGTCAGCGCGAGGTTCGCGACCACGTGCGCGGTCGCGTTCGAAGGATCCGCGTTACGCCGCGCGCAACACACCGGGGCTCCGGTGCGACGTGACCTCGTCCTCCTCGACCGCGCTGCTTCACGCGCAGGCTCGCGCCTGGCGCTCGGGATCCCGCAGGACCGCTTCGTCGTCGCCGTGTTCGGCGGATCGCTCGGTTCGAAGGTGCTCAACGACGCAGTGAGCGCGATGGTGGAGGTGCTCTCCGGCCGCAGCGACATCGCCGTGCGTCACGTGGTCGGTGACAGGTTCCTCGGCGGTGCTGCTGCGGAACGGTCCGGCGAGACGGGCATCATGTACGACGTGATCGGATACGAGGACCGTATGGTCGACGTCTACGCCGCGGCCGACCTGATGGTCACCCGGGCCGGCGCGAGCACCATCGCCGAGCTGTCCACAGCGGGCATGCCGTCGGTGATCATCCCCTGGGCGGCGTCTGCCGACGACCACCAGACCGACAACGCACGCATCCTCGCAGACGTGCGCGCCGCCATCGTGCTGAACGAGTCCGAGCTCGATGCGCCACGGCTCGCAACGATCGTCACCGACCTCGCCGGCGATCCGGAGTCGCTGGCTGCGATGGCCGCTGCCGCATTCGAGGCCGGATCCGCGCACCGCAGCGGACTGCTCGTCGAGCTCATCGAACGAACGGCTGCCGGACGATGAGCGCGTCACCGCAGGCTTCCCCGGAGACGGCGCCGGATACGGCACCGGGACCTCTCGCCGCGCCGCCGCCGGACGCGCCGATCGATCTCGGGGCGCCGAAGCGGCTGCACGTCGTCGGTGTCGGCGGTCCCGGGATGAGCGCCATTGCGATTGTGCTCGCCGAGATGGGCCACACCGTGTCGGGCAGTGACATGCGCGAGAAGCCGATCCTCGATCGGTTGCGGGCAGCAGGCATCCAGATCCATGTCGAGCACGACCGGTCCACTGTCCATGGCGTCGACGCGGTCACGGCGTCCTCCGCTGTGCCTGTCCGCAACATCGAGCTCGACGAAGCCCGCCGCCTGGGCAGCCTGGTCCTCAGCAGGGCCGGCATGTTGGCCGGCATCTGCGCCCAGGCCCGATCGATCGCGGTCGCCGGCACCCACGGCAAGACGACGACGTCGAGCATGTTGATGCTCGCCCTCGCCGAGGCCGGCCTGCGGCCCAGCTTCGTCATCGGTGGCGATGTCACGGACACGGGCACCGGCGCGCAGTGGACCGGTGGCGAGTGGTTCGTGGTCGAGGCCGACGAGAGCGATGGCACCCATCTCGAGCTGCCGCTGCACGGCACGATCCTGACCAACGTCGAGACCGACCATCTCGACCACTTCGGCTCGTTCGAAGGCATCGTCGCCAGCTTCGATGCCTACCTCGGCCAGATCCCGGGGCCGAAGGTGCTCTGCGCCGACGATGCAGTCTGCATGGCATTGGCGACGCGCCACGGGGCGGTGACCTATGGGCTCGCGCCCGGAGCGGACTACCGAGCGGTCGACCTCCACCCGGACGACGGCTCGTTCCGGTTCGGGGTCGTGCACGCCGGGGTGCGCCTCGGTGAGGTCCACCTGCCGCTGCGCGGCACGCACAACGTGCAGAACGCGACCGGCGTGGTCGCGATGGCGTTGGAGATCGGTATCCCGTTCGAGGTCGTCGCTGCGTCGTTGGCCCGTTTCGGCGGCGTCGCCCGGCGCTTCGACATCCGCGGGCACAGCGGCGGGGCGACGCTGGTCGACGACTACGCCCACCTGCCGACCGAGATCGCCGCCGTGCTGGCGGCCGCCCGGCAGAGCGGCGACAGCTGGAAGCGCATCGTGGCCGTGTTCCAACCGAACCGGTACAACCGGATGGCCGAGCTGTGGCCCGCGTATCGCGACGCCTTCGTCGACGCCGACCTCGTCGTGCTCACCGACATCTTCGCATCGGGCACCACACCGATCCCGGGTGTCACCGGCAAACTGGTCGTCAACGCGGTCCTCGATGCCCACCCACGCGCACGAGTTGTCTGGTTGCCTCGTCGCGCCGACCTGATCGAGTACCTCGCCGGCGCGTTGCGTCCGGGAGACGTGTCCATCTCGATGGGCTGCGGAGACATCGCCTCGCTGCCGGAGGAAGTGATCACAGCGCGCGACGATCTCGCGGCGACGCAATGAGTCCCGTCGCACGCATCGAGCGCGCTGCCGCGTTGCTCGGCGACATCGCTGCGCGCGATGTACCCCTCGCCCCGATGACGACCTACCGAGTCGGTGGCGCAGCTGCGCTCATGGCCCGGCCGCGCACGATCGACGATCTGCACACCATCGCCGAGGCACTTGCGGTCTGCGAGCTGCCTGTGCTCGTCGTCGGCAAGGGTTCGAACCTGCTCGTCGCCGACTCGGGTTTCGGCGGCATCGCCGTCTCGCTCGCGCACCTGTCCGGTCTGGTCAGCAACGCCTCGGCGATGCAGTACTGCGTCGAGGGCGACCGTGTCGTCGCGTCGGCCTCGGCGTGGCTGCCGCAGCTCGCTCGGCGCTTGGTCGGCGAAGCACTCACCGGGTTCGAGTGGGCCGTCGGCGTGCCCGGCAGCATCGGTGGCGCAGTACGCATGAACGCTGGCGGCCACGGCAGCGACATCCAGGCCTGCCTCGTCGACGTGCACCTCTTCGATCTGCTCGCCGATTCGATTGGTTGGCTCGACGCAGACCGTCTCGGGCTGCGGTTCCGGGGGAGTGACATCGCCAGCCATCAGGTCGTGCTCGAGGCCCGTATCCAGCTCGCTGCAGGGGACCGGGACGTCTCCCAGACCGAGCTCGACGAGGTCGTCCGTTGGCGCCGAGAACGCCAACCCGGTGGCCAGAACGCCGGATCGGTGTTCGTCAACCCGATCCCCGGCGAGCTCGCCGCGGGTGAGCTGATCGAGCAGGTCGGGCTGCGCGGCCACCGCCTCGGTAGCGCCTCGGTGTCGGACAAGCACGCCAACTTCATCCAGGGCAGCGACGGCGGCAGTGCCTCCGACGTGCTCGCCCTGATCGAGCTGGTGCGGGACCGAGTTGCAGCTGAGACCGGCTTCGTGCTGCGCAGCGAAGTACGTCTCGTGGGTTTCCCCGATGCACCGTTCGAGGACGAAGTCGGGGTGACACTGTGAGCGATCCCAGGCTGGGGGGCGAGGAGAGCGTTCCGGACAAGGCGTTGCAGGAGCTGCTCGCCGCGTTCGCCCAGGGCGAGCCGGTCCCGGCCGACGAGATCGACTTCGACGATCCCTCGATCGACCGGATGCTCGGGCTCGGTCCTGCACCCGGTCCGGCTGTTTCGGCCGGCGGTCCGGATCTGGATCCGGTCACCGAGCGTGTCCCCGAAGTGGTCTCCGACCCGGTCGTCGAGCCGGATTCCGAAGCCGTCGATGCGTCGCTCGACGCGTCGCTCGATCCGGTACCGGGGCCGGTACCGGTGCCGGTCGAGG
>JANXUX010000345.1 GCA_025351965.1 Actinomycetes bacterium | reverse complement strand
GGCAAGACCGGCAAGAAGTAGGTAGGGCAGAGCTATGAGTGATAACGCCAAAGTCCGTCGCGAGTCCCGCATCCGCCGTCACGGCAGGGTCCGCAAGAAGATTCACGGCACCGCTGCGCGCCCGCGCCTCGCGGTGTTCCGTTCCAACAGGCACCTCGTGCTGCAGCTCATCGATGACGAGGCCGGCCGCACGATCGCAGCCGCCTCCACCAACGAAGCCACCGCACGCGAAACCGGACGTGGCAGCAGTGTTGCCGCTGCGACCCGGATGGGCCAGCTCGTCGCCGAACGGGCCAAAGCTGCCGGTATCGATAAAGTTGTCTTCGACCGTGGCGGTTTCGCCTATCACGGTCGTGTTGCCGCGGCAGCTGATGCCGCTCGTGAAGCAGGTCTGGAGTTCTGATGGCAGGATTTTCGTACACCAACAACAATCCGAACGCCGCGCCTCCCGAGCCGGGTGGCCTGCGTGAGTCGAGAGTGATCGCGATCAATCGCGTCGCCAAGGTCGTCAAGGGCGGTCGTCGCTTCTCGTTCACCGCCCTCGTGGTGGTCGGCGACGGCAATGGACGCGTCGGTCTCGGCTACGGCAAGGCCAAAGAAGTGCCTCTGGCGATCCAGAAGGGCACCGAAGAGGCCAAGAAGAGCCTGTTCGACGTGGCCCTCGCCGGCAGCACCATCACCCACCCTGTGCTCGGCATCACCGGCGCCGGTCGGGTGCTGATGAAGCCTGCAGCTCCGGGTACCGGCGTGATCGCCGGTGGCGCCGCCCGCGTCATCCTCGAAGAAGCTGGTGTGCACGACATCTTGTGCAAGTCGCTCGGCTCGGCCAACGCGATCAACGTCGCCCGAGCCACCATCCAGGGTCTGCAGTCACTGCAGCGCCCCGACGAGGTCGCCAAGCGTCGTGGTCTCAACGCCGAGGACTTCGTGCCGAAGGGCATGCTCAAGGCCTACAACGACCGCAAAGCAGCAAGCACCTCGGGGGAGACCCACTGATGGCCACCTACAAGCAGAACGGCGATCACACAAGTGGCGCCCACCTGGTGATCACGATGGTGCGCTCCGGCATCGGAGCCAAGCCGAAGAGCCGTGGCACACTCCGCGCGCTCGGACTGAAGAAGATAGGTGACACCAACACTCTGCCCGACCGTCCCGAGATCCGCGGGATGATCGCCCGGGTGCCCCACCTGATCTCTGTTGATGCCAAATCCGCTCAAGAAGGGACGGCGAGCTGATGCGCGTCGACGAACTCTCCCCAACTCCCGGGTCCAACAAGGCCAAGATGCGCGTTGGACGCGGCATCGGCGGCAAGGGCGGCAAGACCGCCGGTCGCGGTACCAAGGGCCAGCAGTCACGTGGTCGTGGCAAGGTCGCTCGCGGCTTCGAGGGCGGACAGATGCCCCTCAAGCAGCGTGTTCCCAAGTTGAAGGGCTTCAACAACCCCTTTCGTGTCGAGTACACCGCCGTCAACCTGCACCAGCTCGCCAAGTTGGACACCACCGAGGCCACGCCCGAGGTGTTCATCAAGGCCGGCATGCTGCGTCGCGGCGACTACGTCAAGATCCTCGGATACGGCGAGCTGACCGGCTCGATCAACGTGACTGCGCACGCAATTTCCAAGACCGCCGAAGCTGCCATCACGGCCGCGGGCGGTAGCGTCACGATCGTTCCGATGCCGTTCAAGGTCCGCCCAGCGGCCAACGGCAACCAGTTCACCAACCGCTAACTTTTCCGAGCAGGGAGACCACCGGGCTGCCCCGCCGCCGCTCAGGCCGGGGTGGCCCGGTGTCTCGCTGTCACCGGCTGAACATCCGTCGTCCGAGTTCGATAATTCTGCGTTGAGGAGTTGCCAGTGCTGGCAAACATCGAGAACGTGTTCAAGGTCGCCGACCTGCGGAACAAGATCCTGTTCACGATCGCGATGGTCGGTCTGTACCGCCTCGGCGTTGCCATCCAGGTTCCCGGTGTCGACCAGCTCGCGGTGAAGCAGCTACGAGACTCGGCCCAGGGCGGCGGAGCGCTCGGTTTCTTGAACCTGTTCTCCGGCGGCGCCTTCAGCAGCTTCTCCATCTTCGCCCTGGGAATCATGCCGTACATCACGGCCAGCATCATCATGCAGGTCCTCGGCGTGGTGATCCCCAAGCTCGAGCAGCTCCAGCAAGAGGGTGCGGTCGGTCAACGCAAGATCACCCAGTACACCCGGTACCTCGGAATCGGGATCGCCACGCTGCAGGCGGCTGGTCTGACGTTCATCTTCGGCCAAGGCCGGGGCAGCGCCTTCTTCGGCGCGGCCCGCAACGCCCCGGACGTGAAGCTGCTGCCGCAGTTCATGCCTCGTGCCCTGCTCGTCATCGTCACACTCGTGGCCGGTACGGCACTCATCATGTGGATGGGCGAACTGATCAGCCAGCGCGGCATCGGTAACGGCATGTCGATGGTGATCTTCGCCTCGGTCGTGTCCAGCCTGCCGGTCAACTTCCTGCGGATCTGGGAGGAGGAGAGCAAGGTGCTCTTCGTCCTGTTGCTGGCCTTGGTCGTCGGAATCGTCTTCGCGGTCGTGCGGGTCGAGTTGGCCACCCGACGGATCCCTGTTTCGTTCGCCAAGCGCCAGGTCGG
>JANXUX010000238.1 GCA_025351965.1 Actinomycetes bacterium | reverse complement strand
CACACCACGACCACGACCCGCACCAGGACCCGAACGTCGAAACCAATCCTTCTCACGCTCCACAACAACCTCCAAAATCGGGAGACCGTTGCGCACACCACCTGAGCCCGCCCATCAACGTTGATGATGTGCGGTGACATGAACGAGATGGGGGGTTGATTTCTAGCTCTTGAAGAGGAACTCCTCGTCGGTGGCGCTGAGCAACAGGCGGACCTCGTCGAGCAGCAGTCCGTTCTTGTCGAGCAACGGATCGGCATCGACGATCTCGAAGGCGGCGGTGCGCGCCAGTTGCACCAATTCGCGGTCACGGCGCAGCGAGGCGAGCTTGAGGTCGCTCTTGCCCTTCTGCGCAGTGTTCATCAGGGTGCCCTCGCCGCGCAGGTCGAGGTCGATCTCGGCCAACTCGAAGCCGTCGGTCGACGCCACCAGCGCCTCGACACGAGGGCTGGTGCCCTCCAGCTCGGCGGTGACGAGCCAGCAGATCGACGCTACCGCGCCACGGCCGACCCGGCCGCGCAGCTGGTGGAGCTGGGCGATGCCGAATCGGTCGGCGTCGATGATGACCATCACGGTCGCGTTGGGGACGTCGACACCCACCTCGATGACGGTGGTGGCGACCAGTACGTCGAGCTCACGGGCACGGAACTGGTTCATGACCTGTTCCTTGTCCGCCGACGCCATCCGACCGTGGAGCAGACCGATGCGCATGCCCTTCAGGTCCTGGTGGAGCAGCCGTTCGTAGGTCTCTTGCGCCGACGCGATCTCGAGCTTCTCGCTCTCCTCGATCAACGGGCAGACGACATAGGCCTGTTGGCCGCTCGACACGGCCTCACGCACGTCGCCCCATGCAGCCATCTCCATCAGCGGGCCGTTGGCCCAGAACGTCTTGATCGGGGTCCGGCCAGGCGGCAGCTCGTCGAGCACGCTGACGTCGAGGTCGCCGTAGACCGTCATCGCCGCGGTGCGCGGAATCGGTGTCGCGGTCATCACGAGCACATCCGGGACGACGCGCTCGTCCGCTGGACCGGAACCTTTCATGCGCAGCGCCGCCCGCTGCTCGACACCGAAGCGATGCTGCTCGTCGACCACGACGCAGCCGAGGCTCTTGAACTCGACGCCGTCCTGGATCAGGGCATGCGTACCGATCGCGATGTCGATGCTGCCGTCGGCGAGCCCGGCCAACACGTCGCGGCGCTGCTGTCCGGTGACCCGGTTGGCGAGCAGCGCAACGTTCAGTGAACGGTCACCGAACAGGTTGTCGGGATCCGGCACCTTCAGATCAGCAAGGAGGGCCCGGATCCCGGTGGCGTGCTGCTCGGCGAGCACCTCCGTCGGCGCCATCAGCGCGCCCTGGTGGCCACCCTGCACGGCAGCGAGCAGCGCCGTCACGGCGACCACGGTCTTGCCGGCACCCACGTCGCCCTGCAGGAGGCGGTGCATCGGATGCGGGCCGGCGAGGTCGACGTCGATCTCGGCGATCGCGCGTGACTGCGCGCCCGTCAGCGAATACGGCAGAGCGCTGTGGAAGCGCCGGACCAGCTCGCCGGTCATCACGTGGCGGATACCGCGTTGCTCGCGCTCGAAGGCGCGCTTGCGCATCACGAGCACGGTCTGCACCCGCAGCAGTTCGTCGAATGCGAGGCGTCGGCGGGCCTGCTCCTTCTCCCCCATCGTCTCCGGGAGATGGATCTGGCGCATCGCTGCGTGTCGATCGATCAGCCCCAGCTCGCGACGTATCGATCGCGGCACCGGGTCGGCGAAGCCACGTGCCTGGCATCGGTCGAGTGCACTCTCGACCCATCCGGCGATCTCCCATGTCGACAGCTGAGCCTTCTCGCTCTGCGGATAGATCGGCACGATGCGGCCCGTGCGGTCCCCGATCAGGTCGACGATCGGGTTCGTCATCTGCAGACCGCCGCGGTAGACGTCGGCCTTGCCGAACAGCATGATCTGGAGGCCCTCGCGCAGCTGCCGTTCGCGCCACGGCTGATTGAAGAACACGATGTGCAGGCGGCCCGAGCCGTCGCCGACCTGGCACTCGATCATCGTGCGCCGGTTACGCATCGTGCGCTTGGTGACGGAGCGGACCGTGACGAGCACGAGCGCCTCGTGGCCGGGCACGAGGTCACCGACCCGGGCCTCGTTGGTGCGGTCGACCCAGCGACGGGGGTATGAGGTCAGCAGGTCGAGGACGGTATCGACCCCGACCTCGCGCAGCGAGGCCAGCTTCTTGTCGCCGATGCCCTTCAGCCGATCGACCGGAATGGCCTGCAGGTCGCGCAGGCTGAGCCCACCCGATGCCGGCGCGCCCGATGCTGGCGCGCTCGATGCCGGCGCGCTCGACGTCTGTCCGGGCGCGAGGTCACGTTCCGGATCTGCCTCCATGTCCGCGCTCAGGTCACTCCACGCCGAACAGGTACGGGTACAGCGGCTGCCCGCCGCGGTGCACCTCGACCTGGACATCGGGACGTTCGGCGTCGAGCCAGGTGCGCAGCGCATCGGTGGTCGAGCCGGTTGCGTCGGCCCCTTCGACGATCGTCACGATCTCGCGTCCCGGAGTGATCAGCAGGGCGAGCAGTGCCGTCGCTGCGCCAGTGACCGTGTCGTCGATGGCGACGATGCCGTCGCCGCGCACGATGCCGATCCAGTCGCCGGTCGTGATTCGGCCGGCATCGCTGGCCGTGTCCCGCACGGCCTGGGTGACCTCGCCGGTCGCGACCGACTCTGCAGCGTCGCCCATCTCGGCACCGTTGTCGGCGGCGGATGCCTCCGGGTCGTACAGCACGAGCGCGGCAAGTGCCTCGGGCATACTGCGTGTCGGGACGACGACGACCGTCTTCGACGTCAACGCATCGAGCTGCTCGGCCACGGGAATGATGTTCTTGTTGTTCGGCAGCACGATCACCTGCTGGGCATTCACGGCTTCGACAGCGGACAGCAACTCGGCGGTGGACGGGTTGAGGGTCTGGCCTCCGAAGATCACACCCTGCACGCCGAGCTGGGCGAACAGGTCGGTCAACCCGTCACCACTGCTGACAGCGACGATGGCGCAGGTCACTGCGGGCATGCTCGTGTGCATGATGGCGGTGCGAGTCGCGGCCGTCGACATGGCTCCGTGCAGCGCGGCCTCGCGCTGGGCGTGCTCCTCGGCGACCTCCTCGAACAGGTCAGTGACACGGATCTGGTGCGGCCGCCCGCCGTTGTCGATCGCAGCCTCGATGGCCGCGCCGATGTCATTGGTGTGCACGTGGCAGTTCCAGATGCCCTCGCCGCCGACGACGACGATGGAGTCACCGATCTCACCCCATGCCTGCTTGAACGGCTCGATGTTCTCGTCGGGCAGGTCGATGAAGTACATCACCTCGTAGCGCAGGTCGCTGACGTCGCCCTCGCCACGATGGGCTACGGCGTCGAAGTTGGCGATACCACCGGCGTCGTTCTCGTCAACGATCTCCGGCTCCGGCAGGGGCTCACCGTCGACGACGTGGATGGCTGCGTCGAGCAGCAGCAGGAATCCGGCGCCACCGGCGTCGACGACGCCGGCGTCTTTCAGGACGGGGAGGAGCTCGGGCGTTCGGTCCAGCGATTGATGGCCGGCTGTGCGCGCCGCGCGAAGCATCTCGATCAGCGACGCGCCGCCGGCGGCGGACGCCTGCGCCGCATCGGCGGTCTCGCGAACGACCGTCAAGATCGTGCCCTCGATCGGTTTGAGCACGGCCTGGTAGGCAGCCAGCGCGGCGTTCTTGAAGCTCTCCGCGACATTCGCCGCGGAACCGTCGCCCTCGCCCCCGCCGGCCGCTGCGTCCTTCAGCGTGTTGGCGATGCCGCGCAGGATTTGACTGAGGATGACCCCGCTGTTTCCACGTGCGCCCATCAACGAGCCGTGACTGATCGCGGTGCAGGTCGCAACCAGGTCCCGCTCGCTCTGGTCCAGCTCGGCCACGACCGCCTCGAGCGTGCGGGCCATGTTCGTGCCGGTGTCGCCGTCAGGGACGGGGTACACGTTGAGACGGTTGATCCCGGCCGCATGGGCCTTCATCGCGTCGCGGAAGCTGATGACCGTGTTGCGCAGGGCATCAGCCGAGAGCCGTTCGAGCGTGGGCACCGCTGCATCGTATCGACGCATGTGCAGCGGCCCCTATCTCTCGAAACGATCATTCGTATCACGTTCGTCGCTTGATGCAGACAGAAATCCCGCTGATAGCCTTTGACGACTTTGATTGACCCCTTTCGGGAAAGAGAATCTCATGGCAGCAGTTTGTGAAGTGTGTGGCAAGGGCCCGTCCTGGGGCATGTCTGTGTCGCACTCACACCGTCGTACGAAGCGTCGCTGGAATCCGAACATCCAAAAGGTGCGCGCCCTGATCGGCAAGACCCCGACCCGCATCAACGTCTGCACGGGCTGCATCAAGTCCGGCAAGATCGTCAAGGCCAGCTGAGACCGAGCAAGGAGCCGTCATGCAGGGTGTCATCAAGTCCTACGATCCCAGCAGCGGCGACGGTGTCATCATGTGTGACACCGACATGGCCGACTACGACCTCGCCGCCGACGCGCTCGAGGGTTCGATCTTCCGGATGCTCCGTCAAGGTCAGCGGATCGTGTTCGTGTTGGATGCCGACGGGCGAGCCACAGAGCTCCGCCTCGGCAGTGAAATCGATATGAAGACGCCCGGCTACGAGTGAATCCGGCGTTTTTCGCGCGCCCATTTGGCATCACGCCGCGTCAGCAAGGAGACTCGATTCCATGAGTGGATCCAGCAAGAATCAGCGACTGCAGCAGTGGGTCGAGGAGTGGGCAGGCGTCCTGCAGCCAGACAGCATCTACTGGTGCGACGGAAGCGCAGACGAGTACGAGACACTGTGTCAAGCACTCGTCGACGGTGGCACGTTCACGAAACTCGACGAGGCCAAGCGCCCGAACA
>JANXUX010000277.1 GCA_025351965.1 Actinomycetes bacterium | reverse complement strand
CACCCGACGCCGGCCGAGAAGAGACACAGTTCGAGATCGAGATCATCGGCCGCCGCCGCCCCGCACGCCTGCAGCTGGAACCGATCCTCGACCCGTCCGGCTCCCGGATGCGGGCGTGAGCCGCCTGGTCTGAGTCTCGTCGCAGCCCCCTCGAGCGCTCATGTCACCACACATCATCAACGTTGATGATGTGTGGTGACATGAACGAGAGCACAGCCGGACGACGATTGCCGTAACGAACGCACCGTGAATCGTGCACCAGCATCAGTCGCGCTGTCGTAATGTAGGGAGCGTATGAGACTCGTCTACGACGGCCAACCGATCGAGTTCGAGGGCGGCGACACGGTCGCGCTCGCCGCGATCCGCAACGGCCAGCATCCCGCCCGCGGCGGCACGCTCTGCCTCGCCGGTGACTGCGGCAACTGCGTCGCGACCATCGACGGCACCAGTTGGGTGCGAACGTGCCAGACGCTCGCGCTGCCGGGAGTCATCGTCGCCCGCCATCCCGACGGGGTGAACCCGACGATGCTCGGACCCGACACCGCCGCCGACATCGATGTCCGTCATCTCAGCGTCGACGTCGCGGTCGTCGGTGCGGGCGCCAGCGGTGTCGCTGCCGCCGCCGAGCAGCGCACCGCCGGGCACGACGTGACCGTCTACGACGCCGGGCAGGGCAGCGAGGTCGTCGGTACATTCGCCGGGCCGTCGCTCATCGTGCGCACCGCCACGGGCATCGACCACGTGCACGCGCACTCTGTCGTGCTCGCCACCGGAGCAGCCGAGCTGCACCCGGTCTGCCCGGGCAACATGCTGCGCGGCATCTACACCCAGGGTGCGGCCGACGCGATCGCCGCCGCCGGCATCGACCTCGGCACAACCGTCACCGTGAGTACCGACGTCGCCCGGTTCGAGGCAGCCGAGGACCGACCCGGTGCCGTCGCCGTCGTGGTGCTGCGCGACGGCACCCGCCACGAGTGCGACGCCGTCATCGTCGCCGCCGGCAGCGCGCCACGCGACCTGCTCGCACGCATGGTGCCGAACGTCCGGGTCACCATCGTCGGGCCGGCCGCGGCTGCGCACGATCTGCCGCCGGCTCCGACCGGTGGCGTCATCTGCCCGTGCTCGAAGACGACCGTCGAGGACCTCCAAGGCGTCTGGGACAAGGGTTTCAACGAGCTCGAGCTCGTCAAGCGGGCCAGCCTCTGCGGAACGGGCACGTGCCAGGGCAGCGTCTGCGGACCGCACCTGCAGGCATGGGTCGGCGAACGCAAGGGCGAGCGTCCGCTGCCGTTCACCGGTCGACCCGCGGCGCGCCAGATCACGCTCGGGGAGGCTGCTGCCGGGTACCACATCGACACCTTCCGCCGGACCCCGCTGCACGACGAGCACATCGCGCTCGGAGCAAGGCTCGACAAGTTCGGCGGCTGGTCCCGTCCCTGGAACTACGGCGATCCGGTCGCCGAGTACTGGGCCGTACGCGAGGGTGTCTCGATCGGCGACGTCAGCACGCTCGGCAAGATGATGGTCAGCGGACCCGACGTCGTCGAGGCGCTGGAGCGGATCTATCCGAACCACGTCCACGACATCAAGGTCGGCCGCTCGCGGTACGTCATCAACCTCAGCGAGCGCGGCCACGTCCTCGACGACGGGATGATCTGCCGTGAGGACGAGACCCGCTTCCTGCTCACGTTCACGTCAGGCGGCGCCTCGGTCGCCGAGATGTGGGTCCGTGACTGGATCGAGACCTGGGGCCTGAAGGTGCACGTCCTCGATCGCACCGTGTCGCACGGCGCGATCAACGTCACCGGGCCACTCGCCGGGCAGCTGCTCCAGCGCCTCGGCGTCGACGCCGCCTCGATGCCGAAGTTCCTGCAGCACCGCCACCTCGACGTCGCAGGCATTCCGTGTCACGTCATGCGCCTGTCGTTCACCGGCGAATCCAGCTTCGAGCTGCACCACCAGATCCACCACTCCCGTGAGCTGTGGCAGGCGCTGCTGCACGAGGGCCGATCGTTGGGCATCAAGCCACACGGGCTGCAGACGCTGTTCGGTCTACGCCTGGAGAAGGGCCACGTCATCGTCGGCCAGGACACCGAACTCGACAGCACGCCGCGACGGATCAACATGGACTGGGCGGTCAAGCTCGACAAGCCGCGCTTCGTCGGCCGCGACGCACTGATCCGCACCGCACCGCTGCCCGACGAACGTCGGCTGTTCGGGTTCACGATGGACGGGCCGGCGCCGCTCGAAGGCAGCGTCATCCGGCCGACCACCGGCCCGGCTGCGGGCGAGGTCGTTGGCCATGTGACCTCCAGCTGGGACTCGCCGTTGTTCGGCCACGCCGTGTTGCTCGGCTGGCAGAAGCGGCTGCCACACTCCGACGTCGTCGAGATCGACGGCCGCGAGGCACGCGTGTCGGCCGTGCCGTTCTACGACAGGGAGGGCGCCCGTGCTCGCATGTGAAGTCACGTTCGAACGGCTGGCCGGCTGGCGGGTCATCGCCGAACCGTCGGCGCTCGACACGGTCGCGTGGGCACCCGACGCGACGCCGGTGCGGATCTCGCCGGACGACGCATTCGTCATCGGCGGCCCCGCGCCGGGCCTTTCCGACCCTCACGCGATCGTGACGCCGGAGCACGGTTTCGTCGGCGCTGCGCTGACCGCAACCGAGCTCGACCACCTCGCCACACATCACATCGAGTGGTCCCTGCCGGCCACGTGGCCGGCACTCGCCCAGGGTCAGATCGCCGGCGTGCCGGCCAAGCTGGTCCTGCACGCCGATGGGTCCGCGCAGTTGCTCGTCGCCACGGCTGCGCACCACGAGATGGCTGACCGCATCGGCGCGACGCCGGCCACTGGGGGCACGAGATGAACGAGTTCGTCGAGACACTGCTCGATCTGCCCTGGCAGACCGAGACCGAGCCGAACCACACCTACGACGTCGTCATCATCGGCGGTGGCGGCCACGGTCTGGCGACGGCCTATTACCTCGCCACCCGGCATGGCATCACCAACGTGTGCGTGCTCGATGCGAGCTACATCGGTTCCGGCAACTCGGGCCGCAACACCACCATCATCCGCAGCAACTACGGCATCCCCGAGGCGATCGCGTTCTACCAGGAGAGCCTCAGTATGTACGAGGGGCTGGAGTCCGAGACCGGCTGCTGGGTCATGCACAACACCAAGGGCCAGCTCTGGATGGCGCACAGTACCGGCACAGCGCGAACTGAGCAGACCCGCGTGCTGATGAACAACGCGTGCGGCGCGCCGAGCGATTACGTGTCCCCGGCCGAGATCCGCAAGATCGTCCCCCAGATCGACCTGACCGGCGGCGGCCGGTATCCCGTGCAGGGCGCGAGCTACCTCCACGGCGGCGCGACTGCTCGACACGACCGCGTCGTCTGGGCCTACGCGCAGGGCGCGCTGCGAGCCGGCGTGCACATCTTCCAGAACACCGCTGTCAACGGTCTGGTCAAAGACGGCGGACGGGTCACCGGGGTGACGACCTCGAAGGGCTCCATCTCCGCCGGTGTCGTGCTCTCGGCCGTCGGAGGCCACGTCAGCACGGTGTCGAAGTGGGCCGATGTACGCCTGCCGATCCGCACTCACACCCTGCAGGCCTTCGTCACCAACGCCTATGCCCACGAGTTCGCGCCCATCGTGTCGAGCAACGACCTCGTCTTCTACGTGTCCCAGACAGCGCGTGGCCAGATGCTGCTCGGCGCCGAGTACGACCGCCAGGCCAGCTACGACCGCGGCACCAGCTTCGCCTACCTGCAGAGCGTGTCGGCCAAGGCCGTGGCGCTCTTCCCGTTCATGGCCAAGCTACGAATCCTGCGCAGCTGGGCCGGGATCTGTGACATCTCCACCGACTTCTCGCCGATCATGGGCTACACGAACACGCCCGGCTTCCTGCTCTCGACCGGTTGGGGGACGTGGGGCTTCAAGGCCATTCCTGCTGCGGGCTCGCAGCTGGCCAAGCTGATCGCCGACGATGCCACGCCCGACCTGATCAAGCCATTCGCGCTCTCGCGGTTCGAGCGCGAAATGGCGATGGCCGACCCGAGTTCGGCGGGCACGAAATGATCTCGGTCGTGACGATGACGATGACGATGACGATGACGATGACGATGACGATGGCGGCGAACTGATGTTGTGGGTCACATGTCCCAACTGCGGGAGCCGTCCGTTCGAGGAGTTCCGCTACGGCAGCATCTTCCCCGTCACTCCCGACGACATCACCGACGACGACCAGCGCAACGTCGACTATGCCTGGATGCAGGACAACATCGAGGGCCCGGTGCTCGAGCGCTGGTTCCACGAATCCGGCTGCCGGCGCTGGTTCACCGCCAAGCGCGACACCCGCAACGACGCCTGGCTCGACGTCTGACCCGTCTGACCGGTGACCTCGCCGTCCGACCGGTGATCTCACGAAGTGGGTGCTCACACGGCCCGCTTGCAGGCCGATCGCACACCCAGTTCGCGAACAGCGGACGGCGGGAGCGTTACTTCGGGAGCCAGAGGGCCAGGATGTCGACGGCGATGTCGCCGTTGTCCGAGTCCGGAAAGGTCTCCTCGCTGGTGCACGTGACCGCAACGGCAAGCTGCTGGTCGGGGGCGACGACGAACGACGAGGCAAAGCCGGCCCACGCACCGGAGTGCTGCAGCACTCGCTCACCCTCGAACGCCGACTCGATGATCCCGAAGCCGTATTTCTCGCCATCGACATCGGTGTCCACGGCGTCGTCGAGACGGAGCGAGTTGATGTCGTCGTCGCCGATGGTCGGATCCCAGTACTGCGCGGCCCACGAGACCACCTGGGTCGGCGTGGTCCGGATCCCGCCGTCGCCGGTCTGCTCCCACGGGCTGTCTGCGACGACCCACTCGCCATCGACCTGCTCGTACGACGTCGCCATGCCGTCGATCTCGGCGGTCGGGTCCATCACCGCGTCCAGAGACAGCGGACCGAACACGGTCGACGCCAGGTACGACCCCAGGCTGTCGCCGGTCACCTCGAGCACGACCTGGCCGAGCAGGAAGTAGTTCGAGTTCGAGTACTCCCACGACCTGCCGGGTTCGAAGTCGAGGTCGGGCGCTTTGGCGAGCGCGTTCAGTGCATCGGCATCGGTCGACGGGTCGGAGTAGTCGATGCCGCTGTCGACGAGCAGGTCGACGTAGTCGGGGATGCCGCTCGTGTGGTGCAGCATCTGGCGGATGGTCACCTCGCTCGCCCACTCCGGCAGGCTCGGCACGTAGACCATCAGCGGCTCGTCGAGGTCGACGGTGCCCCGTCCTGCGAGCAGTGCGATCGCCGTCGCGGTGAACTGCTTGGCCACCGAGCCGATGTCGACGACCGTGTCGGGCGTCATCGGCACCGCTGGATCGAGGCTGGCCGATCCGTACGCCTCGGCGAACGCCATGCGCCCGTTGCGGCTGACCGCGACCGAACAGCCCGGATCACCGCCGGCGACGCCGGCAAACAACGCCCGGGTGGCCGCCGACTCATCCGACGAGGCCGGTGCCGCGGTGGACGTCGCCGGCCCGGTGTCGTCGTCCACGTCGGACGTCGCCGCTGTCGGGTCGTCGACGTCGGACGTCGTCGCTGTCGGGTCGTCGACGTCGGTAGTACCGGCCGTATCAGCCACATCGGTCGTGGCTGTCGTCTCGGTGGAGGGCGGCCCGGTCGAGCCGGCGGGCAGTGCGACCGAGTCGCTGCTGCAACTGCTCAGCACCAACACCACGGCCGCAGCCGCGATCGCCGCCACACGTGGGGACCGTCGGGATCTCACGGATCGACCATAGGCGAGAGTGCCTGCGGACTGATGGGCGAATCGCGATGGCCGACGATCAGATCAGACGCCCTGGTCGCGGCGGGGCAGGTTCAGATGTTGAGTCACGGCCGACAGCTTCACGAGAGGGGCGATCGTTGCGCGGCGACGACGGTCATGCCGAGCAGTTGCACTTCGCCGAACGACGTCACCATTGCGACATCGGCGGCATCCCGGCCGCGTCCGATGACGGTGCGACCGATCCGGCGCTCGTTGTTGCGCGGGTCGAACGTGTGCCACCCGTCGCCGAGGTAGACCTCCATCCATGCGCAGAAATCCATCGGCGTACCCGGGTCGGGCACGCCGATGTCGGGCAGGTAGCCAAAGACATAACGAGCGGGGATGTTCAAGGATCGACACAACGCGATCGCGAGGTGGGCGAAGTCTCGGCACACACCCGTACGCGAGCCGAGCACGTCCATCGCGGACACCGACGGAGACGACGACCCGTATTGGAACTTCAGCGCGCCGTTGACCCAGTCCGAGATGGCCTGGACGCGGGACCAGCCGGGCTGCACCTGGCCGAACTCGGCGAACGCGAAGTCGGCCATCAGATCCGATTGGCAGAACCGGCTCGGCAAGACGAACATCAGTGCTTCGTCGGGCAGATCAGCAGGCGCGACTTCGACGGCGCCGAACTCGACCGGGTCTGCGTCATCGGGCGTCGACATGACCGCCGCGTAGGTCATCGTGACCGGCCCCGCGGCGAGGTTCACCCGCCGGCAGGAGTTGCCGAAGTGATCGAGGTAGACCGATGACGGGTCGTGCGGGTCGAGCTCGAATCGCGTCTCGATGATGCGGCCGGATTCGGCGAAGTGCGGTTCGACCATGACAACGGCATGCGTCGGCCGCGACGTCACGAATTCAAAGGTGCAACCGATCTCGGTGTCGATCATTTTCAGCCTCCCACGTGATTTGGTCGACAGAGTGACCATTGGTGTGGACATCGCATTTCCCTGATGTGCACGACCTCAACCCGTCACCGGTGAGCGATCATCTCGATCTCGATGTGCGCGCCCATCGGCAGTCCAGCGACCTGGACGGTCGTGCGCGCCGGGAACGGCTCGGCGAAGAACGTGCGGTAGACGGCGTCGTACTCGGCGAAGTCGTTCATATCGACGAGGTAGGTGTTGCACTTGATCACGTGGTCGCCTGTGAGGCCCGCTGTCTCGAGCACGGCGAGCAGGTTGGCGAAGCACTGACGCGTCTGATCGCTGATGCTGCCGACGACGAGCGCGCTACTCGGTGGGTCGAGCGGTGTCTGCCCGGACAGGTACAGGAACCCGTCGACCTCGACCGCGTGCGAGTACGAGCCGACCGATGCGGCACCTGGTGCGTTGAATCCGTTGCGAGCCATGGGCCGAGTCTTGCAGCTGCCGACCTGCGACGGCGGCGGGCATCGAGCGGCACTACGGTCGCGATCATGATCCAGTCACAGCCGTTGATCGTGGTGGAAGACGTCCAGGCCGCGTCGTCGTGGTATCAGCACGTACTCGGCCTGACGTCCGGCCATGGCGGCCCGGACTACGAGATGCTGATGGACGGCGAGACGATGGTCGCCCATCTGCACCACTGGGAGGCCGACGAGCACAGCCACATCGGCAGGCGCAACGAGCCGTCGCGCGGAAACGGCTTGGTGCTCTGGTTCCTCACCGACGACTTCGACGCAATGGTCGTGCGCCTCGATGCCAGCCATCCCGAGGTGCTCGAGGGTCCGTTCCTCAACCCGAACTCGGGCCAACGCGAAGTCTGGATGCGCGGCCCCGAGGGCCATGTCGTGGTGGTCGCCGGCCCGGCATAGACGGCAAGCGGCCGGGTGTCGTCGCCGGATGATTCGTCGACCGTCAGTCGTCCCCGCCGCCGAACTTGGGCCGCATCGGCAGGGTGTTGCGCCACTGGCCGTCGTACTCGTGCAATGCCGCAGCGACCGCCGGGGCCGTCGGGACGAGGCCGATCTCACCGACGCCCTTGATCCCGAACGGTGACCGCGGTTGGGGCACCTCGACGATGTGCACCTCGAGCGTCGGCATGTCCTTGGGGCGGATGATGCCGAGCGAGCGCAGCGTCGTGTTCGTCGGGAAACCGGTCTCGGGGTCGTGCGGGAACTGCTCCGACAGGGCGTAGCCGAGGCCCATGTGCAGGCTGCCCTCGATCTGACCCTCGCACAGCAACGGGTTGACGGCCTTGCCGACATCGTGCACGGCGACCATCTTCTCGATCAGACCGGTCTCGCGGTCGACGATGGCCATCTGCGCGGCGTACCCGAACGCAGCATGGATCAGCGGCTGGGGATGCTCTGGGTCGCCGATCTTCTGGGTCCAGTCGACGAGGTGCTCGCCCTCGTAGTCGACCCCGATCGCGCAACCGGCGTCCTTGGCCTTGTTGCATGCCTGGAGCACGGAGCCGGCCGCCATCAGCGTGCCGCGCGAACCGGTGGTCTGGCCGAAGCCGAGCTCGCGCGTCGTGTCGACGATGACCTTGATCCGGTTCGGGTCGACGCCCAACTCCTGCGCGGCGACCTGCAGGGCCACGGTGTGTACGCCCTGACCCATTTCCGTCCAGCCGTGGCGGACCTCGATGTCCCGACCGTCGGCATCGGGTATCGGCAGGAAGTGGATGACTGCGCGACTGACCTCGCGGAAGCCGTTTCCGAGCCCGCTGTTCTTCAGTCCGAGGCCGAGACCGACGGCCTTGCCGGCTGCACGCGCTTCGTCGTACATCGGCTTCATCGTGTCGAGGCAGAGGTCCGCGCCGGCGCACCCGTCGTCCATCACCTGGCCGGGCCCCCAGATCTCGCCGGGGTGGATGACGTTGCGCTTGCGGATCTCCCAGCCGGAGATGCCGACCTGCTCGGCGAGACGGTCGAGCACGCCCTCCATCCCGAACTGGGCCTGGTTCGCGCCGAACCCGCGGAACGCACCGCAGATCGGGTTGTTCGTGCGCACCGCCGTCGCGTGCACGTCGATGGTGGGCAGGTGGTACGGACCGCTCGCATGGCCGGCCGCACGCTCGAGCACCTTCATCCCGACACTGGCGTACGCGCCGGAGTCGCCGATGGCGCGGACGCGTAGGCCGGTGAGCCTGCCGTCTGTATCGCACCCGGCCCAGTACTCGAGCGTGATCGGATGCCGCTTGGCATGCATCCGCAAGCTTTCCTCGCGGCTGATCGTGCACTTCACCGGGCGCTTGATCCACCACGCCGCGAGCGCGGTGTGGGCCTGGTTGCACATGTCCTCCTTGCCACCGAACGCGCCGCCGTTGGACACGAGGGTCACGGTGACTCGGCTGTTGTCCATGCCGAGCATCCGGGCGATGTCGTCGCGGTCGTCCCAGACGCCCTGGCCGCCGCTGTAGACGTGCAGCGTGCCGTCCTCGTTCGGCACGACGAGGGTGCTCTCCGGCTCCAGGAAGGCGTGCTCGATGCGCTGGGTGGTGAACGTCTCGTGCACCGTGAACGCGCTGGCGTCGAGCGCAGCATCGACATCGCCGCGGGCGTACTCGCTGACGCTGAGCACGTTCGACTTCGTCCCCCACACTGCGACCGGCGAGCCCTCTGTGAGCGCGGCGACCGGGTCGGTGACCGGCGTCATCACGTCATAGGTGACGTGGATCAGCTTCGCCGCGGCACGAGCCAGCTCACGCGTCTCGGCGACCACGATGGCGAGCACGTCGCCGGCGTAGCTGGTCTGCCCGGCGATTGGAATCATCACCGGCCAGTCCTTGTAGATGATGCCGACCATCAGCTCTCCGGGGATGTCATCGGCCGTCAACACGGCGTGCACACCCGGGGCGGCGAGCGCTGCGGCGGGATCGATGGCGACGATGGTGGCACGAGCGTGGTCGGTCAGGTGGAGCGCAGCGTGGAGCATGCCGGGCACGCGCATGTCGTCGATGTAGCCGCGGTCGCCGAGGGTGAGTTCGGCGGCCTCGTACTTCACCCCGGCCCCGCCGACCGTGTTGGCCAGCTGCGGCTCGACGGTCGAGCCGCACGCAACCGCTTCGATCGCGTCGAGCACCTTGACATAGCCGGTGCAGCGGCAGAGGTGCGCGCCGAGGTGGCGGGCCATGTCCTCGCGCTTGAGGTCGGCCCCCTTCTTGTCGATCTGGGCCTTGGCCCGCATCACGATGCCGGGAATGCAGAACCCGCACTGCAGGCCACCGCAGGCCGCGAACGCGTTGGCGAAACGGTTGCGCTCATCGCTGTCGACGCCTTCCAGCGTGACAACGGATTTGCCCTCGATCTTGGCGATCGGCTGCTGGCAGCTGACCACCGCCTTGCCGTCGATCATCACCGTGCAGCACCCGCACTGCCCGCTCGGTGCGCAGCCGTCCTTGGGCGAGGTGATGTCCAGCTCGTCGCGCAGCGCCGAGAGCAGATGGGGATGGTCGCGGCGCACCGTCACCGGGGTTCCGTTGACCGTGAAGGCCACCGGATCGCCTGGATCAGGATTGCTCGACACGTCGGAGACGAGGGTTTCGGTCACGCTTTACATTTTGTCAACGTTTGCAGCCGGATGAAAGCGATGGTGTGTGAACGGCGCGTGACCAAACCCCGGCAGTGGTCACCGTCAGCGTGTCACAGCCATGTCACGCCTGTCGGATGGGCGAACGATGAAGGGGAATCCGATGCGGCAGAGGCTGGTCAGAAGAACGACGGCGACCAAGGCGAGGGGGCTGGCGCACCGAGGTGCCGTGCTGATGTCGCTCCTGTGCTCGGCGACGGTCCTGAGCACGCTCGGCGCGACGCCGAAGGTGGCACTCGCAGCGTTGCCGACCGACATCGTCGGTCCAGCAGGCAGCGGCGCCTTCGGCGAGCAGGTGCTGGTCCTGACGAACGGGAACTTCGTGGTCGTCGACTCCAAGTTCGACTCCGCCGGCCTGACCGACGTGGGCGCGGTCGCCCTCTACAACGGCACGACGAACCAGATGATCAGTCGGCTGACCGGCGCCGCAGCCGGTGACGCTGTCGGGTCCGGCGGAGTGGTCGAGGTCGGAAACAGCAATTTCGTCGTCGCCAGCCGCTCCGTGAACGCCGGAGCGGGCGCTGCGACCTGGGCCAGCGGCACGGTCGGCCTGAACGGCGTCGTGTCCATCTCGAACAGCTTCATCGGCAGCCATCCCGGAGACGACGTCACGGCGAGCGGGATCACGGTCCTGACCAACGGCAACTACGTCTTCACCGGCGCCAATTGGCGCACCCCGGGGAACACGTCTGTCGGCGCGGCGACATGGGGGAACGGCAACGCTGCGTCGTCCGGCGCCCTGAGCGCAGCGAACAGCCTGGTCGGCACCACGAGCGGTGATTCAGTCGGGCTGGATGTGACCGCGCTCTCGAACGGGAACTACGTCGTCAGCAGTTACGCCTGGAAGAACGGTGGCATCTCGGTCGGCGCGGTGACGTGGGCGAACGGCAACCTCGCCGGAGCGCGCACGGTGGGACCGGTGAGCACGTCGAACAGTCTGTACGGCACACGCGCCGGCGATCTCGTCGGATTCGGGGTACCCGGCGTCGTGGCCCTGTCGAACGGCAACTACGTGGTGAGCAGCTTCGTGTGGGACCTGGACGCGACGAACACCGATGTCGGAGCGGCCACCTGGGGGAACGGCGCAGCCGCTGGGCCTCGGACGTTCGGGCCGGTCAGCGCTGCGAACAGCCTCGTCGGGAGCACGAAGTCAGATCTCGTCGGGGTCGCTGGGGTGGCGGCGCTGAGCAACGGCAATTACGTCGTCGGCACGCCCACATGGGACAACGGCGCGACGAAGGATGTCGGCGCGGCGACGATGCTGAAAGGGAACGTCCCGACGTCGGCCACGATCACGGGCGCCAGCGGCTTCCTCGGCAGCAGCCTGATCGGCGATGTCGCCGGCGATCAGGTCGGTAGCAACATCGTCGCGTTACGCGGAGCGGCCGCGACCGGCGAGTACGTGGTTCGCAGTTCGTCATGGCACGGCACGCTCGGAGCTGCGACGTGGGGCGGCGCGTCCGGCTCCGGGACCATCGGCGTGGTATCCAACGCGAACAGCATCGTCGGCTCGGCAGCGGGTGATGCCGTGTCGTCCGGCGGGATCACGCCACTGGCGAACGGGAACTACGTGGTCGCCAGCCCGTCCTGGCAGGGCGGCGCGGTGAGCGGGTACGGCGCGGCGACGCTCGGGGTCCACGGCAGCGCGCTCCTCGGCACGGTTTCGTCCAACAACAGCCTGGTCGGTGAGCACGCGAGCGATCATGTGAGCGAAGGCGGGGTCGTTGCGCTGACCAACGGTGCAGTCGTCGTCGTCAGCCCGCGGGTCGACAACTCTCGAGGAGCGGTGACGTGGGGATCCGGCAGCGGCGCGTCCGGCCTGCCGCGATCGTTCGTGTCATCGGGCAACAGCCTCATCGGCCTCAGCGCCACCGACACGATCGGGAGCCAGGGTGTGGTCGCGCTGACCAACGGCAACTACGTGGTGCTCTCGTCACGCTGGACCAACCCGACCCCCGTCCAGGCGAGGGCAGCCGGAGCAGCGACGGCGGCAG
>JANXUX010000272.1 GCA_025351965.1 Actinomycetes bacterium | reverse complement strand
ACAGCTTGGTCGGCCGACGCAGGTCGCACGGCTCCCACTGCCTGCCCTCGATGTCTTCAATCTGGCTGCCCATCGCGACCCTCTCCCGTACCGCCCGAAGGTGCGGCTCGTGGAGAGGACCGTGTGGGCCGATCAGCTGATGCGGCCCGCCCGGGCGACGGTTCTGGCGAGGATCCCGAGTGTTGCTCGGAGCGCCCCTTCGGAGATGACCGGGAAGATGCCGGCGTCACGCCACTGCGGATCGATGTTCGACCAGTCGTAGTAGGACGTGACGAGCGTGCCGCCGTCGATCGGCTCCAGCGTGTAGCCGTAGACGTGCCCGATCTGGGGCCGGATCTGGCCGAGGATGGTCCAGGCGATCTCACGGTCGGGGATGAGCGTCGTGATCGTGACGTTCACGTCGTACAGGCCCATCGGGTAGTCGTTGAGCGCCTCGCGGTCCATGTGGACCACGAACGTGTCGCCCACCGCCGTGACGCGTTCGCCCGACGCGTCCATGAGCATGCCGGAGGCGTCGATGTCCACGTGACCCCGGGGATCGCTGAGCACCGCGAAGATCGTGGTCGGGTCGGCGTGGATGGTCCGCTGGACGTCGATGCGTTCGGTCATGACCCAGATCCTGCCACGGTCAGTGCGAACTGGAGGCGGTGCTCGTCGCCGTGGTGGTCGCGGTGCTCGTCGCGGTGCTCGTCGCCGTGCTCGTCGCCGTGCTCGTCGCCATCGTGCTCGTCGCCGTCGTGGTCTCGGTGGTGTCACTGCCGGCGACGATCACGATCTCGACCCGGCGGTTGCGGGTCAGCGAGGTATCATCGTCGCCCTCGGCGATTGGATGGGTGTCGCCGTAGCCCGTGGCCGCAAGGCGCGCCGCCGGAAACCCGAACTGGTCGCGGAGCACCTTGAGGACCGAGACGGCCCGGTCGACCGAGAGGTCCCAGTTGTCGTAGCCCTGGCGGCGCAGCGGACGCTTGTCCGTGTACCCCTCGACGATGATGTTGTTCGGGAGCGCGGCGATCTGCGGAGCAACGGATCCGAGGATACCGATGCCCGCAGGCGTGAGTGCACCCTGGCCCGAGTCGAACAGCACGTTGTCGGTACTGATCGACACGACGAGTCCGCGTTCTTCGACGTGCACGTCGACCACGCCGTTGAGCCCGGATTGATCGACCGAGAGGTTCAACTGTTCGACCACACCGGCGAGCTGGCCGGCCGTCAGCGCTGACGTCCCGTCACCACCCGCACCGGGCGAGCCGGCAGCGGTGGTCGTGGTCTCCTCGGAGATTGTGGTGGAAGCTCCAGCTTCCTGGTCCCCGTTCGGGTGCAGTGCTGTCTCGACCGGTGCTGCCGCGCTCGCGGCCTTGTTGCCGAAGTCGCCGAGGCCCGACTTGAATTCCTCGAACTTTTTCAGGTCGATCGTGGAGATCACCCACAGCACGAGGAACAGCACCATCAACAGGGTCAGGAGGTCGGCGTAGGTGATCAGCCATCGGTCGTCGCCGCCGCCGTGGCCCCCGCCTCCGCCGCCGCCGCCACCATGGCCTTTCCCACGCCTGGACCGGGTCATGCCGCCTTCTTGGCCCGAGCCGAGGGCTCCAGCCAGACTTCGAGGCGTTCGGTCATCGCCCGGCTGGAGAAGCCGTGCAGGATCGAGCACACACCGTCGATCATCAGTTCCTTGGCCAACATCTCGCTCTGGTGGAGGCGGGTCAGCTTGTCCGCGATCGGGGTGAACAACACGTTCGAGGCAATCAGGCCGTACAGCGTCGCGGTCATTGCGACGGCAAGTGAGTGGCCGATCTCGTCTGGCTGGTCGAGGTGACCGAGCATGCTGATCAGACCCATCGTGGTGCCCATCAGGCCGAAGATGGGGGCGAAGCCGGCGGCCTTGGTCCAGGTCGAGATGTTCCGGGTGTGGCGATCGGTGATCGCCCCCATCATCGCTTCCATCTCGTCCTGGATCCGGTGCTCGTCAGCGCCGTCGACCAGCAGGGTCATCCCATGACGCAGGAACGGATCCTCGACTTCGTTCATCCGTGCCTCGAGGGCGAGCGCACCGTCTTTGCGGGCCACCTCGGCCAGGTCACACATCTGGGTGATGGTGCCATCGAGGCGGGCCGGCTTGCCGAACCCCTTGATCGCGAGCTTGGGCATCCGCAGCATCTCGCCGACGGTGAACGAGGTCGCCGTGGCGGCGAAGGTGCCGCCGAAGACGAGGACGAACGACGGGATGGCGATGAGCCCGGCGGGATCGCCGCCTTCCATGATGTTGCTGACGATCATGAAGACGAGCGCGAGCAGCATTCCGATTGGCATCAACATTGCTCAGCCGCCCATCTTGCGGCGCGTGCTCGAAACCGAACGTTCGGCCTGGGTGAAGATGGTCGACAGGTTCTCGGCGGCCGCGAGCACCGACGAGCGGAACTGCATCACGGCCGAGGCCAACTGCTCGACCGGCTCGTTGATGGTGACGCGATTGCCGTCGGCCAGCGTGACCACGGTGTCGTGCCCGTTGTGTTCCGCGAACACGATGAGATCTGGGTTGACCCAGAGCTCGTCGCCGCGCAGGCGATGCAAGCAAATCATGAGATCCTTCTCCGTGGTTGTCCTGTGACGACACCGATCGGCCGACGCGCAGGGTTTTCAAGTGGACGCCGTCGATGAGGCGGCGGCGGACGACGGAGAACGGCTGTCAGCGCTTGACGTTGACGAGGTCGGAGAGCATCTCGTCGGAGGTCGTGATGACTCGGGTGTTGGCCTGGAAGCCGCGCTGGGCGAGGACGAGGTTGGTGAACTCGGCGGCGAGGTCCACGTTCGAGCCCTCGAGGGCACCGGGGGCGATGGTTCCGTACTCGCCGGAGCCTGCCTCGCCGAACGTCGGGTCGCCGGAGGTCAGCGTCGTTGCGAACAGGTTGTCGGCGGCCTTGAGCATGCCTTCGGGGTTGGTGACGTTGGCGACGGCCACTTTGGCGATTAGCTTCGAATCACCGTTGGTGTACTGCGCGGTGACGGAGCCGTCGGTACCGAAGTTGACGAGACTGAGCTCGGCGCCGGCCGAGCCATCCTTGACCGGCATGTCCATCGAGCTGATCTGGTCGAACTGGGTGAAGCCGTGCTGGGCGTTACCGAGCGAGATGCTGATCGTCTGCGCTGCACCGGTACCCAGCGTCACGCCGGTGAGGGTGATGTTCGCCGGGGTCGTGGTCAGGTTGCCGGATGCGTCGAAGGCGAGCGTCGGGGCGGGTGACGGTGTGAGGTTCTTGACGACACCATTCGGGTCCTTCGCGCTGATGCTCGCGCTCCAGGTACCCACGCCGGTCTTGGTCAACTTCATCGTCAGGCCGAAGGCCGTGCCGAGAGAATCGTGCACCGTACCGGAGGTCGAGACGAAGTCACCGACCGCCGTGCCCGCCGAGACGTTGCCGCCGAGGACGATCGCACTCGTCGCAGCCGGGGGCAGCACCCCGGTCGGCACTGCGATGTAGCCGGGTGCCGTCGACGAGTTGATCGCTCCGGTCGCCGGGTCGGCGGTCCAGCCGAGCACGCGGGCCCCGCCCGTCGTCACGAGTTGGCCGGACGAGTCCCAGTTGAACGCACCGTCGCGGGTGAGGAGTTGGGTGCCCGAACGCTCGACGACGAAGAAGCCATTGCCTTGGATGGCGAGGTCGTTGACCCGGCCGGTGAGCTGCAACGCACCCTGGCTGAAGCTCGTCGACACCGAGGCGACCCGGCTGCCGAGACCGATCTGCATCGGGTTCGTGCTCCCGGAACCGTCGGTGGGGATGCCGCCACCGCGCACGGTCTGGGAGAGCGCATCGGCGAAGACGGCGCGGCCGGCTTTGAAGCCCTGGGTGTTGACGTTGGCGATGTTGTTGGCGGTGACGTCCATCATTGCCTGGTGGGCGCGGAGACCGCTGATTGAGGAGTAGAGGGAACGCAGCATGTCGGGGGTGTCCTGTTCTGGAGAAGGGAGTGACGGGAAGGGGTCGCGAGATTGCGGTTGCGGATGGCCGCGGATGGGGATGGACGGAGTGCCGGTCAGGTGGTGCTGGTCAGGTGGTGCTGGTCGCCGGCGGGGCGAGCGCCGCGGCGACGGCGCTCTCGGCAACGGTCACGACTGCACTGAGGGTGACCTCGGCGCCGGAGTCGAGCACGAGTATCGGGCCGGTCGCCGTGAAGCGGGCCGACATGACCTTGCCGGTCTCGGTGGCCGTACCGTCGCTGGCCGAGATGGTCTTGCCAACCATCTCCGTGGCCATCTTCGCTTCGGACAACGACTGCTCGGTGGCTTGACCCTGTTGCATCTTGGTCAGGGCCTCGACCTGTGCGTATTGGGCGACCTGACCCATCATCGCTGTTGGATCCGACGGGTTCATCGGGTTCTGGTAGCGGAGCTGGGCGACCAACAGCTTGAGGAAGGCGTCCGGGCCCATCCCGCCGAAGATGTCGGCGGACTTGCTGGTCGCAGTGCTGGGTGCGTTCGCTGCGGCGAGTGCGTCGATTGCAGCCACGGTCAGATCTCCCCGACCGTTGTTGCACCGCTGCCCTGCAGTACGAGATGGTGCGATGCTTCGGCCCAGCGCATACCGGCGATGGCAGCTGCAGAATGCTCGGCCCACGTACTCTGGGCCTGGCCCCGGCGCTGCTCGGCGTCGTATCCGCCGTCACCCTGCTGTGGCGCACCGTTGCCGGACGTGGAGTGACCTGTGCCCGAGCCGCTGTTGCTGGCCGTGGCAGCGCGCACGGTCTGCTCGATGTTTCGCTCGACCTGACGGACCCAGCCACTGCCGAGTGCGTCGTCGGGGTCGGCGAGCACGCCGACGGTGGCCCGGCCTGCATCCATCCGTACCGAGATCCGGACGCCATCGAGATCGAGCGCCAGGCGCTGCACCTCACGGTTGGGTGCCATTGCTCGCACGTAGCGGATCCGGTCGACGTTGTGGACCCCGGTGCTGAACGCTGAGCTGGTCGGTCCGGCGCCATGCGTCGCCGCAGCGGGTTCGGCAACCGATCTCGGTGTGCCGAGCGGGGGCGACTCGACTGGAGTGGCCGTGGCGGCTTCGTTCGCGATGCCAGGGACCCGCTTCGTCGGCGCCCGGCGGAGCGGTTCTGCGACTGCCGAGTCAGTGTCGGCTGCGGCTACGCCTGCGGCTGCGGCTGCCGCTGCGGCGATGGTCGTGGTCGATGCGGGCACGGGCGGTTCGGCATCCAACGACGTCGTATCGGCTCCGGGGACCACGGCCAGTGGGGCGAGCTCAGGTGGCGGCGCAGCGCCAGACGGATGCTCGGTCGCAGCCGGGTCGGGCACGACGGCAGCGATGTGTCCACCGCCACCACCACCGATGTCGGTCGAGTCGATGGTCGCGGTACCCGGCGCATGCGGGACCGGTGCCAGTGAGGCGATGTCAGGGGCGATGGCTGGCATCGGTGGAGCATCGGTGGCGACGCGGACCGCGCCGGTGTCGGCGCCATCGACCGATGCGAGCACGGGCGGCAGCTGACCGACGATCGGCGTGATGCCGCCGGCCTCGAGCGCAGCGGTCGCCGCGTCCTGGGCCGAGGGCGACGATGTCGTCCGCTTGGTCGTCGCGGGCTGCGCGATCGGCATGGCCACGCTGCCACTGGCCGACAGCATGACGGCCAACAAGACGGCAGAGAACCCCACAGGAACGCCCACTTGGGCGCCATGGGACACGGCGTCATCAGGTCTCGGAGAGTGTTTCACGATCAAGGTCTTCCCACCACAACAGTCGGACCGGTCGTTGTCGACCGGTTATCGGGACCTGCCGTCCGTGGCAGCACTTCGTTCGGATGCTCCGTGCATTCCGCAGATCGGCAGGTGCCGATCGTGTTCTAGGACCGTCGAAGGTCCGTCAGGGCGGCGTGGATCGCAGCCCGTTCAGGTAGTCACGGCGGCCCAACAACTTGGTGATGTAGTTGGCCGTGAACTGGTCCGGAACACCGCCGGCACGGGCGACAGCGCCCGGTCCTGCGGCATACGACGCAACGGCGAGCGTCATGTCACCCTGGTTGCGGTCGAGCAGGTAGCGATAGAACTTCGCCGACCCGTCGATGTTCTGCATCGGGTCCCAGGGATCGACCTGGAGCCACTCTGCGGTCTCGGGCATCAGTTGCCCGTATCCGATCGCACCGGTGCGCGACACGACGTCGGGCGTATAGGACGACTCGGTCCAAAAGACTGCGGCGAGGAAGGCGGGGTCGAGGTCGTATTTGGTGGCTGCTGCCTGGATCGCCGGGGCGAGGGCGACGCCGCGTGCGTTCGGGATGCGCGACACCCAGACGCCGGAGGCGGCCGGCAGAGCGGAGGTGCCGGACGCGGTGTATGCGCCGGATCCGGAACCGGCGCGCTCGATGCGTGCGGTCTGGATCGTTCCGGCGCTGCCGGCTGAGTTGATGAACCCGGTCGAGCTCGCGCTCGGCACTGAGCTGAGCGGCGAGGCCGTACTTGCGGTCGATGCATCGGCGGCGGCGACGCCGGTGGTGAGCTGACCCACGAAGCGGTCGGTGATCGCCGTGATCGCGGCAGGCTTCTGGGACACCTCAGCGATGCGCGACATGATCATCCCGACGGCGCTCGGCGCGCTCATCTGGCGCTCCGCGGTGAGGCTGCGTTCTCGTCCATCGTGCGCTGATCGCGTCGCTGGGCTTCGAGATTGACAATCGCCATGCGTCGCTCGACGAGACGCTCGGCGGCCTTGCGACGAGCGGTCGCCGCCATCGCGTCCCGACGTGTGTCTTCGAGGCTCTGCTGGGCCAGCGCGGCGCGACGCGATGCGGTCAGCGCTGATTCGCGCAGCGCGCTCGCAGTGCCCACGGCGGTCATCAGATCGCCTGCAGCCAGCGAGCCGGTCGAGCCCGACAGCGGGTGAACGGTTGCTCGGTGATGGGCGAGGCGGGCGGCTTCGGCCGCTACATCGGCGGTCATCGCCGCTGAAAAGGCTGCCGCACTGGCGATGTTCTCGGCGATCGTGCGGACCCGCACCACGACGTCGCCGCGTGAGTTGCTCATCGTGCACCGTCGATTGCCGCGGCGATGCCGGACAGGCCGGTGAACGTGTCCTCGAGCGAGGAGATCTCGTCTGTGCGTTGACGGCAGAGCTCGATCAGTGCCGGGCTCATCGCGAGGCCCTCGTCGGCCTCTGGGTTGCTGCCGGGCGCATACGCTCCGACCTCGACGAGGTCGCGCACGGCCTCGGCAGCGGCGAGTGCGCGGCGGGCACGATCAGCGATCGCGACCTTCTCCGCCGACAGCACCTTGCTGGCAAGGCGGGAGATCGACATCAGCGGATCGACGGCGGGGTAGCGGCCAGCGTGGGCGAGGCGGCGATCGAGGACGATGTGACCGTCGAGGATGCCGCGCACCGTGTCGGCGATGGGATCGTTGTGGTCGTCGCCATCGACGAGGACGGTGTAGATCGCAGTGATCGTTCCGTGCTCGCGAGGGCCGGTGCGCTCGAGCAGGCGGGGGAGTGCGGCGAACACCGAGGGCGTGAAGCCACGGGCCGTCGGCGGCTCGCCGGCCGCGAGGCCGACCTCGCGCTGGGCGAGGGCGAAGCGGGTGAGCGAGTCGCAGAGGAACAGCACGTTGCGGCCTTCGTCGGCGAGCTGCTCGGCGATCGCGGTCGCGTAGCGCAGGGCACGCACACGGACGAGTGCCGGCTGGTCCGATGTCGCGACCACGACAGCGGCGCGTTCGGCAGCCACGGGGCCGAGATCGTCCTCGAGGAACTCGCGCACCTCACGGCCGCGTTCGCCGACGAGGCAGATGACCACGCAATCGGCCTCGGCGCCACGGGCGATCATGCCGAGCAACGTCGACTTGCCGACGCCGGACCCAGCGAAGAGACCGACGCGCTGACCTTTGGCCAGAGTCGTGAAGGCATCGAGCACGCGGACGCCGCACGGCATCGGCTCGGTGATCCGGCGTCGGGTGAGCGCCGCAGGCACGGGGCGATCGATGAGACCACGAGCTGCGTACACCGGACCCTTGCCGTCGATCGGGTGGCCGAGTGCGTCGACCACGCGGCCGAGCACGCCCCGTCCCATCGGCTGACCGCTGGCGAGCGTCGGTCGGGCCCGGTCGCCGCAGGTGAGGCCGATGGGCTCGCCCAACATCGCCAGACGGATCTCGCCATCACTGGCGGCGACGACTTCGGCATCGAGCGTGCCGGCGAACCCGTCGACGGACACAGCAGCGCCCATCGGGAGCCGAATTCCTCGCACACCAACTTCCATGCCGCGGATGACGGTCACGGTGCCGCTGATCGGTAGTGCGATCGGGAGCCCGCCGGGATCGACATCGATCTCGACGCGGTCCAACGGCGTGTCGGACGCGTCACCTGACCCGCCGCGGGACTCGCCGCCGGCCGACCACTTTGCGGCGCGGTCGCGCGGTGAGTTCCATGACCCGGTGGAGGGACGCGCGGTGGCCGGCGCCGCCGTCGTGGTCGACGGACCGGCCGGCCCTGACGACGCCGGGGTGTTCATCGGGGATCCGCCGAGAGGTGGAGCTCGAGTGCTTCGCGGGCTGCGGCGAGGTACCGGTCGAACGTGGCTTCGGCCTGGGCCCATTCGCTGTGCAGACGGAACTCACCGCTGGCCAGACCGGAGTCGCTGATGACCGTGATGACCTGACCGTTGGGTGTCCGGCCGGCGACTGCATCGGCCGCAGCTGCGGCGTCATCTGGATGGACGGACACGACGATGGCGCCGGGATCGAACGCAGCCAGGACCTCGCCGAGCCGGATCAGCAGTCCAGCGGTTCGGGCCTCTGGGAAATGACGCAACGCGGTTGTGACGAACAGTTCGGCGACCTCCAGCACGCGACGGGTCAGCGCGTCGGAGGCGTCATCGACCGCGGCGACACAGCGCTCGACGTGGCCGTCCACGAACAACAGGTCGCGGCGCCCGGCGTCGCGCCCCGAGCACTCGCCGCGGGCGAAGCCCTGCTCGAAGGCGGCGAGCGCGACCGAGTCCCACGATGGTGGAGCCGGCACATCGATCGGCGCGGTCTCGAACGCCGGACGTTGGAGCACGCGGGTCATGAGATGAAGTCACCCCCGCCGCCGCCGCCACCGCTGCGGACGAGAACGATCTTGCCGTCCTCTTCCAGCTTGCGGGCGCCGCGGACGACTTCCTGCTGGGCGGCTTCGACATCGGTGCGGCGCACCATGCCGAGCGTCGCCGCATATTCGGTGACGTCCTCAGCTGCACGCTTGGAGAGGTTCCGCTCGATCTTTTCGCGCACCGGCAGTGCAGCGTCTTTCAGGGACAGTGCGATGGTGCGCGTGTCGGCGAGGCGCAGCACTTCTTGGAGGCTGCGGTCGTCGAGGCCGGTGATGTCCTCGAACACGAACATCAGATCGCGGACTGCTGCGGCGAGCACAGGATCCGTCCGCTCGAGCTCGTTGAGCACGACCTTTTCAGTGTCACGGGCGACGTTGTTGAGCAGCATCGCGAGCGGCTTGACGCCACCGCGTGACTGCGTCGGCTCGTTGCTCGATCCGGCACCGACCCGGCGCAGCAGGGCCAGCTCGACCTCGGCGACCACCTCCGGATCGCTCGAATCCATCTTCGCGTAACGCGAGGCGACATCGGCACGGAGCTCGGCCGGGAGACCCTCGATGACCTGCGCCGAGGTGCCGACCGGCAGGTGGGCGAGGACGAGGGCGATGACCTGGGGATGCTCGGGGAGCAGATAGCTGACGATCTGGTCGGTGCGACGTCCACGCAGGAACTGGAAGGGCACACTCGACGATGCAGCCATGATCTGCTCCAGGATTGCGTCGGCGTTGGCGCCGTGGCTGCGGCGCAGCAGCTCGCGGGCTTTGTCGACACCGCCGGCGATGGCGAACGACTGTGCTGCCGCCTCGTCGCGCAGTCGGCCGACGATGTCTTTGACCTCGCTCATCGGGATGCGCGGCATGTCCTTGACCTCGCGGACGATGGCCTCGACCTCGGGGACCGAGAAATGGCTGAGCACCTTGGCGCCGAACTCGGTGCCGAGCGAGGCAACCACGATTGCCACTCGGCGGGCGCCGGGGAAGCCGCCCTCGATCATGTGGGTGTTGACGGCCGGCTTGGCCAGCGCCTCGGCCTCGGCAGGGCGTTCGGCAACAGCTGCGGCACCGCGTCGCCGACTCATTTCGCCATCCAGGAGCTGAGCAGAGCGGCGAGGGACTCAGGGCTCTCGTTCATCATCCGCTCGAGGTCGCCCTTGATCTCGTCGACCGCTTCGCGATCGGGGTCTTTGGCGGACGTCGCCTTGACGGTCGCCGGCAGGGCGGCGGTGGCGAGCACATCCTCGCTGCCCGTGCCCTTCTTCGACTTTCTGCGCTTGCCGCGACCGCCGACCTCGCCGAGGATCAGGGCCTGCAACTTCTCCTTCTTTCGGCGGCGGCGGCGGAGCATCATCACGATCAGGAACATGCCGAGCGCACCAGCGCCTGCGGCCTGTGCGTACATGGTCGTGGTGGGCGTCGTCGCCGGCACGGCGGTCGGGTCGGGGGTGTCGGCAGTGATCAGCGCACCGGTGTCGGCCGCGGTGGCCGGAACCATGGCGACCTCGATCGTGTCGCCTCGGGTGGCATCGATGCCGGCAGCGGAGCCGATCAGACGGGTGAGCATTGCGTCGTCGACGACCGAGGTGTTCGCATCGATCGTCACCGCCGTCGTGGTTGCGGTGCTCGATCCGGTGCTGCCAGCGGCGGCGGCGGCCGCTGCGGCGTCGGCTGCTGCAGTCGAGGGGGCCGCCACCGGGACGACCACCGCGATGGACAAACGGGTGAGCGTCGGTGTGGTCGTCGTCGACTTGGTGATGGTGCGATCCCCTGGCGTGAAGGTGGTGGTCTTGTCGGACTTCTCGTAGGTGCCGTTCCCGCCGGCGCCGCTCGCACCGACGGGGCCACCGTCGACGCCGGTCGTACCGCCGGCCGTGGAACCGGTGCCGGTCCAGGTCTCGGTGGTCTCGTGTTGGGCGGTCGGGGTGTTCTGGGTGGGATCGATCTTCTCCTGCTCGACCGTGGACTGGGTGAAGTCCATGACGGCACGCACCTCGACAGTGGCGCCGGGCTGGCCCGTGAGTGTGCGCGCGAGCTGGGTCAAGCGGGTGGAGAGGCTGTTTTCGTAGTCACGGGTGACCTCGATGTTCTTCGTCGTGGATCCGCCGCCGCCGCCGGCGGTGTCGGCGCCAGCGGCTTGGAGGAGGGCCCCGTCGGACGATGCGATCGTGACCTGCTCAGGAGTCAGGCCCTCGACCGACGAGGAGATCATGCTGGCGACGGTGTTGATCTCCTGCGAGGTCAACGGCCGTTTCAGCGACAGCATCACCGATGCCGTGGGTACCCGGCCCGGGGCGCCGCCGTCGCCGATGAAGATCGACTGCTCGGGGATGCTCAGCTGCACGTTGGCGCCGGCGACCGGCTCCATCGCAAGGAGGGTTCGGGCGAGCTCGCCCTCGAGCGCCCGTTCATAGTTGACACGCTGCTCGAAGTCGCTGCTGGCCAGACCCTGGTTGGAGAAGATCTCGTCGAAGCCCTTGGGTACGGCCTGGCCGGTCACGCCGTCAGCGGCCAGCGCCAACCGGCTCGATGCCAGTTGACCGGTCGGGACGAGGATGCGTGAGCCGTTCGCCTCGAGCTGGTGGGGGATCCCCTTCGCGTCGAGCTTGGCGAGCACGTCGGACGCCGTGGTGTCGTCGAGGTTCGCATACAGCACGGAGTACTTCGTCGCTGTGGCCTTGCAATAGACGATGTAGCCGCCCACGGCAACGCCGAGGACGACGATCATGATGGTCACGCGCTGGCCGATGGACAGTGCCTTCCACTTGGTCGCATACCCATCGAGCTGCTGGTTCTTCACCGAGAGTTCCTCTTACACCTGGACGTTGATGATGGACTGGTATGCCTCGAGGCCGCGGCTGCGGATCTCGTTGACGATGGACATGCCGAGGTTGGCCTTGCTGGTCGCCGCCATGACGTCGGAGATCGACACGTTGCCGCCGGCGGCCATCGACGAGACCAGGCCGTCGGCCTTGTTCTCCATCTTCGCGACGGAGTCGAGGCCCTTGGAGATGGCATCGCCGAAGCCAGCGGCCGGGGCCTTGGTGGCCGAAGCTCCGGCGGAAGACGCGATGCTGCCGACGCTGCCGATGGGTGGAATGGCACTCACTGGTTTCAGCCCCTTCCGAGGGTGGTGGTGGTCTGGAGCGCATCTCGCGACTCTTTGAAAACGGTCATGTTCGCTTGGTACGTGCGGCTGGCCAGGATGAGATCACCGAGCTCGCCGGCGAGGTCGACGACCGCGCCCTGCACGTAGCCCCTGCTGTCGGCCAACGGGTTGTCCGGGTCGAACGCCATCTCGGGCTCGCCCTGTTGGTCGAGTACCTGTCCGACGTAGACGCCGCCGCCGTCGGACGAATTCGGGTCGATGGGCATGGCCACGACCATGCGGGCCCGAAACGGCTCCTGGCCCACGGCTGTCGTGGTGTTCACGTTGGCGATGTTGTGAGCGATCGTGTCGAGCCAGTACTTGTTGTAGCCGAGGCCGGTGTTGGCGATGTCGATGCTCGAGAACGGGCCGTGCGCACTCATCGCACGCCGCCGGCGGCCTTGAGCAAATCGATCTTGTAGTTGAAGCCGGAGACCATCACCTGGCGCTCGAGCGATGACTTGGTCATCTCGGTCAGCTCGTTCTCGATGCTGACGCTCGTGCCGGCGTTGTCGACCAGGTCCTCGCCGGCGATCACACTCGGTGCGTTCGTCGGGGTCGCGTGGCCGCTGCGCAGCGCGTCGGCGAGGCTGGACTCGAAGTCCACCTTCTGCGACCGGTACAGCGGCGTGTTCGCGTTGGCGATGTTGTGGGCGACGGTGTCGAGCCGCAGCTGCAAGCCGCTGAGCGCGTACTCCGTCGTGTTGAGCAATGGGTCCATGACCTACCTCGGTGTGCGTTGGCATCCGTGCAGTTCAGGAACCCATCCGTGGGCCCGCGGTTGACGAGTTCGACATTGGTGTCGGGTGGTTACTGAGTTGTTCAAGGCCCGGTCGTCACGATCCCCTGTTCGGGGCACGAGTCGATGAGGTCTCGGTCAGACGCTGGAGCGGGTGTACCCGGCGACGCCGCGGTGACGTTTGGTGAGATCGGTACGTTGTTGGCCGACGTCGGCCAGCTCGACTGCGACGGCGGCTCGCCGGGCCTGCAGGACGGCGATGACCCGCTCGAGGGTCACCTGATTGATCTGGCTGCCTGCGAGACCGTCAGGTCCGGGCGGCACGTCGAGGCGGATGATGTCGTTGATCACACGCTCGACGTCGTCGTCGGGAGCATCGAGGTCGCTGAGCACCTGCTCGGCATGATCGAGGAACTCCGGGATCGAGCTCATCAGGCGCGCCGGACCCAGGCGTCGCGCAGACCGTGGATCACCATGCGCACATCGTCGAGCGGCTCGGGGTCCTTGTAGACGTTGGCATCGATGAACTGGTCGATGCAGAAGCGGTACAGCTCGCCGAGGTGTTCGGCCAGGTCGACCACTGCCGGATCGGCGTGATCAACGGCGAGGCCGGCGGTCAGCTCGACGAGGATCGCCTGCCCACGCAGGGTCTCGTCGTGGAAGATCTGCATCCAGTCGCTCGGAAGGTCTGCTTCGGCCTGCTGGGCCCGGTTGCATGCCGTGATCACACGCTCGTACGCCATCCGCACGATCTCGCCGGGACCGGCGGTCGATGCCGAGGCTTGAGCGTAGGAGGCAAGTGCGGCAACAGCAGTCATCGAGGTTCCTTGGAGGACGAGCGCGCGGGGAGCGGGATGCGGACCACCCGTCGCAACGAGCGACGACTGGGGACAACGGATGCATCGGCCGCGACGTCCTCGGTTCTAGACGCGCCTTTTCCGTGATTGGCATGGACCAGCTGCTCGACCGGTTCACGGTGGTGGACGGACGAAACCCGAACGAGCCCTCGAACACGGCGAACCGAGCAGCTGCCCGGGCACTGGATCGGCGGTGCGCCCGGACGGCGTCGGGCCAGGTTCCCGGGTTCACGCCGCCCGTTGTTGGGCGGGTGGTCCGGTGGTTTGGATGGTGCCGTCCGGGTAGGTGATGGTCAACGACCGATCGGGGTGGAGGACGAGGTGCCAGCCGCCTTCGTGGACGGCGTGATGATGCCGGGCGCACACGGGTAACAGGTTGGCGAGATCGGTCGGGCCGTGGTGTTTGAGCCACCAGCGCCAACAACGACAACTCACCCCGCAACTCCACCCGGCTCAACGAACCCAGATCCAGATGCGCATGCACAGCAACAGCAGCGAACAGGGCATCGACATCGACACCGCCCGCTCCACTTCCCGTCGATCCACCCGTTCCGCAATTCATGAGACCATCATCGCAAAGGGGTACGACAGAGTTCCCGAACCCAATTGCTACATGACCTTCGCGGCGATCCCCTCCACCTCGAAGAACAGTTCGGCGCTCGCCAGGCCGGCAACGACCAGCAGGGTCGATCCCGGCTTGTGCGTGCCCAGCACTGCGTTCCGTGCAGTCCGCACGGCGTCGAGGTCGTGCCCGGCGACCACGAACAAGGTCACCTTGACGATGTCCTCGAGGTCCATTCCAGCACTGCGCACAACACCGATGAGATTGCGGAGGGCCTGCTCGGTCTGCTCGCCGACCGTCGATGGGACGGTCCCGTCCAGCCTCACCCCAACTTGGCCGGAAACGTGGACCACCGTAGCGTTGGGCGGGATCAGGATGCCGTGTACGTACGAGCCGTTGATCGGCGCAGCGACGTCGGCGGGGGTCAGGATGATCGAGTCGGTCATGGAGGGCTCCCGGGATCGTGGGCGGTCACTGTACCGGCGGCCCCGTTGCGCACATTCGGCGGCCGCAGGTGCACGCAGCGGCCGCGCGAGGGCGCAGGCTTGGCGGACACGGCGTTGCGCCAGGTGCGCAGCCGGCGCCGCGAGACAGGTGCGTCAGCCGGACGTCGTCGAGTTCGAAAGGCCGGCGAACGACGAGCTCATCGCGTTCAGCCGGTCCAGAGCGACCTGCATCGCCGTGAACTTGGTCCGCATCGCCGCTTCCCGATCGCTGAGCGTCTGGCTCCACGTGTCGACGCGCTTCTGCAGGTCCGAGGCCTGGGTCGCGAGTGTCGCCTTGGACAACTGGGCCGAGCCTGTTGCACTGCCGCGGTTGCCGATCACCGAGAGCAATCCAGCCAGTCCCTGGGTGAGGGTCACCGTGCCGGTCGATGTCCCGCCGAGCGATGCCAACTGTGCGGGCGTGGTGGCCACCGTGAGGACCATGCCCCCGCTGGTGACCGACTGCCCGTTGGCGACGAAGGCGACGCCGTCGATGGTTCCTGCGGCGTCGGTACCACTCGTCGCCGTGCCATCGATGCCGAGCGCGGCAGCTCCCGACACGCTGAACGTCTGTCCAGAACCGTAGCGATCGCTGTGGAGGTCGAGCCCCTCCTCCAGGCCGCCCGCAATGTGCGGTGTCGCCGAGATCTTGACTCCCGCGGCGCGCATCGCAGCATTGAGGTTGCCGGCAGTCTGGGACCATGTGCTGGCGACCGTGAACGAGACCGCACTCGTGCCTTGAGGCGTCACGATCTGCATCGCGATGGACGTGCCGACCGCCGGGAGGGGTGTCGGAACACCCACGAGTCCGGCCTGCGACGCGGAGGCCGTGACCGAGACCGTGCGGTTCGATGCAACGGCGGTCGACAACGTGCCGGTCACCTTCACGCCGACTGCGGTGGAGCCGACGCTGCGTCCGAGGGCCGCCAACGCGTCGGCCGGCCGGGTCGCGAGGGTTGCGGTGAGCGCAGCGCTGTCGAAGTTGATGGTGCCGTCGCGGTTCAGCGACACGCCGAGTGAGCTCGCGGTCAGCGAGGCTCCGCCTGCGCTGGCGAGTGGCGCTGCGATCGTGGCGCGCACGGCGGTCATCAGGCTCCGCGCGCCGTAGTCGCCGGCGAGAGGGCCGCGGCTCGCTACGTCTGGGCTGATCTTGGTGGCAGCGTCGATCATCGTCCCGAGCGAATTTGCGGCGTCGACGAGCGCCTTCACCTTCGCGACGATCGTTGCGTCGTCACGCGCGGACGTGATCACCACCGGGGCCGTCGTGGTCTTCTGCAACGACAACTCCACGCCGTCGATCGCGTCGTTGATGACGTTGGAGGATCGGGTCAGCTGGATCCCGTCGACCTTGATCTGGGCGTTCGACGCGACCCGCTGGACATCGAAGGTGCCCCAGCCGGTGCCGCCGGTCGTGAATGCCGCAGCGGTGCCGCTCGACGTTGCCGACAGGGCGAGCTGGTACTGGCCGGGCGCCGTCTGGAGGACGCGAGCGGACACACCGACGCCTGCAGCATTGATCGCTGCGGCGAGGCCACCGATGGTGCCGTCGGCGGAGGTGACGGTCTGGGTGACGCCGCTCGAATTGGTCAGGTCGAGTGTGCGGCCGCCGGCCGATTCGGTGGCTGAGGCGAACACGTCGCTGACCAGCGTCGACTGGGCAGCGGCGAGTTCGAGGACCTCGATCGAGGCCGAGGTGGTCGGTGCCGAGCCGGTGGAGCGGACCGTCACCGACGACGGATCGCTGGACGAAACAGTGCGCAGCGCCGACAGCGCATCGATGCCCGTCATCGCGTCGCCCGCAGACTTGAGCGCGGTCAACTTGTCGGCGATTGCCTGCCAGGCGTTCTGCTTGGTCTGCAGTGCGGTGATGCGCGTCTTGAGCAGGTTCTGCGGTTTGCGTTCCACAGCCATGAGTTGGGTGATGATCGAATCGGTGTCGATGGCGCCGACCATGACGGCCTTCCTTCCTGGGGTGTAGCGGTGGCGTCCGGATGCAACCGACTCCACCCTCGGTCCGGTCAGGGACCGAGGGTGGCGCACGGCGCTGTCATTGCGTCACGGTGGTGCGGCCTCAGGGCCGTGTGGTTCAGCGGAGCAACTGGAGGATGCTCTGGGGGACCTGGTTGGCCTGGGCGAGCATGGCGGTACCGGCCTGGCTG
>JANXUX010000187.1 GCA_025351965.1 Actinomycetes bacterium | reverse complement strand
GGCAAGCAGCCGAGACGACGGGCAGTCGGTCACTTCTCGCGGTCGAACCATCCGAACCACCACATGCTGGAGGCTGCCATGGTGAGCCCGAGGAGCAGGTACAGCTCGTTGTGTCCGCCGGGGAGCAGCACGAGGTCGCTCCCGCCGCCCATCAAGATGTTGAGGATGACGATCGTGAACCCGCCGACGACCAGCGCAAGCCCGAGTGTCTTGTGCCATCCGGGCCTCAGGCGCACCGTAGGACGGCGCGGCGGCGTGTAGCGATTGGTCGGCGCAGGCGTGCTGACCCCTGTCTCCACTGCGGGCTTGTGACGCTTCGGTGGCGCACTCATAGCGGCGCGGGGGACTGCGCCAGCGGTCGGGTCGCGGGAGACGGTGACCCGACCGCGATGCTCGCTGTCGCCTGTCTGCGACGATCGCTTCTTCGGCGGCATGCGATGTTCCTCTCGGCGCCCGATCGAGCGCCTCCGCGCTGCAATCTACTACAGAACGTCGTAGTCTTACGACAACGCGTAGTAGAGAACTGTCCATGCGATAAGGAAGGACGCGATGCGAGGCTCTCCAGGAACAACCAGAACTGATCTCATGAAGCCCGCGTTAGCGGTGTTCGTGCTCGCCGTAGTTCTTGGCGGCGTTCTCGGGCTTGCCACGAGATCCTCAGGTTTGGCAGGCGCGCGGGCTATCGGTGATTCGTCGGAGATGGCCCCCGAGGACGTGAGGGGCTCGGCTCCTCGATCGGCCCCATCTGCCGACTCGTCGAGCCCGGGCACGCTCACGGTCGTCGACCCGGAGGTTTCCGGCGTCGTCGCCGACTCGGCGCCTCTTGACGTGGCTGGCGCTGACCCTGCGAGCGGGACGACGTGTGTGCTGGCCGCCACCAAGCTGGGATTCGGCGACTCCGGTTCTGACGTCACCTGTCTCCAGAACGCCCTTGTGGACGGCGGATTCCTGGCGGGTGTGTCGACTGGCGAGTTCGACGCAAACACGTCCGATGCCATTCGGGTGGTGCAGACCCAACGCAGTCTGTTCGTCGACGGAGTGGTCGGCCGCGAAACTGCGATTTCATTGGGTATCTGGCCTGATGAGGCGATGAACGTGATCAGGACTCCGCAGCCCGCAGCCGGCGCGGTCGACCTGCTCGGCTATCCGCTGTCGTCTGTGGCGTCTGCGGGTGCGGATGCGCCGCCGGTGCCGGCTGACTCCGGCAGCGGAAGGCGTCTCGTCTACGACCGGGCTGCGCAACGGATCTGGGCGATTGACGATGAGGGCCGAACGGTGCGGTCGTGGTTGGTGTCGGGGAGCCGGTACGGGAACGAGACGCCCGGCGCGCATGAGGTGTACAGCAGGTCAGAGATGTCGACCGCGTGGAATGGCAAGGCGTTCTTGCCGAAGATGGTCCGATGGTTGAAGACCCAGATCGGGGCGATCGGCTTCCACGGATTGCCCCGGCACGTCGAGGACAACTCGCCGTATCAGACCGAGGCCGAACTCGGGACCCGCCTGTCGGGCGGGTGCCAACGCCAAGCAGATCTCGACGCAGCCTTCACGTGGGACTTCGCCCAGATCGGGACACCGGTCGTGGTCGTGTGAGTCACCGGTCCGCCAAAGCGCGAAGGGAGCGCACGGCCATCTCGGTGGCTCTGATCGCCGGAATCGTCATCATTGCTGCATCGTGCTCGAGCGCAGCGCAGCTCTCGGGTCCCACGGTGCCGGGGACAGTCGATTTGCCGTCGATTTCTGAGCCATTGCCTCCCGCCGCTGCCGACATTGTTGCCATGACCACATCGACCGCAATCACGGCGTCGACAGGCGTCGAGCCCAGCCCTATCGCCACGACAACATCCACGGTGAACCCGCCAGTCGTGGACACGGTCGGGTCGAGTTTGCCGCTCGAGACCACGACCGTCCCAAGGGTCGACTCTGCCGCACAGGCATCTGAACCCGTACCGGCTCTGGCGATTGAGGCCGTTGAGGCACTGGAGCCGCCAGCAGAAGCAGTCGACCATGACGATGGTCCGGCCACGAAGGTCATCCAAGTGCGCTTGCTCCAGCTCGGCTTCTGGAACGCAGGAGTGGACGGCAACTACGGACTCACGACGACGCAGGCCGTGATGGCTTTCCAGAAGTACTCAGGGCTCGACCCGACCGGCAACGTCGACGCCCTCACTGCGGCAGCGCTGTCCGCAGGCGGAGACCGTGTTCGGGGCGCTGCCGATACCGGCAACCTGATCGAGATCGACAAGCGTCGACAGCTGTTGTTCATCATCCAGGACGGCACGACGCTGTGGGCGCTGAACACCTCGACCGGTAACGGGCAACCGTACGAACAGGAAGACGTGAACACGCCCGGAGAAATCGTGCGCGGTGTTGCGCTGACCCCCGACGGATTGTGGAAGGTGGACCGCGAGCGCCCCGAGGGCTGGTGGGAGGGAGACCTCGGTCAGATCTACCGTCCGAAGTACTTCCGGGGTGGCATCGCAGTGCACGGTTCGAACACGATCCCGAACTATCCGGCATCACACGGCTGCGTACGGGTCAGCGTCCCGGCGATGGACTTCATCTGGGCGCAGAACCTGATGCCGCTCGGAACACAAGTCTGGGTCCACGACGGATGATCCGTCAGTACCTGTCACTCCTCTGTACGTCCGCCCCGCATGATCGAGGAGCATTCTGATGAACCCGCTGAACATCCCGAGCCCATCGAGTGGCACACTCTCGATCGGCCCCCTGAAGCTGACCGCATATGGCCTCATGATCGCGCTCGGCGTCGTCGCTGCCACAGCGCTGGCAGGCCGTCGTCTGGTTCGCAGCCACACTGGGACGCGGGACGACATGAGCTCGATTGCCGTCTGGGGCGTGGTCGGCGGCGTCATCGGCGCACGCGCCTACCACGTCGTCACGGACTGGGAATTGTTCGCTGGACATCTGGAACGAATACCGCTGATCTGGAAGGGCGGGCTCGGCATCCCTGGCGGGCTCCTCGGAGGCACGATCACCGGGCTGTTCGCCGCTCGGCGCCGTGACGTCGCCATTCCTGGCCTACTGACGGCAGTTGCTCCTGCCATTCCGCTTGCGCAGTCGATCGGCAGATGGGGTAACTGGTGGAACCAGGAGCTCTTCGGCCGAGCGACGACTCTGCCCTGGGCACTGAGCATCTCGGACGACAAGCAGCCAACGGGCTACGCGCCCGGCACCACCTTCCATCCCGCGTTCCTGTACGAATCGCTGTGGAACCTCGCACTCTGTGCGGTCTTGCTGCAGATTGATCGCCGCTGCAGGCTGAGGCCGGGACGACTCTTCGCTCTGTACCTAGCCGGCTACTTCAGCGGAAGGTTCTGGATCGAAGGACTCCGTATCGACCCAGCACACCAGTTCGCAGGTCTCCGGCTGAACCAGTGGGTCGCTGCAGCCGTGGTCTTCGCATCGGTCGTTTACTTGATCGTCGATCGATACCGGTCGCGCCGGATCGTCGATGGCGTCGCCGTCGCCGATGCAGGAGTCGACGTCGAGGAAGACGGGTCTATCGCGCAAACGTTGTGACGTCGGTCGGGTTCCACGACGATGTGGAAGGTGTGCCAAAGTACTACATGATGTCGTAGTAAGCTGTAACCATGGTCGCTGTGAATTCCTCGGCCCACACTCGTCGCAGAATTCTCGTCCTGGCTGCGGGAGCGGCGATCCCGGCGCTTGCCTACTCGATGACCGGAGGCAGAACGACCCGCTCTCGTCAAGCGTCGACCCCGAACTCGGCGCCCGCCGCCTCGATCGGTTTGCCTCAACCGGCTGGAACTGCGACAGCGACCACTGACGTCGTCCAGACCGCGTCGATCCCGAACGAACTCGTCGCCCTCGACCATGAGATCGGCGTCGGTTCGGTGGGCAGCAGCGTGGCTCGGCTGCAAGATCGATTGAGAGCGCTCGGGTTTGATCCCGGCCCCACGGACTCGGTATTCGGACCAGCAACCGAACGAGCTGTGTGGGCATACGAGAAGCTTGTGCTCAACGCTGCGTTGACAGATGCTTCGGGTGTCGTGACGTCGGACATCTGGAATGCGATGAATCAGGTGCACGAGTTTCAACCGCTGCGTAGCGGGCGGGGGGCACATCTCGAGGTTTTGCTGAATCGGCAGGTCGCGATTCTCTACGTGGACGGATCGATCAGGCTGATCACCCACATCTCGACGGGGACGGGCGACGAGTGGTGCGCCGTCGTGACAGTCGACCGAGACGACGGAACACAGGTGGAAGATGGCATTTGTGGCGTCGCCGTTACCCCTGGTGGCGTCTTTCACTTCGAGCGACGGTTCACAGGATGGCGAAACTCCAAGCTGGGACGGTTGTACAACCCCGTCTACTTCAACTACGGACTCGCCGTTCACGGCGCGTCCAATGTGCCGAAGGCGCCGGCCTCCCATGGCTGCGTACGTATTCCGATGCACATTGCCGAGTATTTCCCGGGGCTGGTTTCGGACGGAGACGTCGTGTATGTGTTCGATGGCGTGAAGGAACCCGAGTTCTACGGCGCACAGGTTCCAACGTTCGACTATCCAGATCCCGATTACGTTGACGAGACCACGACCACCTCGACTTCGAGGGCAGCTTCGCCCCCAACAACCACCGCAGCTCACGTCGATGCGACGTCGATAACAGTGTCAGGTCACGATCACCCGGACGCGCCGACGACATCGTCTCCCGCACCGCCGACAAGCGTGAACCGCAATCCCTCGACATCCACAACGCATCCGGCAACCACCTCTCCAGCGACGACATCGGTAACCGAAGCGGCAGCAGTGGGCGGATGATTGCGCAGCGATCGACATGGTCCGGACGCTTGGCCTTCGGGCCGTGGTGGCTGTTGTACAGCGGGCCAGTTCGGTCGATGCCGCCACATGCCCATCAAGCGTTCCAGATCATGCTCCATGCGGGACGTCCATTCGTGGTCGACGCCGATGGCCAGCCGATGTCGGGTCCACTTGTCGTGATCGACCCGGGCCGCAAACATGCGTTCAGGGACCGGCGTGATCACGTTCTGATCGCGTACATCGAGCCGGCCAGCGCGATCGGAGCGCGTCTGCGCAATCGTCACGCGCACCCGGTCGACCACACGGAATCACATCCGGTTCAAGACATCATCGGGGCCCTTCGCCCCGACAACTGGTCGCGTGCTGACGAGATCGTTCGCAAGATGGTGGCACTGGTCTGCGAACTGCCCAGCGGAGTTCCGATGAGCTTGTGGCGCCACCCTGTGATCGACGCTGCCCTCCATCGTCTGCCGGCCTCTACGGGCGAAGGCTTGGTGGACGTCGACGTCTTGGCCGCCGAGGTAGGAATCCCGTCAGACCGACTCGCTCAACTCTTCGACGCCGAGGTCTGCATGCCGGTGAAATCGTATATGGCGTGGCTGCGCCTCGTCGTCGCTACCGAAAACCTTGCCGTTGGCGCGTCCAGGGCCGCTGCCGCATCGGTTGCCGGATTCGTCACCGAGGCAGCCCTTTCGGATGCCTTCCATGCAATGTTCGGAATGAGCGTAGAACAAGCGGTGCAGCTCGGAAATTGGCTGGCGCCGTGACGTCCCTCGGTGCGACCTGCGCCGAGGAGCGATCATCTGGTCAGCCAACGCGAATCGGCTAGAGCGCCGTGCAGCGCCGCAGCCAGATTCCGTGGGACGCGGTGGGACGAAACCCGACAACACCTGGCAAATCGGTCGTGTCGAGGGTCGTCCGACCAGGGGCTATGTGTCGCAAGTGGCCGTCTGCACCCCCTCAGAAGGCCTTTTAATCCATTGGTTCTGGGTTCGAGACCCAGGGGGCGCACCAGGTGACAGGCCATTTTGCTCAGACACCTTGACAACCCTGGGGACGTACGGACCGATTGCGCTCCTGAGCACCGAACGCTACGGTTCGGAAGGGCATTTCCGATACCGCGACGTCGTGCGCTACGAAGTTGCGACGCGGCACACATCGTGGGTCGGCAGCGCACCATCACCACCCGACTCGTCACCGTCGGCACCGCCTCCTTCAGCATCACCGCCCCAGCGAGCGTGCTGGTCCAGTTCGACGACACCTCCTTCAGTGGCTCAACTGGGCTCCGGATCGGCGGCAAGGACAGCGGTGTCGAGCACAGGGTGCAGTGTCCGGGCCACAGCCCATGCCGCCTGCTTCGACGCGTCGTGTCCCGTGACAGCGGTGAGGAATGCGGGCCGCTCGATTTCCAGAAGCTGCACCTCGGTGCGAGCGACGACGGTGGCCGTTCGGGGCACCTCGGCTAGCAGCGCGATCTCGCCGAAGCCCTGTCCCCGCGTCATCACCCCGCGGTGGTGTCCATCGACGGTGACATCGACGTCGCCGTCGACGACGGCGTAATAGGTGTCGCCGGGCTCGCCCTGGCTGATGATCGTGTCGCCGCTGGCGAAGAGCATCGGCCGGGCAGCGCGCGCGACCCCCTCCAACGCAGGCCCGGGCAGAGGCGCGAACAACGTGATGCGGCGCAGCAGCCGGATCGTCACCACCGGAGCATCGGCTGACGCATCAATCTGGACGAGGCGCTTTGCCGTGAGCAGCAACAGCGCGCCGAGCACGAGTGCGACCGCGAGGACCGCTACGCGTGCACCGGCCACGGCGATGGTGACTTGGGCAATGAGGCTGCCCATCACACATCCGACGAGCGAGAGTGATTCCATCGTGGCAAAGATCGAAGCCAATGCGTCCTGGGGTGCGGCACGTTGCAGCAGCATCCGGCCGGTGAGGTCGAGCACCTCCCTGCTGAGGCCCACGACCGGCAACATTGCGAGGGCGACGGCAAAGGTGGTGAAACCCGCGATGGCACCCAGTGCAGCGCAGATGCACCCCAACGCCACCATCAACAGTGGGGCCAGGCGATTGCGGGCGACCAGCACCGTTGACGCCGCGCCGCCGAGCACGGCACCGGCGCCGAAGGCCGCGCCGAGGATGCCCGGACCGGACGGACCGAGCCCGAATCGCTCGGCTGCGAGCACGACGTAGACCAGATCGAGCGCGCCGATCACGATGTACTGCCCTCCCAGCACGCCGAGCAACTGCAGGGCACCCTTGCGTTGGGACAGAACTCGCACGCCGTCCACCAATGCCCGTGTGCGCGAGCCATCGCGTTGAGGGGCAGCCGGCGCTTCGTCGCCTGGGTCGAGCTTGACCAACGGCAGGATCACCACCAAGCCCAGCGCAGCGAGCGCCGCCGCGGCGGCGATCACGGTTGATGGACCGTCGACCGCGATCAATGCGCTGGCGATCAACGGCCCGGCGAGCACGCTGCCGCTGTTGCAATAGCCGGTGAGCAGATTCGCCGCCGTGAGTTCGCCAGCCGACCTCACCAAGCCGGGCACGACCACGGAGAAGCACGGGCGGACGTAGGAGAGCAGTGCGAGGGCCACTGCGGCCGGCACGATCACCGCCAGCAACGGGCCGCGCAGATACGCCACGATTGCGGCGGTGGCAAGAGCGACCGTCTGCGACGCGTACACGTTGGCCAACACCCGGTTCGGCCGCGGCCCATCGGCTGCTGCACCGGCAAGC
>JANXUX010000168.1 GCA_025351965.1 Actinomycetes bacterium | reverse complement strand
GCTCCTTCACGCTCGACACGTCGATGCTGCGGTAGTGCAGCCAGTTCTCGATGTCCGGCAGGTACGCCGTGAGGAACCGACGGTCCATGCCGATCGAGTTGCCGCACAGTGGAACGGTGCGATGCACCGGCACGTACTCCTTGATGAACGCGAGTGTCGCCGCACCGGCTTCTTCGAGCGTGACCGTGCTGGCCCGGATCGCCGTCAGCAGCCCGCTGCGGGTGTGCATGTCGACGACGAACTTGTCCATCACCGCAAGGGCTTCCTCGCTCTGGTGCACCACGAGGTCTGGACCCTCGGCGACGATGTTCAAGTCGTCGTCGGTGACGATCGTGGCGATTTCCACGATCACGTCCTTGGTGGCGTCGAGCCCCGTCATCTCCAGGTCCATCCACACGAGCATCCGCACAGCCTATGCGTCCAGTACCTGAGCGAGGGTGTGCTCACCCATCCGGCCCATCACCGGGTCCTCGTCGCGAGCGTCCAGGTAGAACACGGAAAAGCTCAGCGCCCAGGCCCGGGCGCGGGTCCAGGTCGCGTCGTCGCGCTCGACGAGGGTGCGGAAGTGCGCCCGCGACGGTGCGTCGAGCACGATCCACGCGACGGCCAGATCCGTCGCCGGGTCGCCGCCGGTGATGTCGCCGAAGTCGATGACTGCGCTCAAACGGCCGTCGCACGTGAGCATGTTCGAGCCGTGCAGATCACCGTGCAGCCATACCGGCGGGTCCGACCATTGAGGTGCACCGGCGAGCTCCAGCCACAGCGCGTCGAGCTGCGCGACGTCGGTTCCGAGGAGGTAACCGGCTGCGCCCGAGGCGGCGATGCGGGCGCTGACCCGTTCGATCCGGTCGGCATGCGGGCCGCCGCGAACCGGGTTCACCGGCGCATCGGGCGGTGCCGGCGTGTGCAGTGCGTTGACGAACGACGCAAGCGTCTCGGCGGCCTCGTTGAGATCGTGTGGCGGCGCCGCGGACGCACGCTCGCCGTCGAACCAAGCACACACGCTCCACGGCCACGGGTACTCGGCTGTCGGTCGTCCGGCGTGCAGTGGAACGGGAACGGGCAGCGGCAGCCGAGGCGCGAGGATCGCAAGGCAGCGCTGCTCGTTGTGGATCAGCTCGGCAGCGACGTCGCGCCGCGGCAGGCGCACGACGAGTTCGTCGCCGAGCCGGAAGATGACGTTGTCCCAGCCGTTGCCGACCAGGTGCAGCGATTGCTCGGCGATGTCGGGGAACTGATCGCGCAGCAGAGTCCGCACGAGCGTCTCGTCGACGTCGATCTCGGCGGGAGGATGGCCGGCGGACACAAGCCGCACGATACCGACCCGCTGACCCGCTGACCCGCTGATCCGCCGACCGCTGCGGCCGCGGACCGGCTTGCGTGGGCGCAAGTAGCCTGGGCGTCGATGTCGACCTCCGCCACTGGCACCCTCGCCCTGCTCAACCCGGCCACCGAACAACTCATCCTGGATCAGCCGTTGGCCACCGCGGCCGATGCCGACGCGGCCATCGCCAAGGCTGCCGCAGCGTTCCCGGCCTGGCGGTCGATGGCCCCGCTCGACCGGATCCGGTTGATGCGCCGGTTCGCCGACACGATCTCGGCGCACGCCGAGGAGCTCGCTCAGCTGGAGACGGCGAACATGGGCATGCCGATCGGCAACAGCCGCTGGTGCGCGGACACCGCTGCCGAGGTCTTCCACTACTACGCAGGCTGCATCGACAAGCACACCGGGGCCACCATTCCCGTCGCCGGCGGCGTGACGATGACGTTCCACGAACCGCTCGGTGTCGTCGGTGTCATCACGCCCTGGAACTTTCCGCTGATGATCGCAGCATGGAAGCTCGGCCCCGCACTCGCGTGTGGCAACACCGTCGTGATCAAGCCGTCGGAGCTGACGCCGCTGACCACCATCCGCCTCGGCGAGCTCGCGCTCGAGGCCGGGTTGCCCGAGGGTGTTCTCAACGTCGTCGTCGGTACGGGTGCCGAGGTCGGTTGGCGTTTCGTCGAGAACCGCACGGTGCGCAAGGTCGGCTTCACCGGATCGACCGCGGTCGGCAAGCGCATCATGGCCGGCGCTGCGGATCAGGTGAAGCGGGTGACGCTCGAGCTCGGCGGCAAGAGCGCGAACATCGTCTTCGCGGATGCGGACCTCGAGGCCGCCGCATCGTCGGCGCCCGGCGCGGTGTTCGACAACACCGGCCAGGACTGCTGTTCACGGAGTCGAATCCTCGTCCAGCGCGAGGCGTACGACCGCTTCGTCGAGCTGTTCATCGACGCCTCGAAGGACTTCGTCGTCGGCGATCCGACTCACAGCGACACGGCCATGGGCCCACTCGTGACGGCGGCGCACAAGGCCAAGGTCGAGGGTTTCCTCGACGGCGCCGATGTGCTCTGGTCCGGTTCGGCGCCGACCGGCGCGGGCTGGTGGATGCCCTGCAACATCGTTGCGCCGGCCGAGGATTCGCCGCTGGCGCGCGACGAGATTTTCGGGCCGGTCGCCGCGGTCATCCCGTTCGACACCGAAGAGGACGCGGTCCGCATCGCCAACGACAGCGACTATGGCCTGTCCGGCTCGGTGTGGACCCGCGACGCCAGTCGGGCGATGCGTATGGCACGTGGCGTGGACACCGGCACGTTGTCGATCAACAGCAACTCGTCGGTCCGCTTCAGCACGCCGTTCGGCGGATTCAAGCAGAGCGGCCTCGGACGGGAGCTCTCGATGGAAGCGCTGAACCACTACAGCGAATTGAAGACGGTGTTCTGGGCCAGCTGATGATCCTCTTCCTCGTCTTCGTCGTCGCTCCCATCATCGAGCTGTTCGTCCTGATCCGGACCGGGCAGGCCATCGGCGCACTGAACACCGTTGCGCTGCTGATCCTGTCGGCTTTCGTCGGCGCAGCGCTCGTCCGTCGGGTCGGAGCGCGGGTGTGGTCACGGTTCATGCTGCAGCTGCAGGCCGGCAAGGAGCCGAGCAAGGAGATCGCAGACGGTTTCTGCGTCGTGCTCGCCGGTGCGTTGTTCATCGCGCCAGGACTGGTCAGCGACGTGCTCGCCCTGTTGCTGCTGTTCCCGCCGACACGGGCCATCTTCCGTTCGTACCTGATGCGCCGCAAGGGCCTCGGCGGACTGGGCAGGACACGGGTGATCCGGGCGACCTATGGCGGTCGGATGGGCGGCGGTCGGATGGGCGGCACCGTCACGGACACGACGGTGACCGACACGACCGCGACGGAGACCCGCGGCGAGCTCGATCCGTGACCGGCGCCTTCGACCCCGCCGCTGTGGCTGTGCGCCCGGCGGCGACGGTGATGTTGGTGCGCGACGCGGTCGACGCAGTCGGCATCGAGGTGATCATGCTACGGCGTACGATGCAGGCTGCATTCGCCGGCGGGATGTACGTCTTCCCGGGAGGCCGGGTCGACGACGTCGATGGGGCATCTGAGATGGAGACGGTGTGCGACGGCCTGACCGACGCACGCGCGAGCGAGCTGCTGCAGATCGACTCGGGTGGCCTGGCCTACTGGGTCGCCGCGATTCGGGAGTGCTTCGAGGAGGCGGGTGTACTGCTCGCCCGCAGCCTGGCCGACGGTGAGGTCGTCCGCTTCGACGATGAGTTCGTGGCCGCTCGATTCACGGCCGCTCGTCCGTTGATCCACGACAGCTCGCTCGGTCTCGTCGAGCTGTGTGCGCGCGAAGGACTGCGGCTGACGACCGACGCGATCGCGTACATCGCCCACTGGGTCACGCCGCTCGGCGAGAACCGTCGCTTCGACACGCGGTTCTTCCTCGCCCGCGCGCCGCTCGCCCAGGAGCCGCTGCACGACGACGGCGAGACGATCGCCAGTCTGTGGGTGCGTCCGGCAGACGCCCTCGCCCGCGCCGCGTCCGGCGAGCTGATGATGCTGCCCCCGACCATCGCGTGCCTCGAGTTCCTGCATCCGCATGCCACCACCGATGCTGCGCTGGCCGCCGCGTCGACCATCGGCGTTCCACCGCGCATCCTGCCCAAGATCCGTGTCAGCACGGCCCCCGGAGCGCCACTCGATCTGCTGATGCCCGGCGACCCCGGCTACGACTTGTTGCCGTAAGGCCACTGCCGGTCGACCGTTCTCGGTGCATCCAGCGCGCACGTTCCGCCGTCGTTGCACCGAGAGTCCGCTGGCGAGTTGTGGCCGGTGAGAATGTGGCGGTGAATCGCGGGTCGGCGGGTTCACACAGGGGATGGTGCCGATGGATGACGCAGAGGTGTATCGCAAGTACGCCGACGAGCTGATGCGGTACGCCGGCGCGCTGGCGGGGCCGTCCGGCGCCGAGGATCTCCTTGCGTCGGCCGTCCTCGGGGCGCTGAGCTCCAAGGCGTGGCCGGGGGTCGAGAACCACCGCGCCTACCTCTACCGGGTCGTGCTCCACGAGGCGATCCGCGTCCGGCGGTCGACCGATCGACGGTTGCGGCGCGAGGAGCGCAGCGCGATGGCGCAGGACTGGGAGCCGACGGCGTCGGACATCGACGTGCATGTCGCACTGCGCCGGCTCACGGTCCGCCAACGCGCCGTCGTCTTCTTGACCTACTGGGCTGACATGAGCCCGGCCTCCGTGGCGGCGACGATCGATTCGACGGAGCGCACGGTGCAACGCGAGCTGGCTGCGGCCAAACGACGACTGGAGACCTTGCTGTCATGACCACGATCACCGACGACCACCTGCGCGCCCTGATGTCGCGCGTCGAGGAGCTGACACCGCCGTCTCCTGAGTTCGACGCATTGGGCGTACGTCGTGCCGAGCGAGATGTGCCACAGGTCCGCACTCGTCGGTTCGCTCTCGTGACGGTCGGGGCCGCAATCGTCGTGCTCCTCGCTGGGCTCGTCTTCATCGGATCCCGTGACGACCGCGCGCCACATCTGTCCGCCGAGCGACTCACGACACACTCCGTGGTCACCCGACTCCCCGACGGCTGGGAGGCGAAGGGGGCGATCGACGGCAAGCCCGACGTCGAATCGGCGGGTCAGACCGAGTTCCACCTCTACGCCACGCCGGTGTCCCCGACCGGGCCGGTGTTCGCCGTGGTGGACACATGGGCCGGCACCTTCGCTGACGAAGCCACGCAGACCAACGTCGTCCTCGCGGACGGACGGCGCGGTGCGTTGGGCGACACACGTCTGGCCAACGCGCGCTCACTCGATGTCGAGGTCGAGCCGGGTCGATGGGTCGCCGTGATCGCCCGTCACATCAGCGACGCCGATCTGCTCGCCATCGGCACCCTCGTCGGCGCCGATGCGCAGGGAACGGCGTCGGTCGCCGGAGCGCTGCCGCTCGGGCTCGTCCCTGCGGGAGAGGCAACGTTCTTCGGCGGTGTGCTGACCGCGACGTTCGCAACGGACGCCAACGAACTCCCGTTGGGATCGGCGGTCACCGGATACGGACCCATTGGTGCACCGTTCGACACGTCGATCCGAGCCTTTGCGCCGACGGCGAGCAGCCGGGCGATGCTCGGCCTCAGCACCGACGTCTCCGCGCTGAGCGCAGTGGGTGCGGCCGCCGACCGGACGTTCTCGTCCGACTCCGCTCCGTACGGCGATCACGGCGCGTACGTCGAGCGTGACGGCATCGGGTTCCTGGCGACCAGCCCCACCCTCGATGCCGCACAGCTGGCAGACATGCTGTCCTCGCTACGGCCCGTCGGCGATGCTGCGTGGGCGCAGCTCGTGACTCGCCATGACGAGACTGACCCCTCCCCGCCGGCCGGCGCCACCACCGTCACGTCGCAGCCACCCCCGCCCTCCGTTGCGCCCGGAGCCCCCGACCCCACGCCGGTCGCAGTGGCTTACGCAGTGGCCGCCGCTTCGGACGGGTACGACGCTGCGGCGACGGTCCCGGCGGGTGAGGTCGTGATTCACCTGCGGCCGGTGGGCCGCTCGACCATCATCGACGTCTCACTGGACGGCACGTCGATGGGAAGCACCACGATCTCTCAGACCGGCGGATCGATATGGAACTCGCGCGACCTCGACGGCAGTTCGTTCTACGTCTCCGTCGTGCCGGTCGACGATCCGACCGCTGAGATGCGTGTGACGGTCGACGGTCTGGTCTACGTCACGAAGTTCGTGACGATCGACCCGTCCGCGCCCGTCCGGGTGGCGATGATTCTCGTCCCACCGCAGCCGGGTCGCACGGCTGCGCCAGCTGCCCACACCTACGACGCCGATGGGAATCCGCTCGAATCGCTCGGCTGACCACCTTCTCGGTGCATCTGGCGCGCACGTTTCGCCGTCGTTGCACCGAGAGTTCGCTGGTACGCCCGGCTGCGGTCAGACCTTGTCGAAGGCGGCGGCGACGGCTGCGAGCATGCGCGCCGAGCAGCCGGCCATGTTCACCGGCGGGGCGATCTCGTCGATGATCCGCTGGGCGATGGTGTGGAACACCTTTGCCGCAGGGCCGCCGTCCGCGGAGATCGCGACCGGGACACCGGCGTCGCCGCCGGCACCGACGGACGGCTCGAGCGGGATCTGCCCGAGCAGCGGCACGCCGATCTCGTCGGCGAGGGCCTGGCCGCCACCGACCCCGAACAGCGGGTAGCTCTCACCGTGGTCGCAGGTGAACGAGCTCATGTTCTCGATGACGCCGGCGACGCGGAGGAAGCTGCGCTTGGCCATGTCCGCAGCGCGGGCGGCCACCTTCTGGGCGGCGAGCGCCGGTGTGGTCACGATGATCAGATCGGTACGGGGCAGCATTCGGGCCAGACCCATCTGCACGTCGCCGGTGCCGGGCGGCATGTCGATCAGGAGGTAGTCCATCTCGCCCCAGGCGACGTCGCGCAGGAACTGCTCGACGGCCTTGGTCAGCATCAGCCCACGCCACATCAGTGCGGTGTCCTCGTCGACGAGGAACCCGGTGCTGACGACCTTGAGCTGGCCGCGGCCGACCTTGAGGACGTTCGGAACGATCTTGGGCTTGTCCGATCCCTCGACCGGCACGGCCTCGAGGCGATCGGATATGCCGAGCAGGCGGGGCACGGAGAAACCCCAGATGTCGGCATCGAGCACACCGACGGTCAGACCCTGCGAGGCGAGCGCGGTGGCGAGGTTGACGGTGACGCTGCTCTTGCCGACCCCGCCCTTGCCGCTGGCAATCGCGAGGATGCGGGTCGACTGCGGCACCTCGGTGTCAGCGGCGTTCTCGCGGGCCGACCAACGGGCCTTGGTCATGACCTCGCTGCGCTCCTCGCTCGTCATCTCGCCCCACTCGATGTGGACGGTGCGGACGGCGGGGTGGAGCGCGATGCGGCTCTCGACGTCTTTCTTGATCTGCCCACGCAGCGGGCACCCACCGATGGTGAGCTTGATCCAGACCGTGACATCGACGTGACCCGTGGAGTCGGCCGGCGACACGACGACGTCGGGGACCATCCCGAGACTGACGATGTCCGCACCGAGCTCGGGGTCGATCACTGCGCGCAGCAGGTCGAAGAAGTCGTCACGGGTGGGGACCGGTGCGGACACCTGGCTCATTGCCGCGGTGACGTCGGTTGCATCGCTCGGTCCGGTCATGAGGAATTTTACCTGTGGGCTGTGGTTATCGTCGTTTCTGCGTTGGCCGTGCTCATCGACTTCGATCGATGAATTCCGATATGGTGACGCAAGTACTGACGCAACCGTTTCTCCGAGGAGGATCTCCATGATCACGTTGACAGACACCGCCGCAAGCAAGGTCAAAGAACTCCTGGCCGCCGAAGGCGCCACCGACCTCGCCCTACGCGTTGCCGTTCGCCCCGGCGGATGCAGCGGCTTCTCGTACGAGATGTTCTTCGACGGCGACATCGCCGCCGACGACGAGCAGGCCGAGTTCGGCGAAGGCGTGCGCGTTCTCGTCGACCCTGCGTCGGCGCAGCTCCTCGAAGGCGCCTCGCTCGACTACAAGGACGGCCTCAACCAGGCCGGCTTCAACATCATCAACCCGAACGCGACCCGCAGCTGCGGTTGCGGCCAGAGCTTCAGCTGACCTGACGGCGCTGCGGCGCCTCGGCATCTCGCCGTCCAGCCCGGTCGCCGCCGACAGGTGGGTCACGCGACGATTGCGGCGAGCGCCTCGTCGAGTTCCGTCTGATCCCAGACGCCCTCGAACCGAGTGAGGATTCGTCCTGTCGCGTCCGTGAGCCACAGATCCGGTTCCCCGGCCAGGTTGTACGCCTCGACAGCGGGGGCCACGGTCGTGGCCTTGTCGTCGGTGAACACCTCCGCGTGCACGATGGCGATCTTGTCGCCGAGGCGCTTGCCGGCGGTGATGAGGAACTCCAGCCCGGGCGCACAGGTTCCGAACTCGCAATGCGCAGGTGTGCCGATCAGGTAGGCCACGGGCTTGCCCGTGGCCAGCGCCGCGGTGAGGGTCATCGCATGGAACGGACAGGCCCCGCCTTCGAGGCGGGTGCAGATCGGATCGACTCCGCGCGGTGCGTCGGTGGTCGGCGTGTCGAACGGTGGAAGCTGCTGACCGGGGTACGGGATCGGCACCTCCGAAGGCGCAGTGACACTGATCGCGGTCCCGTTCGGATCCCCGCCGTCGAGCACGATCGTGAACTGCCCAACGGCGTCGAGCGTCGGGTGGAAGTCCCAGTAGACGATGCCCTCGGTGACCCGCCGGCGCTTGGCCGACAGCGTCGGAATGACGACATTGCCGGCATCGTCGACGATCTTGGCAGTCAACGTCTGCGGTCCGTCGGACAGCAGCGCACCGCTGTCGCCGAGCGAGAACGGCATCCGACTCGTACCCGGCACGATCATCTCCCGCGCAAAACGTGGCTGGAGGAGATAAGCGGGCTTGATTCCGTTCGCGGAGCCGCCACCGCCCGACGATTTGTCGCTGCCGCAGGCAGCCAGAGCGAGAGCGCCAGTGGCGAGGAGGAAGCTGCGGCGATCAAGGGGCATCACGCCTCGAACGATATCTGCACTGGTTGTCGTGGGGTCGGCGGCTCGTCCTACGATGTCGAGATGATCGCACCCCAGAAACCCCTCGGCCCCTATACGCCCGTCGTTCGTGCCGGGGACTGGATCATCGTGTCGGGTCAGCTCGGCCTGGCCGACGGCGCGCTCGTCGAGGGTGGCGTCGCCGCCCAGACCACGCAGGCGATCACCAACCTCGTCGGCCAGTTGGCGACGATGGGTGCGACGCTGAGCGACGTCGTCAAGACGCTCTGCTTCCTGACCGACATGGACACGTTCGCAACGTTCAACGAGGCCTATATCGGCGGCTTCGGTGACCACCGTCCGGCACGCAGCACCGTCGGCGTCGCCGCGCTCCCGGCCGCCGGTGCAGGTGTCGAGATCGAGGCCTGGGCCTTCAAACCGCAATGACCGTGCCGCAATGACCGACGCGATGACGGCTGCGAGCGCGCCGGACGAGGTGACGCGCTGCTCGTGGGCCGGCACCGAGCCAGCGATGCGCGACTACCACGACACGGTCTGGGGAATGCCCCAGCGTGACAACCGGACGCTGTTCGAGTTCCTCACGTTGGAGGGGGCCCAGGCCGGGTTGAGCTGGCGGACGATCCTGCTGCGCAAGGACGGCTACGCCGAGGTGTTCGACGGGTTCGACGTCGAGACGATCGCCGGCTACACCGACGCCGACGTCGCGCGTTGCCTCGGCGACGCCCGGATCATCCGCAATCGGTCCAAGGTCGAGAGCACCGTCGGCAACGCCCGGATCTGGCTCGAGCTGGACGATCCGGTCGAGTACCTGTGGAGCTTCGTCGACGGCGCACCGATCGACCACCGCCGCAATGACACGAACCCGGTCCCGGCGTCGAACGAGATCAGCGACAGGATGAGCAAGCAGATGCGCAAGCTCGGCTTTCGGTTCGTCGGCACGACCATCTGCTACGCGTACATGCAGGCCTGCGGACTGGTCAACGACCATCACACCCGCTGCTTCAGTCACGACGTTTGCAACGCTGCAGCGTGAGCCGACGCAACAGGCGCGGTCAGCTGCGGTGGCGGGTGAACGCAAAGTATCCGGCGATCAACCCGTAGATGGCCAGTGCGGCGATCGGCGCGATCGCCGCGACACCGGTCGCGACGAGGTAGACGAATGGCCCAACGCCCGAGCGCCTGAGGGCGCGGCGCACGCCGGCCTCGGTCACGTGAGGTTTCCGGAGAGCTGGACGGCGGAGCAGGTGCTGCCAGATCAGTGTGAAGGCCAGGCCGACGACCACCATCGTCGCTCCGTAGGCCACGGCGGCGGCACGAGCGTTGTCGCTGTCACGCAGGTAACGGGCGAGCACGGCCGTCGGGAACGGCAGGAACGACACCGACCCGAGCAGGAACATGTTGCGATACAGCAGACCTCGGTCGACGAGGCGCACCCGGTCGAAGATCGCATGGTGGTTGATCCACATGATGCCGATGGTCGCGAAGCTGACGGCGTAGGCGACGTACGACGGCCACTGGTGCAGGAGGGCTGTGGTCAGGCCGTGGCCGCCCTCCACCTCGGGCACTTTGACCTCGAGCACCAGGAGCGTGATCGCGATCGCGAACACGCCGTCGCTGAACGCCTCCACCCGTCCCGAGCCGGGCGCGACCGGCTGCGCCGACTCCGACAGGGCGGCCTCGTCGTCGGTCATCGCCGCAGGAGTGCGAACGCGATGTCCGGGCCATTGCCCAACGTGTAGGCCATCCGGATCCAGAGCATGGCCAAGTGTTCCAGATCACCTGATGCGCTCAGGGGACCGGCATCGACTGCCTCGAAGCCGAGCTCGTCAGCCAGGCCGATGACGACCTGCTTCGCCGCGGCGTCGTCCCCGGCGACCGGCATCAGCGGGCGCGACGACGGGGCCGAAGGGTAGGCAACGTCGGCCATGTTGCCCGCTCCGGTCGTGTTGAACGCCTTGGTCACGCGCTCACTTCCTGTCCAGCCGGCGATCAGTTCGGCGCCGGACAGCTCCGGATGCGCGGTGAGCTCCCGGGCGTTCGCGGCGAGCGGATTGGTCGCGTCCACGACGACGCTGTCGCCGACATCGAGCCCGACGAGCGCGGACTCGACGGCGGCCCAGGGCAGAGCGATGACGACGACGTGGGCACCTTCGGTTGCCTGCGCAGCGGATGCGACGCTGCCCGTCAGCGCTCGATGTCGCGGATGGGATGGATCGCGAACCCCGTACACGACGCTGTGGCCGACCCCGGTCCAGCGGCGACCGAGTGTCGAGCCGACGCGTCCTGCGCCGACGATGGCGATGCGCATGATCAAATCCCCAGGGCTTCGAGGATGTCGATGTTGGCGGACATGGCTGTCTCCTTCTGATCATGAGGTTGAACGATCACAATAACAATACAAGACCGCATTGTTATTCCGAACGCCTAGGCTGCCCTCCGTGACAGTTGGCAGAGGTCGTCCCCGCGACGAGGACCTCGACGCCCGCATCCTGGCCGTGACCCTCAGCCTGTTGGCGCAGAACGGGTACGCCGGTCTGTCGATGGTCGCCGTCGCCGAGGATGCGGGAACCACTCGTCAGGCGATCTATCGAAGGTGGCCGAGCAAGGCGGATCTCGCGACCGCCGCCATCGCTGCGCTCGCCGAGGCCGAGCCGCGACGTGACACCGCTGATCCGTTCGCGGACCTCGTCGCCGAGCTGGAGGCTTTCCGAGTCGGCGTGAGCAGACCTGACGGGCTTTCGATGGTGGGGACGATGCTGATCGGCTCGACCGACGCGGAGCTGGTGGCTGCGTTTCGTCGTCGAGTCGTGCATCCACGCAGGGCACGGCTGCGCGCGGTGATCTGGCGGGCCATGGACGCCGGACTCCTCGATGCCGACAGTGACGTGGAGACCGCCGTCAGCACGCTGACCGGCAGCTGGTACGCCCTCGCGCTGGCCGGCGAGCGTCCATCGCGCGACTGGGCGCAGCGAGTCGCACGGCACGCGTGGGCCGCTCTTGGTGGCACGTGACGGTGGAGGCGGGATAGTCTTCGTCCGTGCCCGGTGCAATTGCGATCGTCGTCATCTTGTTGCTCATGCCCGTCATCGTGGGCACGTCCATGGCTGCGCTTGCGTTCGTCTTCGGCCAACTCCTGTACAAGGACGGCGAAGCACGCAACGAGGGCAGTGAGCTCGTCGACCTGAACGTCTAGTGCACGAGCACGACGCAGAGATCGAGGAATTGACCGAGGCGATCGTCGCCTACTCCGTCGAGCGTGTCCGCCTGGATCCACCGCCGCTCGATCGGTCGCGCAGCTACGCCGACCTGCTCGCCGCCGCCGGCCAGACCATCACCCCAGACGGGCTCGGCGGTCTGCGCGCGCTCGAGGTCTTCACCGAGGTCCTCGCCCCCGCCACGATCAGCGTGGACCACACCAAGTTCCTCGCGTTCGTGCCGGCTGCGCCGACGGAGGCATCGGTGCTCTTCGACTTCGTCGTCGGTGCGAGCAGCATCTACGCCGGGTCGTGGATGGAGGGCTCGGGTGCCGTGTTCGCCGAGAACCAGGCGTTGCGCTGGCTCGCCGATCTCGCCGGCCTGCCCGAGACCGCCGGCGGGGTCTTCGTCAGCGGCGGCACGGGCGGCAACCTGAGTGCGCTCATCGCCGCCCGGTTCGACTGGCGCCGGCGCAGTGACGGCCGCAACGACCGGGTGCGCGGACTGATGATCGCCTCGACCGGCTCGCACTCTTCGATCGCCTCCGCCGCCCGGGCGATGGATGCCGACCTGATCACGGTGCCCGCCGACGAGCGCGGGAGACTGCATGGCGACGCGCTGCAGGCGGTCGTCGACGCGCTCGACACCGACGACCTCGCCCGCGTGTTCGCGATCATCGCCACGGCGGGCACGACGAATGCTGGCGTCATCGACGACCTCGACGGTGCGGGGCGTATCGCCGAGCAGCTCGGGGTGTGGTTCCACGTCGACGGTGCGTACGGCGCGGCCGCGCTGTGCTCGTCGACCGTCCGGCCCAAGTTCGCTGGCATCGAGCGCTGCGACAGCTTCATCGTCGATCCCCACAAATGGCTGTTCGCGCCGTTCGACTGCTGCGCGCTCGTCTACCGCCAACCCGAGATCGGGCGCGCCGCGCACACCCAGCACGCCGAGTACCTCGACGTCCTCCATGGCGACGAGCCGGTCCACGAGTGGAACCCCAGCGACTATGCACACCACCTCAGCCGTCGCGCCCGGGGACTGCCGTTCTGGTTCAGCCTGGCGACGTACGGGACCAATGAGTACGCGACGTCGGTCGACATCACGCTCGCTGTGACGGCATCCACTGCAGAGCTGATCCGCCGGTCGGACCATCTCGAACTGCTGATGGAGCCGGACCTCTCGGTGCTGCTGTTCCGTCGCATCGGTTGGACCCCGGCCGAGTACCAAGCGTGGAGTGATGCTGCACTGCTCGCGGGCGAGGCGTTCGTCGTGCCGACCACCTGGCGGGGTGAGACGGTGCTGCGTTTCTGCTTCGTGAACCCTTTGACAACGGTGGAGCAAGCCGGCCAGATCATCGCCTCGCTGGTGTGAGACTCTGCGGATGATCACCGCCACGCCAGCAGCAGCAGCAGTCGCCGTCGATCTGCTGATCCGCAACGCCCGCCTCGTCGCCACCGTCGACACCGACCGTCGCGAGCTCAGCGGTGGCTGGGTGGCGATCACCGATGGATTGATCAGCGGCGTCGGGTCGTCACTCGACGAGATGCCGCCTGCGACCGAGGTGGTCGATGCGACGGACTGCCTCGTCACACCCGGCCTGATCAACACCCATCACCACATGTACCAGAACCTGACGCGAGCGTTCCCGCCGATGACTCGTGCGCCGCTGTTCGGATGGTTGCAGTCGCTGTACCCGCTGTGGTCCGGTATCGACGAGGAAGCCGTGTTCACCTCGGCCTGGGTCGCGCTCGCCGAGCTCGCCCTCAGCGGCTGCACGACCTCGACCGATCACCTCTACGTGCACCCGCGTGGCTCGGGTGATCTGCTCGGCGCAGAGATCTCGGCGTCGCGCGACCTGGGCATGCGGTTCCATCCGACGCGTGGATCGATGTCGCTGTCGGAGAAGGACGGTGGCCTGCCGCCGGACAACGTCGTGCAGGACGACGACGAGATCCTCGCCCTCAGCGAGCTTGCCGTGCTGCGCCACCACGATCGCAGCCACGGCGCGATGGTGCGTATCGCGCTCGCGCCGTGCTCGCCGTTCAGCGTCACCGAGTCGCTGATGGTCCGCTCCGCAGAGCTGGCCGAGCGCCTCGACGTGCGCCTGCACACCCACTTCGCCGAGAACAGCGAGGACGACGATTTCTCGGTCGCGACCTTCGGCTGCCGGCCCGCAGAGTACCTGGAGCGCACCGGTTGGTGCAGCGACCGCACATGGGTCGCGCATTGCGTGATGCCGAACCATGACGAGGTCCACCGGCTCGGCGCGGCCGGCGTCGGCGCCGCGCACTGCCCGAGCAGCAATCTGATCCTCGCGTCCGGCCTCGCGCCCGTCGTCGACATGCGCGCAGCGGGCATGCACGTCGGCATCGGCGTGGACGGTTCATCGTCAGCCGACTCGGGTTCGATGTGGCTCGAGGCGCGCCAGGCGATGCTGCTCGCCAAGCTGCGCAACGGCGCGGACGCCGCCGACGCGCGGATGTCGCTGGAGATGGCCACGCTCGGCGGGGCGGGCTGCCTCGGTCGCATCGGTGAGATCGGCACGCTGGCCGTCGGCGCCACCGGCGACGTCGCGATCTGGTCGCTGACGGGACCGATGTACGCCGGCGCGATCGCCGACCCGATCGAGGCGTGGCTGCGCTGTGGACCGACCGCTGCTCGCGACACGATCGTCCACGGTCGGTTCGTCGTGCGCGATCGTCAGCTGCTCAGCGCCGACGTCGACGAACGCCTCGCTGACCATCACCGCATCTCGACCCGCATCCAGAGCGGCGCCGACTGATCGACGTGACGATCGGTCGACACCGGCGATCCGGACACAGGTCACCGACGTCCGCGCGCACTTCGGGCCATGCGTGCTCCAGACTGTGCCGATGTTGATCGATCGGCGGACTCTTCTGTTCGGCGCGCTGGCGACAGCCGTCGCCGCGTGCTCGTCCAGTGGGACCGAGAACAACGCCACCGCGCCCATCGGCACCGTTGGACTCGGCGGCGCGAACGACGTGCCCCCGTCGAACAACCCGCCCAAGACCAAGGTGCCGGCGTCCATCGCGATGGTCGGTGACAGCATCACAGCGCTGTCGCAGACCACGATCGAGGCCGTGCTGACCCAGGTCGGGTTCGCGACGATCACGGTGAATGCCGAGCCCAGCCGGCGGATCGAGGTCGGCAACAAGAAGCCGATGGCCGGCCTACCCGTCATCACGTTCATCGAGGCCTCGGCCCCTCCGCAGATGTGGGTCGTTGCCCTCGGCACCAACGATGCCGGCCTGTACACGGAGAACGCCGAGTACCAGGGTTTGATCGACGACGTTCTGAAGGTGATCCCGGCCGACGTGCCGTTGGTGTGGGTCAGCACGTATCGCCACGATCAGCTCAAGGGCTGTGAGCAGTTCAACCTGCTGATGCGGGCCTCACTGAAGAAGCGGGGCACGGCAACTGTGGCGGAGTGGTACCAGACGGTGACGAAGTCGAAGGGGAGCATCCTCACCGACGACGGCGTGCATCCGAATGCCGACGGGATCCTCGTTTTCGCCGACACGGTGCGGGCAGCGATCGCGACCCAGCTGAACTGAGCCAGCGGAATTTCTCCGCACTGAGTGTCGAATCGTGCGATCGTTGTTCGTCGTCTTCTCGAACCGCTCGCCTGCGGCTCACTCACGCATAGGAGATCCCCATGAAGTACATGCTGTTGCTGGCCGACGATCCCGAACTCGCCGCCTCCGTCGATCAAGCCGAGATGATGCAGGAGTACTTCGCCTTCAGCCAACGCATCGCCGAGTCGGGCGAGATGGTGGCCGGCGATGCCCTGCACGCCAACACGACGGCCAGCACTGTGAGAACGCGCAACGGCTCGACCACGGTGACCGACGGCCCGTTCGCGGAGACCAAGGAGCAGATCGGCGGCGTCTACGTCGTCGACGTCCCCTCGCTGGACCGTGCTCTCGAGCTCGCCGCGATGATCCCTGCGTCGCGCACCGGCAGTGTCGAGGTCCGGCCGGTGATGGAGTTCTCCTGAGCGGTCCGGATCGCGCTGCCACCGGCGATGATCGTGGTGCCGAGTACCTCTTCCGGCGTTACGCCGGTGAGGTGCTCGGCACCCTGATGCGTCGGTTCGGTGATCTCGATCTCGCCGAGGACGCATTGCACGAGGCGCTCATCGAGGCCCTGGTCAGGTGGCCCCGCGAGGGCGAGCCGGACAACCCTGCCGCCTGGCTGGTCAGCGTCGGGCGCAGCAAGGCCATCGATCACCTCCGTCGCGCCCACAGACGTCCCGACAAGGAAGCGGCCGCGCTGCGCGGCGGGCACGTGCCGACTGACGACGTCGACGAGTTGGCGATCCTCGATGATCACCTCGTGGCCGATGATCAGCTTGCGCTCATCCTGCTGTGCTGCCACCCGGCGCTCAACCACGATGCCCAGGTGGCGCTGACGCTGCGAACTGTCGCCGGACTGACGACCGACGAGATCGCGCGTGGCTTCATGATCGATGTCGCCGCGATGTATCAACGCCTGGTGCGCGCGAAGCACAAGATCCGTCTGGCGGGGATCCCGTTCGGGGTGCCGGAACGCGAACGGCTGAGCGAGCGCCTCGACGCCGTGATGCAGGTCATCTACCTCGTTTTCAGCGAAGGCTATGCGTCGGCACGCGACGACGAGTTCATCCGGCACGAGCTGTGCGGGGAAGCGATCCGGCTCGGTCGGACGTTGTCCGTCCTGGTGCCGGACGAGCCCGAGGTTCTGGGCCTTCTCGCGTTGATGCTGTTGCACGATGCACGGGCACCCGGACGCCTCGGTCCTGACGGCGTCATCGTCACGCTCGAGCACCAGGATCGCTCGTCGTGGCGACACGGCCAGATCGCGGAGGGAGTCGTGCTGATCGACCGCGCGCTCGTGCTCCGGCGACGTGGCCGCTACCAGATCGAGGCTGCGATCGCTGCGTTGCACAGCGGTGCCCCGTCTGCGGAGGTCACCGATTGGGCGCAGATCGACGCGCTCTACAAGACACTGCGTCGATACGTGCCGACACCGGTGGTCGCGCTCAATGCTGCCGTCGCGCGAGGCATGGCGCGTGGCGCCGATGCCGGTCTCGAGATGATCGAGGAGCTGGTCGCGGCAGGCGAGTTGAACCGGTTCCATCTGCTCCACGCGACCCGGGGTGAGCTGCTCGCCCGAGCCGGTCGCATCACCGAGGCCATCGCCGAGATCACCACCGCAGCCACTCTCGCGCCGAGCGAGGCGGAACGACGGTTCCTCGAACGGCGCCTCGGCCAGCTGGTCTGACGGCCGTGTGCCGGATCTCTCGCTGTCTTTAGCCGACGTTGTAGCCGGCCGGAACGGCGCTCGGGGCGTGCGTGGCCGCCGCCTGGATGACGTCCTTGGCCGATGGGTTGACCATAGCGACCGGACCAACGGCGACCGTCGGCACGGTCTCGTTGCCCCGGGCGACGCTGCGCACGAACGCGGCACCGCCCGGCTCGTCCCAGATGTTGATCTTTGCGTAGGGCACCTTCAGGCTGTCGAGCTGACGGAACAGTCCGGAACAGAACCCGCAGCCGGGCCGCCAGTACACGGTGATGCCGTCGCTGCTGGCGTTCGATGTCTCTGCGCTCATACTTGCAGTATGCCAACATCGTCCGTGGGCGCGTCGCGCTGCTCGGCGGCAGTGTCTGCGGCGGCGTCCACCTCGGTGTCCATCTCTGTGTCCGCCTCTGTGTCAAGACACTGGTCAACATTCCACCTGTGTCTTGACACACATCGAATGGACGCGACAGACGCGCTCAACCCCAGCGGCTCTGGCCGAAGCGGTAGCCGACGCTGCGGACTGTCTGGATCAGGTTCTGGTGCTCCTCGCCGAGCTTGGCGCGCAAGCGACGGATGTGCACATCGACCGTGCGGGCGCCGCCGTAATATTCATAACCCCACACCCGGCTGAGCAGCAGTTCACGGGTGAACACCTTGCCCGGGTTCTGGGCCAGGAATTTCAGCAGCTCGTACTCCATGTACGTCAGGTCGAGCGGGCGTCCCTCGATGGACGCCTGATAGGTCTCCACGTTCAGCGCCAGTGCGCTGTACTCGACCACATCGGGCTTGACCCCACCGCCGCCCTTCCAGAGCAGGTGACGCAGTCGGGCCTCCAGCTCGATCGGGTGGAACGGCGTCAGGCAGAAGTCGTCGAACAACTCGTCGCGCAGAGCCAGCTCGGCGAGCTGACCCCCGCCGACGAGCAGCAGCAGTGGCGCGACCGGCAGATCGCGCTTGCGCAGCGCCCGGCACAGAGCCCACGCCCCCTCGCCGTCGGTGTCGGTCGACACGATCGCTCCGGCCCAGCCAGCGGCGGGCTCGTTGCGGGCGACGTCATCGGCGCCAGCGACGGCTTTCCACCGATAGCCCGCGAGATCGAGCGTGCGGACGAGATCCGGTGCGGGCGAGTCGGGGAAGACCGCCAGCATCTCGGCCGGTGCGCTCACAGGGACCTCAGGTACCGATCGTGCTCGAACGAGCTGACGTGCGCTTTGTACGCCCGCCATTCGTTGCGCTTGTTGCGCAGGAACCATTCGAAGATGTGTTCGCCCAACGCTTCGGCCACGAGCGAGGACCCTTCCATCACGCGGAGTGCATCGCCCAACGAAGTCGGGATCTGGTCGATGCCGAGCTTGGCCAGTTGGGCGTCGTCCATCTGGAATAGGTTGGCGTCGGCCTCGGCCGGCAGCTCGTACTGCTCCTGCACGCCGCGCATACCCGCCGCGAGCAGCACGCTGAACGCAAGGTACGGGTTGCACGCCGGGTCGGGCGAGCGGTACTCGATGCGGGTCGCCAACGGGTTGCCCTTCTTCGGGATGGGTACCCGGATCAGGCCGCTGCGATTGTTGCGCGCCCAGCTGATGTGGACGGGCGCCTCGAAGCCGGGTACCAGCCGCTTGTAGCTGTTCACCGTCTGGTTGGTGACGGCGGTGATCTCGGCCGCGTGGCGCAGCAGGCCGGCCATGAAGTGCTTGGCGATCGGCGACAGGTTGTAATCGTCGTCGGCGGAGTAGAACGCGTTGTCCTCGCCGTTGAACAGCGAGAGGTGGACGTGCATGCCAGAGCCCTGCACGCCCTCGTGCGGCTTGGGCATGAACGAGGCGTACACGCCCTGGCTGGCGGCGACCTCTTTGACGACGAGGCGGAACGTCATGATCGAGTCCGCCATGCTGAGCACGTCGTTGTGGCGGAGATCGATCTCGTGCTGGCTCGGGGCATCCTCGTGGAAGCTGTACTCGACAGGGATGCCCATTGCCTCGAGGGTGCGGATCGTCTGCTTGCGCAGCGAGCCGGAGACGTCGCTGGCGGTCAGGTCGAAGAACCCGGCCTCGTCGAGCGGCTCGGGGAGCTGACCACGCACCGGCGGGGCGAAGTAGAAGAACTCCATGTCCGGGGCGACGAAGAACGTCAGTCCCATCGCGCGGGCAGCAGCCAGGTTACGGCGCAGGACCTGGCGCGGATCGCCCTCGAACGGCGTGCCGTCGAGGTTGTGGATGTCGCAGAACACGCGGGCCTCGGCGGCCTTGGTGTCGCCCCAGGGCAACACCTCGAACGTGTTCGGGTCCGGGATCGCGAGCACGTCGCTCTCCTGGACGCGGCTGAAGCCGTCGATCGAGGAGCCATCGAACGTCATCCCGTCCTCGAGCGCGTTCTCCAGTTCGGCCGGGCTGATCGCGAAGCTCTTGAGGTTGCCGAGGACGTCGGTGAACCAGAGCCGGACCAACCGCACGCCACGCTCCTCCACGGTGTGGAGCACGTAGTTCCGTTGCTGTTCGTTCATGTTCATGGATCCTCGAGGTCGGGGTGAAAAACAAACAGGGGCCGGACGATCCGCCCGGCCCCTGAGGTTACTGTTTCGCTCTCGCTGCCGATCAGGCCGCGCTGCACACCGTGTCGGTGATCAGGCGGGTGACCGTGTAGGGATCGGCGTTTGCGTTGGGGCGACGATCTTCGGCGTAGCCCTTGCCTTCCTTGGCGACCTGCCACGGGATGCGGATCGAGGCGGCGCGGTTGGAGACGCCGTAGCTGAACTTGTTGTACGGGGCAGTCTCGTGCTTGCCGGTGAGGCGGCTCTCGATGTCGTCGCCGTAGCCCTTGACGTGGAGATCGATCTTCTTGCCGATCGCCTCGCAGGCCTTGATGATGGCGTCGTAGCCCTCGCGCATCGCAGTGGTGGAGAAGTTCGTGTGCATGCCTGCACCGTTCCAGTCGCCCTTGGCCGGCTTGGCGTCGAAGGAGATCTGGATGTCGTAGTCCTCGGCGATGCGGTGGAGCAACCAGCGCGCGACGTACATGTGGTCGCCCACCGTGAGCGGATCGGCGGCACCGATCTGGAACTCCCACTGGCCGGGCATGACCTCGGCGTTGGTGCCCTCGATGAGCAGACCGGCGTCGATGCAGGCCTGGGTGTGTTCCTCGATGATCTCGCGGCCGATGACGCGGCCCGCGCCGACGCCGCAGTAGTAGGGCCCCTGCGGCCCGGGATAGCCACCGGCTGGGAAGCCGAGCGGGCTGCCGTCGAGCTTGAGCATCGTGTACTCCTGCTCGAGGCCGAAGATCATGCCCTGCTTGGCGTGCTTCTTGTAGACCTTCTCGAGCGGGGCACGAGTGTTGGTGGGGTGCGGCTTCATGTCGATCGCGGAGAGGACCTCGCACAGCACGAGAATGTTGGCGCCGCCTCGGATCGGGTCCGGGCACGAGAACACGGGTTTGAGGGCGCAGTCGCTGCTCTCACCGGCCGCCTGGTTCGTCGACGATCCGTCGAAGCCCCAGATCGGCGGCGTCGCGGCCTCGTCCTTCATGATCTTCGTCTTCGAACGCAGCAGCGGTGTCGGCGACGTTCCGTCGAGCCAGATGTATTCAGCTTGGTAAGCCATTGAGAGAGTTCCTCCGGGGACGGATTGATAGCGGCGGGCGCAGCGTGTCAGCCAGGGATTTCTTTGCGGTTGCGTATTTGTGAACGGCGTGTGAACCAGCCTCCACTCAGCGTGACGTGTGGCGCACGTCGGCGCAACTGGAACCGCAGCGGGTGCTGCGAACGTCGAATCCGGCATGAACACGAAAGCGAACACGACCATCCCCGCCATTGCGACCCGGCTCAGCCGTCGCACGCTCTTGTCGGCGGTCGTCGTTGCGCCCGCCCTGACCGCGTTGTTCGCTGCGTGCGGCGACAACACCAAGGGTGCGGGCTCGAACCCGCCCGACACGACACCGGGCACCAACCCATCCGACACGACACCGGCGACGACACCGGGCACCACGACGGGTGTCGGCATCGAGCACCCGACCGGTGCAGCCGACGTGATCGTGCGACTCGGTTACGTCGGCGGGTTCGTGCCCCAGGGCTACGCCTTCACGAACGTACCTTCTGTGCTGATCACCGGTGACGGACGGGTCTTCACCCCCGGCATCACCACGGCGATCTACCCCGGGCAGCTGCTGCCAGCGATCAACGTGCGCACCATCACCGAGGCCGGTCTCCAGACGGTGCTCGCCGCCGCCAACACTGCTGGTCTGTTGCAGACGCCGCCGGACTACACGATCGTCGACGTCAACGTCGCCGATGCCTCGACCACGCAGCTCGTGTTGAACGCTGCCGGGGGCACCTTCACCCACGAGGCCTACGCACTCGGGTTCCAGGACCCCGCCGAGACCAAGACCCGCAACGTGCTCAACGGAGTGGTCATCCAGCTCGGCGACCTCGAGACGCTCGTGGGTGCGCAGGAGCTCGGAACCGATGCACCGTACGTCGCCGAGGCCTACCGTCTGCAGGCGTACCCGATGACGGCCGAGGCCCTCGCCGGCTACACCGATGAGCCGAAGCCGACGATCGTGCCCTGGCCGACGACCACCGGCGTCGAGCTGGCAACTGCGACCGACTGCGCGATGGTGACCGCCGACGCTGCGGGCTCGGTGTTCGCCGACGCGAACCAGTTGACGTTCTTCTCCGAGGGCGATGTGGTCTATTCGCTCGCCGTTGTGGCAATGCTTCCTGGAGACACCTGCTGACCAGCGCGCCCGCTGTCCCCCGCTGTTCCCCGGGGGTGCGACATGAACCGCGCACCGCACTGACATCGGCATGGTGCCTCGGTAACCTGCGCCCCCAGCGGGCAGAAGAGGAGCGATCCATGCGCCGAATGTTGGCTGTAGCAACGGTGACCGTGTCATCGCTGGCGATGGGGTTGGGGGTGAGTTCGATGCGCGCGTCGGCTGCGCTCCCGGGCGGGTTCACCGACACGGTCGTATCGAACCCGGCCGGCAATCCGCTGAGTTCGCCGACCGGCATCGCGCCACTCGCCGGAGGACGGGCGCTGATCACCGAGAAGAACGGTGCCGTGCGCGTCCTCGGTTCCGACGGCGCGATCGTCGCGGCCGACGCGCTGGTCCTGGCGGTGTGCAGTGGCGGTGAGATGGGCCTGCTGGGAGCCGCTGCCGATCCCGCCTTCGCCCTCAACGGCTACGTCTACCTGTACTACACGCGCAACGCGGGTGACTGCTCGTCGGCGACCGGGAGGTTCAACCGGGTCAGTCGGTTCACGATGAGCGCGAACACGATCATCCCCAGCTCCGAGGTCGTCCTGCTCGACAACATCTCCGCACGTGGTGGCAACCACAACGGTGGCGATCTCGAGGTCGGCCAGGACGGCAACCTCTATGTGTCGGTCGGTGATGCCGGCCAGAACCCACGCGGCACCGGCGACACGGCCGCCGAGGATCCCAGCCTGCTGAACGGCAAGATCCTGCGGATCACCACCACCGGCGGTATTCCCAACGACAACCCGTTCGTCGGCGACCCCAGCGCGGCTTCGTGCGCGACGGTCGGTCCCTCCGCCCCGACGACCACGAAGTGCCTCGAGGTCTACTCCTGGGGCCTGCGCAACCCCTACCGCTTCGCCTTCGACACGAACACCGGCGCGACGAAATTCTTCATCAACGACGTCGGCCAGGGCACATGGGAAGAGGTCGACGAGGGTGGTAAGGGGCTGAACTACGGCTGGAACAATCGCGAAGGCGCCTGCACCACCGGCTCGGAGACGAACTGCCCGCCCACCCCAACCGGCTTCACCGATCCGCTGACGTCGTACCCGCACAGCAGTGGCTGCACATTCATCACCGCCGGCGCCTTCGTACCCAACGGAGTCTGGCCGGCGCAGTACGACAACTCCTACCTTTTCGCCGACGGTGGTTGCGGCAAGGTCTGGCAGCGCACCGGATCCGGCACGGTGGATTACGCCAACCCGTTCACGACGACCAGCGGCGTGATCGTCGACATGACGTTCCTCACCCAGGGCGCGGATCCGGCGCTCTTCTACCTGACCAACGCCACGAGCCAGCTGCACAAAGTCACCTACGACGCACCGGCATCGGCGAACACCTCGGCGCTCGGCTACACACCGCTCGCGACGGCGACCCGCCCGTACGACACCCGCAACAACATCGGCGTCGCGCCCGGTGCCATGCGCGCCGACACCACCCGGTACGTGGACCTCGGCATCGACGATCCGAACGTCAAGGCCGCCTTCGTCAACCTGACGATGGTCGATGCCCAGGGCACGGGCTTCGTCGTGGCGTCCGAAGGTCGCACCGAGCACCCGACCACGTCGAACCTGAACGTCGCTCCCGGAGAGGTCGCGGCGAACACCTCCATCGTCCCGGTCGACGCGAACGGCAACATCGTGATCTACACGTCGGTGACCACCAACGTGATCGTCGACGTCATGGGCACGTTCAGTGCGGTCACTCCCGGCATGTCCGCCGGCCGATTCACGTCGCTGACGCCGGCCCGGTTGATCGACACCCGTATCGACCCGAACGCCACCAACAACGTCTACACGAAGTCGGCGACCGTGAACTTCGTGAGCACGGTCAATGCTCAGGTCGCCGGCAAGCTCGGCGTGCCGGCTGGCGTGAAGGCAGTCGCGCTCATCGTGACCGGGGTGACCAAGGCGGGTGCCTTCCAGGGTTACGCCACGGTCTATCCGAGCGGCACGCCGGTACCCCCGACATCGAACCTCAACACGAACGGCAACGGCGATGCGCGCCCGAACCTGGTGATCGTCCCGCTCGGAGCGAACGGCTCGATCGGCGTCACGTTGCAGAGCACCGATGACGTGTTGGTCGACGTCGCCGGCTACTTCCTCGACAGCAGTTCGGGTGCGGGTCTGTACCACGTGACGGCGCCGAGCCGTCAGGTCGACACTCGTGTGCCGACGAGCTTCGGTCCGCTGCCGATCGATTCCACCCAGTCACTCGATCCGGGCAGCCCGATCCCGAGCACCGCGCTCGCGATCTCGCAGAACGTGACGATGACGAGGAGCCTGGGCGGCGGATACATCACCGCCTACCCGAGCGATCAGCCCCGACCGGTGGCGAGCAACGCCAACGTGTCCGGCCCGAACCAGGACCACGCCTCGCTGACGTTCACCAAGGTCGGCGCGAACGGCGCCGGCTCCGTGGCCTACTACTCGTCCGGCGGGACCGACCTCGTCGTCGACATCACCGGCTACTTCGAGGGCGCCACGCCGTAACGCCCCACCCCCGTTGCGTTCATGTCACCGCACATCATCAACGTTGATGATGTGTTCTGTCAGGACATCGTGGACAGGTGATGTCGCGGGACATCGTGGACTGAGGTGTGGAGTGGTTCCATGCTGGATGGATGCGAAGGGACGCGACCGCGATGGA
>JANXUX010000163.1 GCA_025351965.1 Actinomycetes bacterium | reverse complement strand
TCCATCGCGGTCGCGTCCCTTCGCATCCATCCAGCATGGAACCACTCCACACCTCAGTCCACGATGTCCCGCGACATCACCTGTCCACGATGTCCTGACAGAACACATCATCAACGTTGATGATGTGCGGTGACATGAACGTTGACAATCGAGATCTTTGGACCGGGGCAACGCCCACCACACCTCCCTGCGCAACCCCCCCGTCGCAGGTGGGCGTGATGACGGCGACCCCCGGTACAACCCCGACAGGCGGGGTGGACGCAGCGCTCCGGGCGCGGTCGTCCACCCCGCCAGTCGCGTGGGCCACCGAGCCCGACCGGACCGTTTTGTGATCGCTCGGTATCCTGAGCGGCGTGGCTGTCAACAAACGAGTCCTTGCCGCATCACTGGCCGCCGCGGTCGCGATCAGCGTGGGTGGAGGGTTCGTGCTCAGCCGGACCAGCGACTCGTCCAACGACAGGACTGCGTCGTCCGACGACGTGATCACGATCACCTCGAACGGCGGCGACTCCGAGCCCGGGATACCGACCAACAAGGTCGTCCAGGGCAAGCCGCTACCGATCGTCGACCTCACCGACAACGCCGGCAACACGATCTCCACCGCCGACCTGATCGGGCGACCGCTCGTCATCAACGTCTGGGCCACGACGTGCGAGCCGTGCAAGCGCGAGATGCCGGCATTGGCCGCGGTCCAGGCCGACCTCGGCGATTCGGTGCGCTTCGTGGGTGTCAACACTGCGGCGAACACGCCGAGCGCGCTCGAATTCGCGAGGGAGAAGGGCGTTCGTTACGAGCTGCTCTCCGACCTCGACGGCGAGCTCCAGGGTGCGCTCGGGGTGACGGGCCTGCCGTACACGATCTTCGTCTCGGCCGACGGCACGATCGTCGCCCAGAAAGGCCTCGAGCTGGATCAGGCGACCATCCGCTCGACGATCGAGGACAACCTCCTCCCATGATCGCCTTCATCGAGGGTCGCTTCGCGTATCACCTCTCCCTCGGCATCGTTGCGGCGATCAACCCGTGCGGCTTCGTGATGCTGCCGGCGTACCTGATGTACTTCCTCGGCCTGGAAGGCTCCCGACCCGGCAGCCAGCGGGCGAGCATCGTCCGCGCCCTGGTCGTCAGCGCGGCGACGTCTGCAGGCTTCATCTCCGTCTTCGTGATCGTCGGCGCCATTGCCCGGCTGTTCACCTCGACCCTGGTCGACAACGCCAAGTACGTGTCGCTTGTCATCGGCATCTTGATGGTCGTGCTCGGCTGTCTGATGCTGGCGGGCTGGCGACCGAAGTTCGCGGTGCCCGAGATCGGTGGCGGCAAGGAACGCAGTATGACGTTCACCTCGATGTTCGGCTTCGGCGTGGCCTATGCGATTGCGTCCATCGGTTGCACGATCCCCCTACTCATCGCGAGTGTCTTCGGCTCGTTCTCGACCAAGGGCTACCTCAGCGGCGTGATCAGCACGGCGCTCTACGGCGTCGGCATGGCGCTGATGGTGACGGCACTGACCGTCACCCTCGCCTTTGCCAGCGGCGGGTTGTTGAAGGTTCTCCGCGGCGCGCTGCGCTACATGGACCGAATCGCTTCGGTGTTCCTCATCGCCACAGGGATGTACCTGACCTGGTACTGGTACTCCTCGATCAGCGAGCGCGGCTCCGACGGACTGACGAGTCGTGTCGAAGGCTGGCGTGATCAGCTCCAAAGCGGTCTGACGCAGGTCGGGTTCCTCAAGCTGGCGTTCATCCTCGCCATCCCGGTCGTGATCGGTGTCGTCTACCTCGTCGTCACCCGCGATCGTCGTGGCCCTGGATCCGGCGAGATGGACCTCGGCGAACCGTCGCCCAGCAACTCGCCCCAACAGGTCAGCAGCTGATGCTCGCCGAGCTCCTCGCCAGCCCGGGTGTGCGCGAGGAGAGTGTGTTGCGATCGACGTTCGGGTTCATGGCCTTCCACGGCGGATCGCTGGAGGAAATGACCGACGTGATCGCGGCAGAGGCTGCGGCGCGTAGCGGATCCAGCTACTACGGCCTGCTCCAGCCCGACGACCTGCAGTGGCACATCCCCTCGCACAAGCTCAGCCCCACCGACTCAGCGTTGATGCAGGCCTTCATCGATCACGTCGATGTCGTCATCACCGTGCACGGCTTCGGCCGCCAGGCACTGTTCACGTCGCTGCTGCTCGGCGGTCGCAATCGCGAACTGGCCGAACACACGGGCGAGTTCCTCCGATCACGGCTGCCGGCCTACGACATCCGCACCGATCTCGAGTCGATCCCGTCGGACCTGCGCGGTCAGCACGTCTCCAACCCCGTCAACCTGCCCCGCAACCAAGGCGTGCAGATCGAGCTGCCGCCGCGAGTGCGTGGTTCCAGCCCGATGTGGTGGGACTGGGAGGGCCCGGGACACACACCCCATACCGAGGCGCTCATCACCGGCCTCGCCGACGCAGCCGCGGCCTGGGCGCGCTGAGCCGCCGGGGCTCGCTGACCCGACGACTCGCCGGCCTACGGCGAGAGCCGCTCGGTGATCCAGGCGCTGTCCACCCGGCGGTAGCGGAAGCGATCGTGGAGGCGGCTCGGACGGCCTTGCCAGACCTCGGCCTCGACCGGGTTGATCAGCCAGCCGCCCCAGAACGGGGGGCGAGGGATTGCGTCGACATCAGCGAAGCGCGCCTCGACATCGGCCACACGGGTTTCCAACTCGCCCCGGTCGGCCAGCACGGTGGACTGCGCCGAGGCCCAGGCGCCAATCTGCGACGACCGCGGCCGACCGGCGAAATACGCGTCGGATTCCGCAGCCGACACCCGCGACACCGTGCCGCGGATCTTCATCTGACGGTGGATCTGCAGCCAGGTGAACAACGCCGACGCACGCGGTGTGGCGTCGAGCTGAGCGCTCTTGGATGATTCGTAGTTGGTGTAGAACACGAAGCCGGCGTCGGTGACGCCACGCGCCAACACGTATCGGCTGTCCGGCAGGCCGTCGTCGTCGATGGTGGCGACGACCATCGCGTTCGGCTCCACGCAGCCGGCCTCTTCTGCCTGGGCGTACCAGTGGTGCCACTGCGCGACGGGATCCGGGAGCAGATCACCGATGTCGAGGCCGGCCGTCTCGTACTGCACCCGGCGGTCACGGACGGAGTCACCTGTCGCATTCGTGTTCATGCCGGAGGTGCTCATTTCGGGGAGATGACCGTGGCACCGCGCATGTACGGCAGCAGCACATCGGGAATGACGACGCTGCCATCGGCCTGACGGTTGTTCTCGATGATCGCCGCCCACACCCGTGGCACCGCGAGCGCCGAGCCGTTGAGTGTGTGCGCGATCTCCGTGCCCTTCTTGTCCGGGCGGCGCAGACGGATGTCACCGCGGCGGGCCTGGTAGTCGCTGAACCAGCTGATCGAGCTGACCTCCAGCCACCTGTCGCAGCCCGGCGCATAGACCTCGATGTCGTAGGAGCGGTGGTGGCTCTGGCCCATGTCGCCGGTACAGATCTCGATGATCCGGTACGGCAGACCGAGCGACGCGATGGTGCGCTCGGCACGGGCGACCATCATCGTCAGCAGCTCCGGGGCCTGCTCCGGCGTGGCGACCGCGAGGATCTCGACCTTGTCGAACTCGTGGGTGCGCAGCATGCCCCGCGTGTCTCGCCCCGCCGAACCCGCCTCACGGCGGAAGCACGACGTGTGCGCCATCATCAGCGCCGGCAAGTCGGCTTCATCGAGCACTTCGCCGGAATAGAGCGACGTGAGTGGAACCTCGGCCGTGGGGATGGCCCACAGATCGTCGCGCTCGATCGCGTACGCGTCGTCGGCGAACTTGGGCAGCTGCCCGGTCGCGGTGAGCGTCGCAGTCGTGACGAGCGTGGGAGGGCGGATCTCCTCGAACGCATCGGCGTTGTTGTCGAGCGCGAGCTGGCACAGCGCACGGGCGAGGGTGGCGCCGAGGCCGCGCTGCATCGTGAACATCGCCCCGCTGATCTTGGTCGCCCGCTCGTTGTCGAGGATGCCGAGCGCAGTGGCACTCTCCCAGTGCGGTACCCGCTGGTGCTCGGGGAACTCGGCCGGCATGTTGACGGGGCCTTTGATGAGCGGGTTGTCCTCCTCGCCGGCGCCGTCGGGTGCGTCGGGGTGGGGCACGTTGGGGATCCGCAGGAGCAGCTGATGCAGTGCCTCCGACACGGTGTCGTGCTCGGCGGCGAGGGTGCGCTCGCTCTCGCCGAGCGACCGGCTGGTCGCCATCGCCGTTTCGGCAGCATCGGTCTCGCCGGCTTTGCGTAGCTGGCCGACCTCTTTGCTGAGCTCGTTGACACGTCGCCGGGTCTCGTCACGCTCGGCCGTGATCTCGCGGAGACGCTCGTCGAGACGCGATGCCTGATCGATCTGCTCCAGCAACTCGGGCTTGGTGCGCCGGGCGAGCGCGGCGCGCACCCCGTCGGCATCTGTACGGAGGAGTCGAACGTCGATCACAGTCGGCCAGGTTACCGGTGCGGTGTCGGGCACTCCGTGCCGATTACGTGCCGTACGGCTGTCGAGCTGCCTGGGGCGATCCGTCCCCCGTGTCGTAGCGTGGCCCCGTGTCGTCCACCGCTTCAGATCCCGTGGTCGTCGAGGATCTCGTGGTCCGCTACGGCGATCTGGTCGCAGTCGGCGGGGTGTCCTTCACCGCAGCGGCCGGAGAAGTCACCGCCGTGCTGGGTCCGAACGGCGCCGGTAAGACCAGCACGATCGAGGTCTGCGAGGGCTATCGCACCGCATTGTCGGGGCGAGTCTCGGTGCTCGGGCTGGACCCGGCGCGCCAGCAGGCGACGCTCAGCGAGCGGATGGGCGTGATGCTGCAAGAGGGTGGCGTGTCGCCGTCGGCCCGGGTGGCCGATGTCGTGCGCCAGTACTGCGAGCTGTACGGCAAGGGTGTCGTGCCGGGCGAGTTGCTCGCAACCGTCGGGCTCACCGAGCGGGCCAAGTCGGCCTACCGGCGGCTGTCCGGCGGCGAGAAGCAGCGGCTCTCGCTGGCCCTCGCCCTCGCCGCCCGACCTGATGTCGTGTTCCTCGACGAGCCGACCAGCGGGGTCGACGTCGGCGGTCGTCAGACCATCCGTGGCATCATCCGCGACCTCGCCGCGAACGGGTGTGCTGTCGTGCTCGCCACCCACGAGCTCGACGAGGCAGAGAAGCTCGCCGACCACGTGCTCATCTTCGACCGCGGCCGGATCATCGCCGATGGCACGCTCGACGAACTGCGCCGCGGCCACGACGAGATTCGCTTCCGCAGCTCCGCGGCGCTCGACGTCGCTGCGCTCGGTCAGGCCCTCGGCCAGCCGGTCCGCTCCGTTGGCGATGGCGGCGCTGGGGGCGGCGAGTTCGTGGTCGACGGCGATGCCACACTCGTCGCACCCCTGACTGCATGGCTGGCCGCCCACGGCGAACCCGTCGCCGATCTTCGTGCCGGACAGCAGCGGCTCGAAGACGTGTTCCTGCGCCTCACCGGGGACGGCGGCGGATGAGCACCCTGCGCGCCCAGCTCCGCCACGAGGTCTCCACGACCCTGCGCAACAGCGAGCAACTGCTGCTGACCCTCATCATCCCGGTGATGCTGCTCGTGTTCTTCAGCCTCGTCGACGTGCTGCCGACCGACACCAAGGATCCGGTCGATTTCCTCGCCCCCGGCATCCTCGGGCTCGCCGTGATGTCGTCGGCGATGGTCAGCCTCGGCATCGGCACTGGCTTCGAGCGCACCTACAAGGTCCTCAAGCGCCTCGGCACCACGCCGCTCGGCCGGACCCGGCTGATCGTGGCCAAGATCGTGTCCGTCATCGTGGTCGAACTGGTCCAATTCGCAGTCCTCGTCCCGGTCGCTTATGCGCTCGGCTGGCGGCCATCGGCACCGAACTGGTTCGGCGCGGTTGCTGGCGTCGTCGTCGGCACGGTCGCGTTCGCCGGCATCGGGCTCAGCCTGGCCGGCCGACTCCGCGGTGAGATCAACCTCGCTGCCCAGAACGGGCTCTACCTGATCCTGCTCCTGCTCGGCGGGATGGTGATCCCTTTCGCCAAACTACCCGGGGCGATCTCGGCAGTCGCCAAGGCGCTTCCATCGGGCGCGCTTGCCGACGTCTTGCGCGAGACGCTCGCCCATGGCGGCGTCCGCCCGGGCACGTCGTGGCTGATCCTGACCGGCTGGGCAATCGCGGCCCCCATCGCCGCCTCCCGCCTGTTCCGCTGGGAATAGCCAGCCCCGTCGCCCGTCACCGGGCCGGCCTGTGAACGCGCACATCGCGCCCACGGGTTGCGTCTGGGACGCATTGCCGCCCAACGCCCCACCGTGGGTGCAAAATGCGCGCCATTGGGCGCCCCCTGAGCGGCGCACTCAGATCGAGCGTTCGGGCTCCGGTGCCGCAGGCACACGCTCGAAGGCCTCGGTCACCTGTTCGTACGTCAGGATCGCCTCAGCCGGTTGCGCCTCGGCGGCCGGGTCGACGGCCCGTCGGCCGACCTTGACCCGGCGGAAGCTCTGCTGCTCGTCGAAGCCGGCGCTGAACCGCTTGAAGAACATGTAGATAATGATCGACCACATGAACATCGTGCCGCCGACCTTCATGATCGCCCCGGCCATCTGCTGGTCATTGATGACGTTCACGCCCCACACCCGAACCGGGATGTTGTAGCGCTTGTAGACGACTCCATCGGCAAAGGTCAGCCAGCCGGCTGGCACGGTGGGGATCACACTCTGGGCGAAGAGGTAGATCATCTTGCCCGCGTAGCCCATGTGCAGTTCCTTGAACGGCCCGATGACCGGCATCCACATCAGGATTGCACTGGAGACCAGGAAAAAGTGGAGCGAGTAGTGCAACACGGCGTTCTCACCGGACGCATTCACGACGCCGGGGATGTGGGTGACCATGACCACAGCGTTGAACAGCACACCGGCGACCACCGGCCTGGTGAAGAACCGGAAGACCCGGTAGCCGCGGCCGGAGCCGATGATCAGGCGGAGCAACCACTGGGGCATCGCCAGGACGGCGAGCGGCGGCAGGAAGTACGACAGCATCATGTGCTGCAACATGTGCGCCGAGTAGAGGTACGTCTCGCCGATGTCGTGGATCGGCCAGTCGCTGGCCGCCCAGAGCATCAGCACTGTGGCGACGAAGTAGACCTTCTGGCGACGAGTCACCACCGGTTGTCCGGGCGCCACGGCGGTGGGCCCGATCACCCGAACTGCGTAGATGTATGCAGCGACGAGTCCAACCACCAGCACCCATACCTCGACGTGAGCCTGGAAAGCCCACGGGTTCGCCGTGATGTCGAGTTTGGCCAACACGAGCGGTGACATCTCCTCAGAGGATCAGATCGGAAAGAGAGCCGGCGGCTCAGCGGCCGGCAAAGAACTGGAACGTGCAGAGCGCGACGACAAACACGAAGATCGCCAGGAACAGGCCTGAGTAGAACAACCGGCTGAACAACTTGTTGTCGAACTTGAGATGCATGAAGTAGCTGACGACGGTCCAGAACTTGAGCACCATCAGCCCGAGCAGCAGTCCCATGAACAGGCCGCCGGGCAAACCGGCGTAGCTGAGCCCGACCTCCAGTCCGGTCATGACGGCCAGCAAGATCGCGACCTTGACGTACCCCATGTCGGTCAGCCCATGGGCGTTATCGGTCGTGCCGGTGTGGTCGTCGTGACCCGTCTCGACGTGTGCGACGTGAAGATCTTCGGCGTGGGCGTCGGCTGTGTGATCGATGCTCATGATGACGACCTCAGGACGGAATCAGGTAGACGAGGGTGAAGATGATGATCCAGACGATGTCGACGAAGTGCCAGTAGAGGCCGATCATCTCGACGACTTCGGCCTTGTTGCCGGGCATCTTGTTGCGGTTGATCATGCCGACCAGCGCCATCAGCATGATGATGCCGATCGTCACGTGCACCCCGTGGAAACCTGTGAGCGTGAAGAAGCTCGAGCCGAACAGGTTCGTGGTGAAGCCGAGGCCCTCGTGGTAGAACTCGGTGAACTCGAACACTTGCGCGCCGACGAAGGTGGCGCCGAGCAGCGCCGTGACAGACAGCCACGTCGTGGTGTTGCGATCGTCATTGCGTTGGGCTGCGGAGACGGCGAGCACCATCGTCAGCGAACTCATCAACAGCACGAACGAACTGACCGACGTGAGCGGGATGTTGTAGAGCTGCGACGGTGAGGGCGAGCCCTCGTGGCGGCCGCGGTACAGCATGTAGGTGGAGATCAGCCCGCCGAACAGCAGGCATTCGCTGCCGAGGAACATCCACATCGCGAGCTTGTTGTTCGACAACCCGGTACTCGTGGCGTGGCCGACCTCGCCACCATGACCGCCGTCGTGACCGCCGGAGTGGTCGTCGCCGCCAACAGACGACGACGGCACCTGGCCGTGCAGATCGGACTCGGTGGCCAGATC
>JANXUX010000158.1 GCA_025351965.1 Actinomycetes bacterium | reverse complement strand
GCCGACTTCAACGGCGACGGTCGTTCCGAGGTCACCGTGTTCGGTAGCTTCTGGGAGGGTGCTCTGGTCACCGTCTACGACGTCGACCCTGCCGCCGAGTCACCGCGCCCGGTGCTCCAGGTTGGGTGCGGTTCGTGAGCGCCAGCCGTGATGCTCGACTCACGTCGAACCGGCGATGCTGACGAGCACGAGTGCACCGACGGCCATCGCCATGCCCACGGCCTGTGACCGGCTGACCCGCTCACGGTCGAGGCCGAACGCCAGGCACACCGTGCTGACCGGATAGAGCGCGACGACGACCACGACGATCGAGAGCAGGCCGCGCCGTACGGCCTCGAGGTACAAGAAGTTCGCCGACATGTCGAGCACACCAGCAAGCGCGGCGAGCCGCCAGATCCGACCGTGCCCGCGCACTGCAGTGTGCGTGGCGAGCACGACTGTGCTGATGACGACGACCGAGACGACACGCGACGACACGAGCGGCCAGATCCCGCTCGATGAGGCGGTCTCGCCCAGCGCGATGAAGATGACCGCAAATCCGAACCCACCGACGAGGGCGAATGCGATGGTCGACGGTCTGGTCACGGTGTGGCGGGCGCCGACGGCTCCACTCACGAGCGCAACGGCGGCGACAGCAAGGACCATCCCGACGTACGCCACAGGGGCGGGACGCTCACCGCGAACCAGCCCGAACGCGACCGGCAGCACGGCGCTCGTCACCGCTGTGATGGGCGCGACGACCGTCATCGAGCCGTGGGACAGTGCGTGGTAGAACGATGTGAGCGCCACCGCGCTCGCCAGCCCGGCAATGCCGCCCCAGGCCAACTCGTGCCATGCCGGAACCGTGGTGCCGAGCAGCAGGACTGCAACCACACCGACGAGCAGGCTGGCGATCTGGCCGAACATGCCGACGGCGAGGCTCGGCGCAGTACGCGTCGAGCGGCCGCCACAGTAGTCAGCGATGCCGTAGACGACTGCGCAGGCGAAGGCGAGAGCAATCGGCACCCCACAGTGATACCTGTTCTGCGCAGGAGCACCAACGCCGACAGCCAGACTCCCGACCGCTAGTGGGCGGCGACGACCTGGTGCTCACCGTCGGCCGGGGCGGGGTTCGTCGCATCGCCACGACGCACCGCTCGCCATCCGTAGCCGGCCGCGACGAGGGCGGCGATGCCACCGATCATGACACCGGTCCGGGCGCCGAACACCTGGCACACCCAGCCCAGGATGGGGCCACCGATCGGTGTGCTGCCGAGGAACACGATGGCCTGCAGGGCCAGGACTCGGCCGCGCATCGACGGGTCAGCACGAAGTTGCATGATCGCGGTCGAGGCGGTCATGAAGGTGATGCTGGCGATGCCGACACCGACGCCGATCACGTAGGCGAACGCGATGTTCGGGGTGAACGCGAGCAACACCATCGACGCGCCGAACCCGAGCGCAGCCATGACGATGTTGTTCACGTTGATCGACGTCCGCCGGGCAGACAGGAGCGCGCCGATCAGCGAGCCGACACTGACCACGGAGTAGACGAGGGTGAACGTGGTGTCGTCGCCGTGCAGCGTCCGCTTGATCAGCAGCGGGAACACGGTCTGGAAGTTGAACGCGAAGGTGCCGATGATCGCCATCATCACCAGTGGCACCCACAGCTCGGGCTGCGTGCGCGCGTACTGGAACCCCGCCCGGATCTGACCTTTGCCGCGAGGTGTCGGAACGGGCCGGCGGACCTCGCTCATCCGCATCATCCACAACCCTGCGATCACCGCGAGGTACGAGGCCCCGTCGATCGCAAACGCCCATCCATAGCCCGCGGTCTGGATCAGCAACCCGGCGAGGGCTGGGCCGACGACCCGGGATCCGGTCATCAGCGCGCTGTTGAGGCTGACGGCATTCTGCACGTCCACTTCGGGCACCATCTCGACCACGAACGCTCGGCGGGCTGGGTTGTCGAAGGCCGTGGCGATGCCGCCGAACACGGCAATGACATAGATCGCGACAACCGACGGGTGGTCCATGAAGGCGATGAACGCGAGTGCGAACGACTGGAACATCGCAAACGTCTGGACGATGATCAACAGCTTGCGCTTGTCCGAACGGTCGGCCACCAGACCCGACCATGCGCCGAGCACGAGCACCGGCCCGAACTGGCACGCAGCCAGCAGACCGAGCGCCAGGCCGCTGTCGGTCAACTCGAGCACCAGCAGCGTCTGCGCGATCAGGGTCAGCCAGTTGCCGATCTGGGAGATCATCTGGCCGCTGAAGAACAGACGGAAGTTGCGCACCTTCAGCGAACGAAACGTGCTGCCGCGGGTCCCGATCGGCGCGG
>JANXUX010000154.1 GCA_025351965.1 Actinomycetes bacterium | reverse complement strand
GATCGGTCTTGCCAGATCCCCAACCGCCGTCGTGCACCAGCAGATCGAACGGTCCACGCGCAAAGAGATCGCCCGCGTCGCCCGTGACGATCTCAACACAAGGGTGATCAGCGAACACGCGGCGCGCCGCGCGCGCTCGGTCCGTGTCACGTTCCACACTGATGTACTGGGCCTCCGGATTCGCGGTCACCATCCATGCAAGCCCGGCACCCGTCCCGGTGCCGATCTCACCGACGAGCCCGCCGGCTGAGACACCACCTGCGAGCACACCGAGCAGGCCGCCGATAGCGGGGTGAACGCAGAACGGGAAGCCGAGAGACACGGCCTCAGCGACGGCACGAGCGACCAGATCCGGCACCTCTCCCGGCATCGTGCCGTAGCAAGACGTGCCCTCGAAACTCATCACCTGAAGCTACGACACCGGGTCCTGGCAGAGGCCGTCAAAACGCCGAGGCATCTATCTGCTCGTCGTGACGCAGCCACGCAGCGCGATATGCGCCGCGCATTCTGCGTCACCTACTGGGGCCGATGGGACAGCCCAACGACGAGTGGATCGTCGGTTCCGCGGCCGTCGTTATGCGCTCGACGGGAACTCAGGCCGGGTAGCGCAACCAGGCAGATCTGGCGCGTCCCCGCCCGCCCCGGCTCGTGGTGGGCTTTCAGGCATGACGGCAGGTCTTTGATCAGTTGCCGGTTGTGATGCCAGCGGCCGAGGTGGTTTCGGTGTCGCGCTTGCTGTCGAGTTCCCCGATCGATGTGTCGTTCAGATAGCAGCGGGCGACGATCCAGCCGTCGTCTGGTCCGCAAGGACGGCGCCGAAGACGTGAATCACGGCGGGGTCGTTGGTGGGGAGACTCCGACCAGGTCAGTGCGTCGCTTGATCTCTTTGTTCAAGCGTTTGAGAGAGCGATCGGACCAGGGCGCGGGGTCGTCATTCTTGGCGGTCCGCAAGCACGGAACATCTGTCAGGTCGACGAGTCCGATCTCGAAACCGTTGTCGGTTGAAGCACCATCGTCAGCGGCTCTAGAGCCCGAACAGCGGGACGTCCCCTCGCTGCCGGGAGGTGGAGCCAGGTTCATCCTCGCTGACGAGCCACGCCCGCCGACACCGCGTCATAGGCAACCTGCGCGAGTCGAGCGCCCCATATCGATCGTGGCCCTGCGAACTGCTCCTCCAACCCGTCCTCGCGACACACCACGCAGACCGCATCAGTCGCCGTACCAGTGCCGTGCACGCCCCCATCGAGGAGGGCCTGCACCTTCGCTTCGGTGATCGTGGCGACCGCGTTGACCAACGCTGCATCGGACAGACGTACTGGGACGCCAGCGACGAGGTTGATCGTGCCCGGCCCAGGCCGCACGCTGCCTGGGGCGCCCCGGGCGAAGCCTGCCGCCCAAACCGGGCGACGAACACCAACCGTGGCCCAAGCGCTCGCGCCGTCCTGCGATGCTGAGTTGCACGTGCGGACATCGACCGCCGTCATCAGCCCCACTCCTCGTTCCGTCAGTCCGAGACGGCGTGCGATCTCCAGCAGATGATCAGCCGGATCGAGCCGACCGTAGGCAGCGTCGACTGTCATGTTCACGACCCACGAGATCGATCCGATCCCCCCGCCGACGATCGAAGAGCTCACCGCCCGCCGCATCGCCGGCAACCTCCAAACCAGACATGCACCGGGTGCGCCATCGGACACCCCAACATCGACGAGCGTTGGCTCCGGCAGTTGCAATCCATCGCACATCAGCGACCAGTCTGCACCAAGCGCTCCATGTTCGAGGATCTCAGCATCGACACCCTTCGCTCGTCTGCCGATAGCTCGTCGCGCACGCTCCTCGTGTCGGCGACGGGGTTACCAGCGCGTACTCACCTCGGGGTTGACCCCGCCGGTTCCTCTGATGCACGCTCCCGCGTGAAAGGCAGGCGCGCGCCCGGGCGACTGGCGCACATCCACCAGGAGGACCTGTGGCGTTCGGTCGTAGCCTCCGCAAGCCGATGCCCCGAACCACGATCAGGTTCCCGCGCGCCTTGCTCAAGCGAAGCAGGGGCGTGCCGCAACCGACGAGTTCTCGCTTCAAGCACTGATGAACCTCGTCCTCGCCGAACGAACTCGACCGACGCGGAGCTTGCGACGTCATGGTCAGACCATGGGCGCCGAGATAGCCCCACACGACGCCTGCTCGTGTTGCCTTGCGCCGACGGGCCAAGAGCAACGCGACGTAGCTCAGACTCTGAAAGACGACCGGCCACATCCGAGTCTCGAGCGCATACACGAGCGCCTCGCGGGTCCACCTGGCGCTGAGGTCGCGGGAAAGGAGTTCCACGAAGGCGCGTATGGACAGAAGCGATCAGATCCACCTCGTGGACGCAGTGGACGGCCACGGCACCGACGCCGACACTGCTCGGCGTCACGCCGACGGACTGCTCGAGACCCTGCAGCTGTCATCCGGCCGGCCGGTGTCGGTGCACACAGTGCAGGACCAGGCTCACCGAGCCATCCTCGACGTGGCCGAAAGGACCAACGCCGACCTCATCGTCATCGGCAACAAGGGCATGGTACGCAACGGTCGCTTCACCAGAGCCGCTTCGGCCCGCGTGCTACGCGGCGCGACATGCTCGGTCCTCGTCGTCGACACCACCGACACAGCGGTCTGAACCCCGTCGAGTCCCGTACATCGCCTGTGCTCTGCCTGATCCGCAACGCCGAGTACGCCTCGTCGCACACCTCCTCATGGTCGCTTTCACATCGCACACAAAACGCACGGCAAAGGACGACGTTGTCTCCGTAAGCGACGTCAGCGCCAAAACGGCGTCGGGACATGCCCCCTACCGCTGCCGGTTAGGTTCGATGGGGTGCTGCGTACATTTGTGACCCACAACCCGGAGGATCTCGAGGCTTACTTCGGGCGGGCGCTGCCCGAGCTGCGTCGGGTCGCCGACGTCGTGGTGAACCCTCTCGACCGCGACCTCACGACCGACGAACTCGTCGAGCATTCGGCCGGATGCCAGGTCGTGATCGCTCATCGGGCGACACCGGGCGAGGCCGCTCTGTTCGACCGGAACCCCGACATGATCGCGTTTCTTCGTACGGCGGTCGACATCTCCACGGTCGACGTGGAGGCTGCGTCGCGAAACGGTGTGCTCGTCGCGCACGCCGACAAGAGCTTCGTGCCGTCCACCGCTGAGCTCGCGCTGGCGCTGATGTTCGACCTGGCCCGGAACGTCAGCGAGTCGACGATCGACTACCGACGAGGCGGCCAGCCGCCGCAGCGACCCGGGTTCCAACTGAGGGGCAGAACCGCCGGACTGATCGGGTGCGGGGCCATCGGCACCTACCTGTGTGACGCGCTGGCGGCGCTGGGCGTCGAGGTGCTCGTCGCCGACCCGTACACACAGGTCAGCGGCGTCGTCATCCGCCAGGTCGAGCTGCGCGAGCTGCTCGCCGAGTCCGATTTCGTGCTGCCGCTCGCTGCGTCGACCCCCGAGACCGAAAATCTGATCGACGCCGACGCACTCGCCCTGATGAAACCGGGCGCGATGCTCATCAACGTGTCACGAGGTGAGTTGCTCGACGAACACGCCGTCGCCGCCGCGCTCGACACTGGCCGGCTGGGCGGCCTGGCGATGGACGTCGGCCGAGCGCCAGACCAGCGCCCCACGCCCGAACTCGCCGCCAGGCCAGGTGTGGTGGCGACACCACACCTGGGCGGTCTGACCCCTGAGAACGCTGACGCGCAGGCGATGAGCAGCGTCGAGCAGGTACGCGCGATCGTGGCCCACGAACTGCCACCGCGGGCGGTCAACGCCGACCACGCCAACCGCCTGCGAGCCTGGTGGGCCACATCAACCACCGGATGCTTCGCTCGTCGAGTACCGGACCATCCCAACACCGAGGAGCCCAAGTGACCGTCGAGAACTACGCCAGCTACCCCTCGCTCGTCGATCGAACCGTGTTCGTCACGGGCGGTGCCGACGGCATCGGTAGCACCGTCGTGCGGAACTTCGCCCGCCAAGGCAGCAAGGTCGCGTTCGTCGACATCAACGCCGAGTACGCCCGAAGCACCATCGAGCGTTGCGTCGAGGATGGCGCCGCCCACACACCGATCTTCTACGAGGTCGACCTCCGTGACATCGACGCTCTCCAGGTCGCGTGCGGACGCGCGATCGACGACCTCGGGGGCGTGACGGTGCTCGTCAACAACGCCGCCAACGACGACCGCCACACGTGGCAGGACATGACGGTCGACTACTGGAACGACCGTCTGAACGTGAACCTGCGCCACTACTTCTTCGCGATCCAGGCGCTCGCCCCGCAGATGCTCGCCGCCGGGCTCGGATCGATCGTCAACGTCGGGTCGAGCAGCTACATGATGCAGGAGGACTTCTTCCCCGGCTACGCGATCGCCAAGTCGGGGGTCGAGGGAATCACCCGCACGATGGCCCGCACTTTCGGGCCGAACAACGTGCGGGTCAACACCGTGCTGCCCGGCTGGGTGCCCACCGAGCGTCAACTCACCAAGTGGTGGTCGGCGGAGGGCGAGGAGGCCACGCTGAAGGATCAGGCGATCAAGAAGCGGATCCTGCCCAACGAGTTCGCGCAGATGATCCTCTTCCTCGCCGCCGACGACAGCGGCGGCTGCACCGCCCAGCAATTCATGGTCGACGGTGGCCGCTTCTGATTCGAAATCCCGGCCGTCCGACCTGGCGTCAATGAGCTGGAATCAGGCCCCGGACCCAAGTTTGGTTGCATCGTGTCGAGTACGCCGTCGCCTCCCTGCTGCACCAGGCCGGTCTCGCGAGCACAGACGCCCTCGCGGTCGGTGACGCCGCGATGACAGGACCGGTCGACGACCGATTGCGCTGGTGTGCAAGCCGCCGACGCGCTGGGACATCCGATCTGAGCGCGCCCCAGAACGCCGGACAGGCGCACGGCTGGTTGTGTCAGTCCAGCAGTACTACTGGAGCGCGATGAGGCCGGCATTCGTTGGGGTGAAGCCGCAGGCGTCGAAGTAGAAGCTCCGGAGATCGTCATCGAAATCGACATGCAGCCACTCGCATCCCGCTGCCCGCGAGGCTGTGACGGCTTCGAGCACGAGCTGGGTGCCGATACCTCGTCGATGGGCACGAGGGTCGACCATTGTGTCCTGGATCCACGCATGCACCAGCCCGTCCCAGATCACATTCACGAAGCCGACCATCCGCTCGACGTCGCGGGCGACGACCC
>JANXUX010000213.1 GCA_025351965.1 Actinomycetes bacterium | reverse complement strand
CTGACACATGAATCCATCCACGCGGCAAACCATGCGGTTCGATCAATTCGCCTTGGGCTCGTAGGTCCAATCGGGGCGCTTGCGGGCCTGGGTGTCATCGAGGACGAATCGGTCGCCGACAAGGTCAACGATCTTGGTCAGCTCCAGCCCTCGTGCTGGACGACGCGATTCAGGGTCGCGCATGTCAGACAATAGGCTCGTCACGACGCGTTGCTCCTGGGACGGCAGGAAGCAACGCGACGCATCGGTAACGCTCGCCAAGCGTGCCGAGATGTCGCCGTACGCCGCACCCTCGGTGACGCCGTCGAGACCCGACAACAACTCGGTGATCGCTTGACAACCGAGCTTGCACGCCGAGCACTGGCCGCACGACTCGACGCCCAGGAAACGCGAGACAGCATGGGCTAACTCGGCGGGATCGGTGCGATCGTCGTAGACAATGAATCCACCCGTCCCAAGACCGGCGCCGACCGATTCCATGTGTTCGTACGTGAGCGGCGTATCGATCAATTCGCCTCGCAGTACCGGATTCGAGATCCCCGACAGCACGTACTTGACGGCTCGACCATCCATCATCCCACCGCCCAACTCTGCGATCACCGTCGCCACGGGTGTCCCGAGTTCGAACTCGCCGACACCGTGACGCAGGGTGTCGCCCGACACCGTGCACACCATCGTGCCCGGCGACTCCGCCGTACCGAAGCCCCGATACCACGCCCCACCGTTCGCGACGATCGCCGGGACAGTCGACAACGTCTCGACGTTGTTGACCAACGTCGGATTCGACCCTTCGGACCCGAAGTCGGCGAGTGTTCTTCCCGCCGACCAACCCACCTGCGGGTTCGTCGTGAACAACCCAGACAAGTACGGCGGGAACAAGCGTGGCAGCGGCTCTTCGCCCTCGATCACTTCGAGTAACGCCTTCTCCTCACCGAACAGATACTCATCTGGGCCACGGACAAGCTCGATCTGAACATCGTCGGCCCACCCGGCCGAAGCCATCTCGGCCGCCCCCAGCGCCACCCTGTCAGCCTCGAACTCGAACGACGACTTCAACGCAACAAAGACCCGGCGAGCACCAACCGTGCGCGCAGCAACCAACAACCCCTCCAGCATCAGATACGGGTTATGGCGCATCAGCGCGCGATCCTTGAACGTCCCCGGCTCACCCTCCGCACCGTTGGCCACAACAAAACGCTCGCCGGCCTCCGCACCGCCAGCAACGATCGAACGCCACTTCAGAGCGGTCGAGAACCCGGCACCTCCACGACCTCGCAGACCCGAGAACCCGAGTTCATCGAGCACGTGGTCAGGCCCGGACTCGACCGCTATACCCAGCGCAGCGCCGCCACCGCGTTTGACGTATTCCTCGAGCGAGGCGACTGGCGCCCCATCGAGCAGGATCATCCCGACGCCCCGAAAAAGCAGTAGATGATTGCATCGGGTGAGACAAGCGGTTCCGAGGTCCCATGGTCGTGGACACCTCGGACGGCCAACACGCGGCGCGGATCCGGACGGCGAAGTCGGCCCCACAATAAAGGATCCTCGTTGCTCAAAACCTTCACCGTCATAACCGAGCACCCTAGGTCTATTCGGGAGCCGGCCGGTCCCGACTCCGCCAACCAACGCAGCTTGCTACCGATCCGGTGCCTCGCTCCCGGCCCACCGCCAACGCGCAGTCACCGCCAGCAGAAGCTGCTTGATCGTCAATATCGGAACCGCTGACCCGCAGATCCCCACTCGGCAATCGCTGTCAAGAACGTCCTGAGCCGTGCCGCATCAAGCGCAACGCTACGACAGCAGTTGCGAACAGCCCAGAGTCACGCCTCCGTCCGAGATCAATCGTCACGGACGCGATCGACACCCGCTTCTGACAGACCCGGTGCTCGAGAACGCGCGGCGGAGCTTCCCGTGGCCGTTGCTGTTGTTGTTCAGGTTGGCTCGGCCATCGGTGGGCCGTCATCGGTTCTCGGCGACCACGTGCTCGTGATCAACCGACTTCCCCGTTGGAACGTGAGATAGCTCCACGCCCAGCTGAAGAAGACAATGAAGCGCTTCCGAAAATCGATGAGGAACACGATGTGGATCGCCCACCACGCCATCCAGGCGATCCACCCCGAAAGCTGGAACCAGCCAATGGTCCCGACCGCCGATGATCGGCCAATCGTCGCCAGTTCACCCTTGTTGCGGTATCGGAAGACCGGCCGGTCGTCGCCGTCGAGGTCCGCGCGGATCACCCGGGCGACGTGTTTGCCACCTTGCATCGCTCCCTGCGCCACGCCCGGAACCACGGTGCCGTTCGTCTCGGCGTGCGCCACATCGCCGATCACAAAGATCTCCGGATGACCCGACACGGCGAGGTCGCCGCCGACGATCGCCCGTCCTGCCCGGTCGGTCTCGGCGCCAACCGCCCGGGCCAGCGGCGACGCCTCGTTGCCCGCACCCCACACGACGGTTCGCGCGGCGATGATCCCATGTGAAGTCTCGACGCGGCGATCGTCGATGTCGGTCACAGTCACGCCAGTGCGCACGTCGACGCCAAGGTCACCGAGTTGACGTGCGGCCTTCACCGCCAGCTTGTCGGGGTAGGTCCCGAGAATGCGCGAGG
>JANXUX010000095.1 GCA_025351965.1 Actinomycetes bacterium | reverse complement strand
ACCGGCCGGTGCTCGTTCTGACACGCGATCCCGTTGCCGACCGGATCGGAGCGGTCGTCGTCGCGGCACTCACGCGGACGGCTCGTGGGCTGGTCTCCGAACTCGAACTGACAGCGGCAACCGATGGCGTGCCGACGGATTGCGTGGTCAACTTCGACAACCTGCACACCGTTGGTCGTTGCTGAGGGGACCCCAGCGACGTGGGACTACTCGCCGACCGACACCGGCTCGGCAGGTGGACCGTTGGCGAACAGGTCGTCGAGGAGGTCGACCATCGATCTCGGTGCGGTGATCACCCCGGCGGCACGCAGCTCGGCAGCCGACCACCACTGCATCGCCATGATGTACTCGGCGTTCAGCTGCTCCCAGCTGAACGCTGGAGCAGGCTCGAACGTTGCGTCGACCCGGACGAGATGGCATCGCTCGTGCTGGCCGTCGAACAGTCCGTTGATGAACGGGAACACGTGCAGCCGGTCCCACAGCGGCGGTCCGATGTCGGGATCGACCAACCCGACCTCCTCGATCAGCTCACGTCGCAGTGCATCCTCGGCGGTCTCGCCGGCATCGATCCCGCCACCGGGCACGGCCCAGACGGTGCGTGTCGGGAAATCGAACCGCACGAGCAGCACGCGGTCATCTGAGTCCACGACCAAACCGCGCACGGCCTCGCGGATCCGTAATACCGGCTCGCTCACTCGTCGGGATGGTCGTTGAGGCCGCCGTTGAACGACTTGTACATGTCGTAGACGTCCTTGCACTTCTGGCAGAGCGGGAGCTGCTTGGGGTCCCGCGACGGCACCCAGACATGGCCGCACAACGCCTCGATCGGGGTTCCGTAGATCCGTGCCTCGAGCACCTTTGCCGCAGCCGTCTCGCCCGGCTCGGTCTTGACGATGTGGGCCATCGCCGGCTCGCCGGTCTCCAGCACCTCCTCGGTGTCGGGGATCGTCTGGCCGGGCATCGTCTGGACCTGTGACATGACCCCAGTCAACCACTCCCGCCGATGCGCCGCAGCGTCACTGCGGTTCGTCCGCCGCCGGTGGAGGATCGGGCGTCATGCCGGTGAACTGCATCCCGTCAGTCCGATCGATGCGTGTGCGGCTATCGTGACGCCGTGCCGCTCTACGAGTTCCGCTGCAAGACCTGTGACGACACGTTCGAGGTCCGTCGTTCGATGGCCGAATCGAACCTGCCCGCTGCGTGTCCGTCAGGCCACGACAACGCCGTGCGCCTGCTGTCGGTCTTCGCCAGCGTCGGTGCATCGGCCGGTGGCGCGAAGTCGCCGATGCCGGCGGCACCGTCGGGTGGCGGCGGCTGCGGTTCAGCCTGCGGCTGCCACTGATTCAGGCAGCTCGCCGCAGTCGTGCGGCCGGGGTGCGGCCGGTGTGCGGCTCGCCGCTCGCACAGAACGTCTGTGTGAGCGAAAGTGCAAACGAACGTGTTTGTGCTCGCACAGACGTTCTGTGTGAGCGAACGTCACGCTCGGATCAATTCGGTCTGGCAGCGGACGGTGAAACCGTGACAGATCTTGGGATGTGCTTGGCGATTCCGGGACGGGCGGCATAGAGTCGGCTCCGTGATCGTTGCTGTCGTCGCCGTGCTTGCTGCCACCGCAGCATCCATCGTCGCCGCAGCAGCACGCGTACCCGTCGCCATTCCCGCAGTAGTTCCCAGCGGGCGCGGCGTACGGGTGTATCGCTCACGTTGAGCGTGTGAACCCTTGCTCCACCCCCGCCGACTTCGGCTCCGGGTGTCGTAGCTGAAGTCGGCTTTCTCCGTCAGGACGAGCCATGTCACATCCCGGTCATCACATCCAGCAACCGACGCGACCGTCGGCCGGCTTCGCTCTGTATGTCGAGATCGCCGTGGAGGGTGCAGCAGGTGCCGGCGACGTGATGCGCGCGATCGTCGCCAGTGGTGCCGACATCCGCTCGATGGACACCAACGACGACGGGTCACGCACGATGATCGTCGCGTGCTCGAGCACCGCCCAGCAGGACAGCGTCCGCGCGGCGATCGGGACGTCCCCGGACGCCAAGGCACGATCGTCCTCGACGCAACGTTCGAATTGCATCGCGGCGGAAAGATCCAGATGGCCCCGCGGGTGCAGGTCCGCAATCCGGACGAACTGGCCATGGCCTACACCCCTGGCGTCGGTCGGATCTCGGCCGCGACTACCCGAACCAGATCAACAACGTCCTCGCTTTCCCCGGCGTGTTCCGCGGGATGCTCGACGTCCGCGCCACGCAGTGCATCGACGCAATGAAGTTGGCGGCGGCGGCGGCGCTCGCGGCGATGGTGCCCGAGCCCACCACCGACCGGATCCTGCCAGGGGTCTTCGAGCCCGGCGTCGCCGAGGCAGTTGCTGCGGCGGTTGCGGCGAGCGCTCGGCTGCACGGGTGCATCCGGCCCTGATCACTGCGGCCATCGCGATGGCAACCCGATCAACTCGCGCGGGCTGCAGGTGCCGTGCGGGCTGATCACGAACCAGTCGATCAGGATCATCCCGTTCGCCTCCGTCACGTTCGAGGCCCGGGTCCACAGCTCGTCGTCACCGGACTGCAGACCGTGCCCCGGCCGGACCGACGCCAGCACGAGTCCGCTCATCTCCGGCCGGGCCGAGCCGGCCAGCGCCATCACCTCGGCGACCTCCAACAATTGCTTCGCCAGGACGGTGTCGGTGACCGTCACCAACGTCGAGCCGTGGTGGTGATGGTCGAGGAACATCACAAGCGTCTCGGCCCGCAACGGCCGATGCAGTTGCACATCGAAGATTGCGAGCGCGTGGTCGAGACAGAGGATGGGATCGCGACCGGCGTGCGGAAACCGACCGTGGGACGTGGAAGACATGGGGAACCCCCGAAGAGAGCTGTGGATCATCGCCGGGGGAAGCCGTCATGGTCAACGTACGCGAGGGGTGTCGCAGTGGTGCCGGAGGGCGCCGCGCCGCCGCGCCTTGTACGGTCTGCGGATGGCCGACGTCACGATCTACCACAACCCCAATTGAAACTCGTCCAGCAATGCCGTGCGCATTGCCCAGGACCTCGGTGTCGCTGCCGACATCGTGCTCTACATGAAGACGCCGCCCGACGCAGCGGCGTTGCGCTTGATCATCGCCAAGCTCGAGGATCCCGTGACGGATCTGGTCCGCCGGGACGCCAACTTCGCCAAGCTCGGCTTGACGGACGCCGACGTCGCCACCGAGGACCAGGTCGTCGAGATCCTCGGCAAGCACAAGGCGATGCTGCAGCGGCCGCTCGTGGTCACCGCGAACGCGGCGCTGATCGGTCGTCCGAAGGATCGCGTCACGGCGCTGCTGCGGCCGCTGGCATAGTTCGCGCCGCCCCGGCGAGCGCGAACGATCAGCCGTTCTTGGGCAGCTCGCGGTACGGGGTCGTGCGGAAGTCGCCGGGCTCCTTGGGCAGGCCGAGGCCGCGCTCGCTGACGATGTTCTTCTGGATCTGATCGGTTCCGCCGTAGATGGCCGGCCCCGGCGAGAACACGGTCATCTCCTGGACCGAACCCTTGGACAAGGTGTCCGGTCCCCACAGCATGCCCTGGGCGCCGATGATGTGGTTGCCGACCTCGCGTGCCCTGCGCAGTGTGTGTGTCCCGAGCAGCTTGGCGAGGTTGCCCTCGACACCGGTCGTGCGCTGGCCGCTGCGGGCGCGGGTCAGGTTGAGCCGACCGACCTCGCCGAGCGTGTACAGCTCCGCGAGACCCTGACGGACGGTGGCATCGCCGAGCACGCCGAGCTGTTCGGCGAGCTTGGTGTACTGCTTGACGGTGTTGCCGCCGACCGAACCACTGCCCGTGCCGGCGCGTGAGGCCACGAACTCGCCGACCGGGCGCTCGAGCTGGCCGGCGATCGGCCCGGGCAGCGCGGAGCCGAGCCCGGCACCGCCCCCTCCGCCGCTGCCGAGGCTGGCCCGCTCGACCATCAGTGTGGTGTTGGCGACGGCCCAGCCGTTGTTGAGGCCGCCGATCAGGTTGGCGACCGGCACCCGGGCCTCGTCGATGAACACCTCGTTGAACATCGCCCGACCGGTCATCTCGCGCAGCGGCCGAACGTCGACACCCGGCTGATCCATCGGGAACGCGAAGTAGGAGATGCCCTGGTGCTTGGGCGCATCGACGTTGGTCCGGGCGATCAGCATCCCCCAGTTGGCGATCTGGCCGCCACTCGTCCAGACCTTCTGACCGCTGATCACGTACTCGTCGCCGTCGAGCTCGGCCCTGGTCCCGAGACCGGCGAGATCCGACCCGGCACCCGGCTCGCTGAACAGCTGGCACCATGAATCGGTGCCGTCGAGGATCCGCGGGATGTACGTGGCCTGCTGCTCTGGTGATCCGTGGGCGGCGATCGTCGGCGCCGCCAGCATCAGCCCGAGACCGTTCGGCGGCCCGACCACGCCGTGCTCGCCGAGCGCATTGCTGACCACGGTCGCGAGGTGACGGGGATACCCGCGGCCGCCGAGATTCTCGGGCAGCATCGACGACGCGTAGCCGCTCGCGGCGAGCAGCTTCCACCACTCGGCGACGGTGAGTTCGGGGTTCCAGTGCGCTGCCACCCAGTCGGAGACCTCGGTACGGACGTGCTCAGCGGAGATGTCGGCCATGGCCGCACTGTAGGACCACGGGCACAGGTCCGGCGAGACCGGGTCAGCGTCGGCGGCGGCGCAGGCGCCCGCGTCCGCCGATCGCCTGCAGGACGAGCAGGAGCAGGATCGCACCCAGCGCAGCGACGAGGATCGAGCGGAGATCGAAGTCGCCGATGCCCGAGCGCCCGGTCGCGTTCATGAGCGCGCCGCCGATCAGAGCACCGAGCACGCCGACGATCATCGTGTACAGGCAGCCCTGGCGATCGTCCTTGACCACCCACCGCGCCAGCCACCCGGCAACGAGGCCGACCACGATCCAACCAACGAGGTTCATCTGCCGAGGCTATGCCGCCCGGCACACCGCGGGTATTCGACCCGTCGGCGGACAGGTCGCAGAAGTAGCGTGGAAGCAGAGAACATCCGTGTCGATGGCCTCGAGGCGACCTGTTCCAGCCGGGCCGGAACGGCGCCGTGGAACGGGGGATGTGCGTGTGAATGCAGCGGAGGACATCGCAGACGACGGATCCGACGCGGAGCGGACGCCGTGGAGGCTGCTCACCGGACTACTCGCCGAGCAGAAGCGCGGCCTGATCGCCGGAGTGCTGGTGGGCGTTGCGTGGGCGGCGGCGAAGGTGTCCATCCCGACCCTGATCCGCAACGCGATCGACCGTGGAATCACCGGTGACGAGTCGCTGCTGAAGTGGTCGCTGATCATCGGTGGCGTCGGTGTGCTCGCCGGCATCTTCACCGGATGGCGGCGCTGGCTGGCATTCCGCGAGAGTCGCACGACCGAATCGCGCCTGCGCGAACGGCTCTTCGATCACATCATCCGGCTCCACGTCAGCTACCACGACCACGCCCAGACCGGACAGCTGATGAGCCGTGCATCGAGCGACCTCCAGCAGCTGCAGGCGTTCGTGGTGATGATTCCGCTCGTGCTCAGCAACCTCTTCCAGTTCGTCGCGATCATCGTCCTGCTCGTCAGTAGTGATCCGTTGCTGGCCCTCTTTGCGTTGATCCCGTTGCCGTTCGTGAACCTCTCGGCGCGTCGGTTCAACGGCAAGATCCATCCAGCCGTCATGGCCGTGCAGAACCGCCAGGCCGCGTTGGCCACGGTCGTCGAGGAGTCCGTTTCGGGCGTGCGGGTGGTCAAGGGCTTCGGCGCCGAGGGCGTACAGTCGGCCAAGCTCACCGACGAGGCGGACCGGATCCGGACCGTCTCGCTGCAGGCCGCACGCATCCGGGCACGCTTTCTGCCGGCCATCGATCTGCTCCCGTCGATCGGTCTGATCTCTGTCCTCGCGATCGGCGGACACCGCGTGCTGAATGGCCAGATGTCGGTCGGCCAGCTGATCCAGTTCAACTCGAGCGTGCTCCTGCTGATCTGGCCGATGCGCAACATCGGGATGATGCTCGCCACGGGTCAGCGGGCAGCGGTGGCGCTCCAGCGCGTGCAGCGCGTGTTGGGCACCGACCCCGAAGTTGCCGATCCGGTGCATCCCGTGGCGCTCCCGGTGGCCGCTGCTTCTCGCTCAGCGTCGCCGGCGCTCGGCACGGTCGTGTTCCGCGACATCACGTTCGGCTACGACCCGACCCGTCCTGTGCTCGAGCACTTCGACGTCACGATCCCCGGCGGTACGTCGGTCGCGATCGTCGGCTCGACAGGCAGCGGCAAGTCCACCGTGACCCGACTGATGCTGCGCTTCTACGACGTGCAACAGGGAATGATCGAGCTCGACGGTTGCGACCTGCACAGTCTGCGTCTTCACGACCTCCGCCACGCCGTCGGGGTGGTGTTCGAGGACACCCTGCTGTTCCACGACACCGTGGCGGCGAACATCGCCTTCTCACACCCCGAAGCCACCCTCGAGCGGATCGAGACCGCCGCCCAGCTCGCCGGTGCCCACGAGTTCATCCTCGACCTGCCCGATGGGTACGCGACGTTGCTCGGCGAGCGTGGCTTCTCGCTCAGCGGCGGCCAGCGCCAGCGAATCGCGATTGCACGGGCCATCCTCGCCGACCCGCGAGTGCTGATCCTCGACGACGCCACCTCAGCGGTCGACCCCTCCAAGGAGCACGAGATCCGCGAGGCGATGGCAACGGTCATGCGCGACCGGACGACGATCGTCATTGCCCATCGTCCGAGCACGATCGCCCTCGCCGACACAGTGCTGCTCCTCGACGAAGGACGTGTCGCCGCGCAGGGCACCCACGACCAGCTGCTGGCGTCGAACGCCGCCTACCGCGATGTGCTCGCGTCCTGGGCGGCCGCACCCGAGCCGATCGGGGGGGAGTGACGAATGTGGGGAACCCCCGTCTCCGAGGAGGACAAGCTCGACCGTGAGGCCACCAAGCAGCTGATGCGTCGGTCGTGGCAGTTCGCTGCGCCATATCACCGCACGATCGTCGCTGCGCTCACGCTGGTGACGATCTGGACCGCGACGACGCTGGCCGGTCCGGTCATCGTCAGCTACGGCATCGACCACGGCATCTCCGCTGGCAGCGGACGCGTCTTGAACATGGCCGTCGCCGCGTACATCGCCGTGACGGTGGTGGCGTACGTCATCGCCCGCTTCCAGTACGTGTACATCAACCGTGCCGGCGAGGGTTTCCTGCGCGATCTCCGGGTGCGCGTCTTCGACCATCTGCAACGTCAGGGCCTCGCCTACTTCGACCGCGAAAAGACGGGCGTGCTGGTTTCGCGGATGACGGCCGACGTCGAGTCGATGGCCGAGCTGATCCAGTTCGGTCTGCTCCAGTTCGTGTCAGCCGGGCTCCTCGTCGTCATGGCGTTGACAGTGCTGTTCGTCCTCAGCTGGCAGCTCACGCTGCTCGCCCTGATCGTGTTCCCGATCATCGTCGTTGCCTCGATCCGGTTCCAGCGCGACTCCAACCGCGCGTACCTGCAGGTGCGCGAGCGTGTCGGCAACAACCTCAGCGCGTTGCAGGAGGGCATCACCGGCGTCCGGGTCATCCAGGCGTTCGGGCGCGAGGACGAGCAGTCCCGTCGCTTCGCCGAGTCCAACGGCTCGCTGTTCGATTCGCACATGCACAGCATCCGCGTGTCTGTCTGGTACTTCGCCCTGGTCGAGTTCTGCGGCATCGTCGCCACTGCGGCCATGGTCGGTGTCGGCGGCTACCTCGTGCACCGCGGATCGGTCAGCCTCGGCGTCGTCACGGCGTTCGTGCTGTTGCTGAGCAGCCTGTTCGAGCCGATGCAGCAACTGTCGCAGCTGTACAACACGGTGCAATCCGCCGGTGCCGCATTGCAGAAGCTCTACGGCATCCTCGACACGCTGCCCGAGGTCGACGAGAGCCCCGACGCGGTCGAGTTGCCAGCGCTCGGTGAGGTCGTCGTCGACCGAGTCGGCTTCGAGTACGTGCCCGGCCGGCCGGTGCTGTCCGATGTCTCGCTGACGGTCGGCGTCGGCGAACGAGTCGCCCTGGTCGGGCCGACGGGAGCCGGCAAGAGCACGCTCGCCAAGCTGATGTCCCGGCTGTACGACCCGACATCGGGGACCGTCTCGTTCGGCGGGATCGACCTCCGCTCGGCGACGCTGCATTCGCTGCGCACCAGGGTCGTCGTTGTTCCCCAGGAGGGCTTCTTGTTCAGCGGTACCATCCGCGACAACCTGAGCATCGCCCGGCCGGGGGCCACCGACGACGAGATCGCCCAGTCACTCGCTGCGATCGGCGTGCTCGACCACTTCCTCGCGTTCCCCGAGGGGCTGGACACCGAGGTGCGCGAACGCGGTTCGCGCCTGTCGGCCGGCGAGCGTCAGCTGATCGCGCTCGCCCGGGCCGCGCTGGTCGATCCAGCGGTGCTGGTCCTCGACGAAGCCACGTCGAACCTCGACCCCGGCACGGAGGCCGAGGTCGAGCACGCCCTGGAATCGCTGATGTCGGACCGCACAGTCATCGTCGTCGCGCACCGTCTGTCGACGGTGCGGCGGGCCGACCGGATTGCTGTGGTCGATGCTGGCGGCCTGGCCGAGCTCGGCAGCCACGACGAGCTGGTCGCGCTCGGCGGCAAGTACGCCGCGCTGTCCGCCGCCTGGGAACGCAACCAGCACTCCGGCGTGATCCTCACCGACTGAGTCGGTACGGAACACGACCGTTCATGTCACCGCACATCATCAACGTTGATGGTGTGTTCTGTCAGGACATCGTGGACAGGTGATGTCGCGGGACATCGTGGACTGAGGTGTGGAGTGGTTCCATGCTGGATGGATGCGAAGGGACGCGACCGCGATGGATGTGAAGTGGGCAGCTGGTCTGGACGGGGCGATT